>JBKPAK010000019.1:0-16636 GCA_046726415.1 Candidatus Methylomirabilota bacterium
TCCTGGAGCAGGTGGATCGCATCGAGGCACCCGATCGCCACACGGTCAAGTACACCCTCAAGGAACCGTTCGTGTGGTTCCTGGAGACGCTGGCCTCGACCTCCACCTGGATCATTCCCAGGGAAGCCGTCGAGCAGTACGGCGACCTCAAGAAGCCGGAGACCTGCATCGGCACCGGCCCCTGGATGCTGGAGCGCTACGAGCCCAACGTCCGGCTCACCTTCGCGCGCAACCCCAACTACTTCATGCCCGGCCTGCCGTATGTCGACGGCGTCGAGGTGACGATCGACGACGATCCGTCGTCGCGGCTCGCGTCCTGGATCGCCGGCAAGTACGATTTCGCGCCCGAGTACGACATGGTCGTCCGCCGGCTCGACCTGCCGGTGGCCAAGCAACGCAAGCCCAACCTGCAGACCGGCGAGTTCACCACGATGTTCGGCGGCATCACCTGGATGAAGCTCGATCAGGAGCCGTTCAAGGACGTGCGGGTGCGCCGAGCGCTGGCCTTCGCCAGCAACTGGAAAGAGATCCTCGAGACCAACGCGTGGTCGCAGGGGCACGGTCTGCCCAATCCCGCCATCCCCTCGGCCCTGCGCGAGTGGTCCATTCCCATCGATCAGCTCGGTCCGCTCGGACGGAGCCTGTACGAGCAGAACATCGCGGACGCCAAGAGGCTCCTGACCGAGGCCGGCTTGCCGCGCGGCTTCAAGACGACGCTGGAAACCACCGGCAGCGTGTACGGCCCCGACTATCTGGATGCCGTGCAGATCGGGCTGAAGAACTGGAAGAGCGCCGGGGTCGACGTCGAGCTGAAGCTCAAGGAGTACGGCGCGTTCATCGCCAGCACCATTTTCGGCAAGTTCGACAAGATGGGCGGCGGCCTCTTTGGCGCCTGGACCGATCCCGACAGCTATCTCTACCGGTATCACGTCCCCGGCCAGATCAACAACGCCAGCGGCGTCAACGACCCCAAGGTCACCGAGATGATTCGGTTGCAGCGGCGGACGTTCGACGTGAGCAAGCGGCGAGAGATCATCTTCGACCTCCAGCGATATCTGGCCGAGCAGGTGTACATGGTGTACGGCCCCTCGGTCACCGCCGTGGCCGCGTGGGAGCCCTATGTCAAGAACTTCGGGCCCAATTTCGGCCACGACTACGGTGGCCGCCTCATGGTCGCCTGGCTCGACAAGTAGCCGCGACATCGCGAGAGGATTCCATGGCACGGGGAGGAATGATGGCACGACTGGAGGGCCGCACGGTTCTGATCACGGGTGCGGCGCGCGGCATCGGCGCCGCCTGCGCGCGACGGCTGGCCGCCGAGGGCGCCCGTCTGGTGCTGGCCGACGTCGACGGCACCGGGGCGGAGAAGCTCGCGAGCGAGCTCGGTCAAGCGGCGATCCGGGCCGACGTCACGCGGCGCGACGACATCGAGCACATGGTCGACGAGGCCTACCGCCGGTGGGGGCGGCTCGACGCGCTCCTCAACAACGCCGGCGTCATCCGCGTCCAGCCGATGCTGGACGTCACGGAAGAGGAGTGGGATCGCGTGATGACCGTGAACCTCCGCGCGGTGTTCTTCGTCCTGCAGGCCGTCGCGCGCCGCATGCGGGGGCAGGATCCGATCGCGGGATCGGAGCTGCGAGGCAAGCTGATTCAGACGGCATCCATCGCGTCGTACCGGGGCGGGAACCATCTCATGACGCCCTACTCGGCGTCGAAAGCCGGGGTGGTCAGCCTCACCCGCTCGGCCGCCCAGGCTCTGGCCCCCGACCGGATCACGTCGAACTGCGTGTGCCCGGGCGCGGTGGAGACGGCGATGTGGGAGCAGATCGACCAGGAGTGGGGGAAGCTGGAGGGCCTCGGTTCCGGCGAAGCCTGGAAGCGGAGAATCCGGCACATCCCGCTCGGGCGTCCCGAGCGGCCGGAGGACGTGGCGGCGGTGGTGGCGTTCCTGGTGAGTGCTGATGCTGATTACATGACGGGGCAGGCCCTCAATGTCGACGGCGGCCTCGTCATGGGGAACTGAGCGGCAGTCTCGGACGCATTGTGGTGGTCGTCCGGCCGGAATCCCCAGTCGATGGCCGTGCAGTCCGACGTCTGATCGAGGCGGCGTTCCGTCGCGCCCTCGAGGCGGACGTGGTCGATGCGCTCCGGGCGGCGGCACCTGGCTACCTCTCCCTGGTCGCCGAGCGGCGCGATCAGATCGTGGGTCACATCGCCTTCAGCCCGGTCACCATCGGCACGTGCCCGGCGCCGGGCAATGCCGTCGGGCTCGGGCCGATGGCGGTGGGGCCGCAGCACCAGGGCCAGGGAATCGGCACTCGTCTCGTGCAGGAGGGCCTCGGGCGTTGCGCCGCGCTCGGGTACGACCTGGTCGTGGTGCTGGGGCATCCGGGGTATTACCCGCGGTTCGGGTTCCGTCCGGCGCGTGAGCTGGGGCTCTGGAGTGAGTACGCAGTGCCCGACGAGGTCTTCATGGCCATGATGCTCGGCCGCGTGAGTCCGGGAGGGTACGGCGGCCTCGTCGCGTATCACTCAGCGTTTTCGAATCGAATGACCGGTTAGCTCGATAGTTTTCGAATCGAATAGCCCGTTAGCTGGACACGTGTCGTGGAGGAGAGCGAGATGGATCCGGCATCGATCAGCGCACTGACGTTCGACGTCTTCGGCACGGTCGTGGACTGGCGGAGCAGGATCATCCGCGAAGGTGAGGCACTCGGCCGCAGCAAGGGCCTGACCCACGTCGACTGGGCCGCGTTCGCCGACGCCTGGCGAGGCCTCTATCAGCCGATGATGGAGCGCGTGCGGAGTGGCACCATGCCGTGGACCAAGCTCGACGACCTCCACCGCATAGCCCTTGACCGCCTTCTCGAGCAGTTCGCGGTCAAGGGACTCGGTGAGGGGGAGATCGACCTCCTCAACCGGGCGTGGCACCGCCTGGATCCGTGGCCCGACGCGGTGGAAGGGCTCACCCGACTCAAGCAGCGCTACATTCTCGCCACGCTTTCCAACGGCAACGTCGCCCTCATCGTCAACATGGCCAAGCGGGCGCGCCTGCCCTGGGACGCGGTGCTGGGGGCCGAAGTGGCGGGCCACTACAAGCCTCAGCGCCAAGCGTATCTCCGGACGGCCGAGTTCCTCGGACTGGCCCCGGCGCAATGCTTGATGGTTGCCGCCCACAACGGCGACCTCGTGGCGGCCCGGGGCTGCGGATTTTGCACGGCCTTCGTGGCGCGCCCGGCCGAACACGGTCCGAACCAGACTCGAGATGTGAAGCCGGAACACGACTTCGACATCGCCGCGTCCGATTTCGTGGATCTCGCGCGGCAGCTCGGCTGCTGAGGAGGCCACTCTCTCGACGAGACTCCGCTTTCATGGACGCGCTCAGCGAGCTCGTGCACGACGAGCCGTGGTAGGCTCCGGGCACCGCCCGACCCCGCGGCGTGTCCGCTGACGCCACCTCGCCGCGCGAGACACACATCCTCCGCGGCGTCCTGTTCATCGCCAGCGCGACGTTGTTGTTCGTCTGCATGTTCCCCGATGCATTACGTGCAGCTCATCTGGGCGGCCGTGCTCGGTTACCTGGTGTTCGGCGATGTGCCGAGTGTGTGGACGTGGCTCGGGCGGCCATCATCATCGGGAGCGGTCTCTGGATCGCCTGGCGCGGCGACCGGCGGGTCTGATCTGTTCGGTATAGACTTGACGGGCCGATGGAGCCTATCCCACAAGCCCCGAGCGCCGGGAAAATTTCCCGGGTTGACGTGATCCACGGAGACCGCCACCAGGACGATTACTTCTGGCTCCGCCAGAAAGACCGCCCCGAGGTCACGGCCTACTTGGAGTCCGAGAACGCTTATACGGCGGCGGTCATGAAGCCGACCGAGGCCTTCCAGGAGGCGCTGTACGCGGAGATGCTAGCCCGCATCAAGGAGGACGATCAGTCCGTGCCCTACCGGCACGGTAACCACTTCTATTACTCGCGCACCGAGAAGGGCCGACAGTACCCGATCTACTGCCGTCGGAAGGGAAGTGTCGATGCCCCGGAGGAGATCACCCTCGATCTCAACGCCCTCGCCGCTGGCCACCCCTTCCTCTCGCTCGGCGTCTACACGGTCAGCGACGACGGCTCCCTGCTCGCCTACTCGCTCGACTATACTGGCTTTCGGGAGTACGCGCTCTTCGTGAAGAATCTGCGCTCGGGCGCGCTCCTCGCCGATCGCGTCGAGAAGGTTTCCAGCGTGGCGTGGGCGGCGGACACCGCGACGCTCTTCTACGTCGTCGAGGATCACGCCAAGCGACCGTATCGGCTCTCGCGGCACCGCCTCGGCACGGACCTCGCCGAGGACGTGCTTCTCTACGAAGAGACGGACGAGCTGTTTCGCCTCGGGGTGTGGCGCTCGCGCAGCCGCGCGTTCGTGTTCGTCACCTCGCGGAGCTACACCTCGGCCGAGGTGCGCTATCTGCCGGCTTCCGACCCGGCCGGAACCTGGCGGTTGATCGCTCCGCGCGAAAAGGACCACGAATACGACGTGGACCACGGGGGCGCCTTCTTCTACATCCGCACCAACGGCGGCGGTCAGCGGAACTTTCGTCTGGTGCGGGCGCCGGTGAGCGATCCGGGGCCGGAGCGGTGGGAGGAGCTGATCGCTCACCGCGAAACGGTGATGCTGGAGGACCTCGACGTGTTCGCCGACCACTATGTGGCGCACGAACGCCAGGACGGCCTCGTTCGCCTCCAGGTGACGAGCCTGGCCGCCGGCGGCACGCATGACGTCCAGTTCCCGGAGCCCACGTACGACGTCACCCAGGACGCCAACGCCGAGTTCGCCACCGGCAGCTATCGCATCCGCTATGAGTCGCTGGTCACGCCACCCTCCGTGTACGACTATGATGTGGCCGAGCGGCGGCTCCGCCTCCTCAAGCAGTCCGAAATACTCGGTGGCTACGACGCCAGCCGGTACCGTTCGGAGCGCCTGCATGCCACCGCGCCGCCGGATGGCACGCGCGTCCCCATCTCTCTGGTGACGCGGGTCGATACCCCGCGGGACGGCTCGAGTCCGCTCGATCTCGTCGGCTACGGTTCGTACGGCATCCCGTACCCGGTGCTCTTCTCGTCGAACCGGCTCAGTCTCTTGGAGCGGGGAGTGAGCGTGGCCATCGCCCACATCCGTGGCGGCGGCGAGTTGGGCAAGCGCTGGCACGACCAGGGCCGCATGATGGCCAAGCGGAACACCTTCACCGACTTCATCGCGGTCGCCGAGTTCCTGATCGCCCAGGGCTATACGTCGCCTGATCGTCTGGTGATCGAGGGAGGCAGCGCCGGGGGACTCCTGGTGGGCACGGTCCTCAACATGCGACCGGAGCTGTTTCGAGCCGCCGTCCTCCGCGTGCCTTTCGTCGATGTCATCAATACGATGCTCGACGAGTCCTTGCCGCTGACGGTGGGGGAGTTCGAGGAGTGGGGCAATCCCAAGATCCGCGAGCACTACGAGTACATGAAGAGCTATTGCCCTTACACCAATGCAGGGGGACGTCGCTATCCGGCCATGCTCGTGCGCACCTCGCTGAATGACAGCCAGGTGATGTACTGGGAGCCCGCCAAGTACGTGGCCAAGCTGCGGGAGACGGCGGCGGGCAACGGCCTCCTCTTGCTCAAGACCAACATGGACGCGGGCCACGGAGGTTCCTCCGGTCGCTACGACGCCCTGCGGGAGACGGCCTTCGACTACGCATTCGTCCTCACCCAGCTGGGGCGGGCCACGGCCCTCGGTGAGACGGCTCGCGCCACGGGCGCCGGGGCGCCCTCTGAGGCCAGTCCCCGCTAGGGAGACGGGGCGCTTTCCAGCGCCCCGAGCCGCAGGATCGGACCTTTGTACAATCCGCGTGTGGCGGAAGGCGCGACGCGGGCCGCGGCCAAGGCGATCAGCGCGAAACTATCGCTCTTGCTGTTCCTCGGCAACTTCCTGGGAGCCCTGCTGACCTTCTTCTACTTCCGCTTCGTCGACTTCCAGGGACCGGAGGAACTCAGCCGCGTCACGCCCGTCGAGATCGCGTACTCGCTCGTCGCGTTCGCCGCGCTGGGCCTCGCGGCTGTCTGGAGATCTCGCCGGTGGATCCGTCCTCTCATCGCCGCGGCCCGCCAGGATAGCCCCTCCGCGGTGGAGGACACGCTGGTCCGCCAACGCGCGCTCCTGCTGCCCTACATGCTGGCGAGCATGGCTCTCATCGGGTGGATCTTGGCGGGAGGCGTATGGGGAATCCTGTGGCCGCTGCTGGCGGCGGGGCTCTTGTCGCCCACGTCCGCCCTGCGCTCGGTGTTCGGCATCACCGTCATCGCGGGCTCGGTCACCACCGCCTTCATCTTTTTCGCGGCCGAGCAGCTCTGGCGTCAGAGACTGCCATATTACTTCCCACGCGGCGATCTCAGCTCGACTCGCGGTGTCCTCCGCGTCGGCGTGCGCACGCGGCTCATTCTAATCTTTCTCCTCGTCAGCCTCGTTCCGCTCGCCCTGGTCGGCGTGATGAGCTACACGCGCGCGGCCGCCCTCCTCGCGGTAGAGGCGGCCAGGGGAGCCGTCCTCCTCCAAGACTTGCTCACCCTCATCGTCTTCATGCTGGTGGTGGGCGGGTTAGCTGCGGTCGGGCTCTCGATCTTTGTGTCACGCAGCGTGGCCGGCCCTCTGCGCGACCTCGAGGCGGCCATGGGCGAGGTGGCCAGTGGAAATCTCCAGGTGCAATGCCCGGTGGTCAGCAACGACGAAATCGGCGCGGTGGCGGAAGGCTTCAACCGCATGGTGGACGGTCTGCGCGAGCGCGAGCTGATCCGCGAGACATTCGGCAAGTACGTCACCCGCGAGGTCCGCGACGAGATCCTCTCCGGTCGGGTAACCCTGGAGGGGCAGATGCGAGAGGTGACCATCCTCTTCGCCGATCTGCGCGATTTCACGCCGTGGGTGGAGGCCCACGACCCGCGCGAGGTGGTGGGCGACCTCAACGCCTACTTCACGCTGATGGAGGACGCCATTCGCGGGCACCACGGCCTCGTCCTGCAGTACATCGGAGACGAGATCGAGGCGGTGTTTGGTGCTCCCATCCCGCACCCTCGCCATCCCGAGCTGGCCGTGCAGGCGGCCTGCGAGATGCGTCGACGCCTTTACGCCTGGAACGCAGAACGCGCGCGGGTGGGGCGGCCTCTACTGCGGCACGGAATCGGGATCCACACCGGCCGAGTCCTGGCCGGAAACATCGGAAGTCCCGATCGGCTCTCCTGGACTCTGGTGGGCGATCCGGTGAACCTGGCCGCGCGTCTTCAGGCGCTGAACAAGGACCTCGGCTCGGACATCCTGGTGAGCGCGGAGACGGCCCGCCGGCTCGAGGGCGCCTCCGGTCTCGAGCCACTGCCAGCGGTGATGGTGAAGGGTAAGGCCACGGCGGTGGAGGTCTACCGCGTCACCTGAGCGTCGGGCCTCACCGCGCCGCCGCCTGCGCCACGGCCACGATCAGTGGGTTCGCTTTTGGATTGGAAACCTCTTGGCGGATCAAGATGTCGGTCGGTGAGACATCCCTGCCGTAGAAGGCGCGGTTCAGCGCGCCACGCACCGCCACGGCGGCGCCCTGCAGCGAGATTCCGCCGTACAGTCCCTTCGAGCGCGAGAAGGAGAGGAGGTCTACGCTGGTGTTGGCGGTGGCCGCGGTGGCCCCGATGCCGAACGGGCCCGCCGCGATGCTGGCGTCGACGCCCAGCTTGATATTCGTGCTGAGCATGGCGGATACGCCGCGCTCGGTCATGGCGAGCAAGGCCACCTCGGAGGAGTCGCCGCCTGCCTGCAAGCCGAAGCTCATCTCGCCCAGGGTGTAGAACGCCGGACCAGCCCAGCGACTCGTCTTCTCGTCGCGGGCCAGGAAGCAGCCGCTCCCGCCGGCGGCTCCGATGAAGAAGGCTCCACGCAGGACGGACGGCGCCAGGAAAATCCCTCGCGCGGTGCGGAGAAGGTCTCGGAACGCTTCCAGATTCGAGTCGGCCCGAAAGCTCTCGAAGGTGAGACGCGACTTCTCAACGAGTTGCTCCGCTTCCTGCGCGTCGTCGGCGGCGGCGGAGCGGCGAGCGCTCGTAGCACCGACGGCCATGGAAAGCACGCCTGCGATCATGCTGCGGCGCGTGTACCGAGCCATTCGGCGACTCCTTCGTGGTGTATTTCCAGATTCCGGGGGCTTACGCCCTCCAGCCAACTTACCAGATTCACGGGCATAGTGAGTGCGCGTATAGCCAGGATGGCGCGGCCGGCGTGATCAGCAAGCCAGGCGAAGGCCGGAACGGATCTCGAAGGTCTCCTGATCAGCCAGTGAGGCATTGGCGATGCGCGCGATTTTCCCGCAATAGCGACAATGGACGAAGGCGGGTTCGTGGCACATGAAGGTACTCCCGCATTTCGAGCAGCGATCGGGGCGCTCGCGCGCGAAGCGCTTGCTCGCGGCTTCCAGGAAGCGCTCGGGAGTCAGCCGCGCCACACGGGCGACACCGGCCGCCAACCGCACTTTCTTCAACGGCTCCATCGGTCCACTCGAGTCTCCCGGCCTTGTTGTGTCTGGCCGCTTTGGGCCGGGAAGGCCCGACCCGGGGGCGACAGCTCGCTATCCTACCTCAGGTCGCGAGAAGGCGCGACGACTCTCGCCGAGGTCGGGGGCCACTCTGCTGCCTCGACTACCGCGTGAAGCTGATCAGCGCGCGACCTGGCGGGGCCGTGGCTCGGCGAGAATAGTCAGATCGGGGTCCAGCTCGCGGGCCAGCTCGAGCAGCAGGTACGTGTGGCAGGCCTCACCGGGAGTGCGGTACGGGCACATGCACATCAAGTACACGTCGCTCGCTCGAGCGTCCTGGACCAGGCTGCGAAGGGTGGCCATCGCCTCGGCGCTGGCGCGGATGGAAGACAGGTAACGCTCGCGGTAGCGAACGCGCCGGAAGGTTTCGGTGTGCAGGCCCGCTGCGTCGAGGCCCGTCGCCCGCAGAGCCCCCTTCTCTTTCTGGAAGTCAGCGAACAGATCGGGCGGCGGCGCCAGGTCCTTCAGGCCAGCGCGTCCTGCGCGCATCACGTTCACCCGCCGCCCACCGGGTGGAGTCGGCGCGAATCGCGTGGTCCGTCCGAGGCCCATGGCAATCGGGGGTGCGCCTAGTATGATTCGGTCCAGTCGAGGAGGTGCCGACGATGGCGGTCAAGCGACGGAACATCCAGCCCGAAGGGCTCGCTCCCCGCGTGGTGGGCGGCCACACGCTCTATTCGCACGTGGTCACCGTGGAGGGCCGCCGGCTCGTCTTCATGGCCGGTCAGCTCTCCCGTGATGTCAGCGGCAACGTGGTGGGAAAGGGCGACATGCGCGTCCAGATCCGGCAGGTGTGCGAGAACATCAAGACGGGCCTGACCGCCGCGGGAGCGAGCCTCGCCGACGTGGTGAAGATGACGACGTTCGTGACCGACATCGACGAGTTCATGCGCCACGTGGACGTGCGCATGGAGTACTTCGGGATCGCGCTGCCCACCAGCACCACCGTTGAGGTTCGACGGCTCTCCCACCCCGATCTTCTCGTCGAGGTCGAGGTCGTGGCCATCACCGACTGAGACCGCCCTCCCGCGCCCAGCCCCCAGTCCGCGCATCACCCTCTCGCAACGAGGCGGAGGTCCTCCACCAGCATGGCGTAGAGATGGGCCTGAGCGGCCTCGTCCTCTCCGCGGAGCACCGCCGAGGGGTGCAGGGTCGCCATCGTCTTCCGGGCCCAGCGGCTCTCGACCCAGCGGCCGTGCTCCTTCATGAGGCGAAAGTCTGGGCCCAGGAGAGCCCGGGCGGCCGTCGCACCCAGGCACACGAGCGCCTCCGGCCTGATGACCGCCAACTCGGCTTCGAGCCAGGGTCGACAGGCGCTGATCTCCGACATGCGCGGGGTCTGGTGAACGCGCCGCTTCCCCCGCTCGACGAACTTGAAATGCTTGACGACGTTGGTGACATAGAGGCTTTCTCGCGAGATCCCCACCTCCACCAGGGCGCGATCGAGGACCTCTCCCGCAGGTCCCACGAAGGGAGCGCCTTGCTGGTCTTCCTGATCGCCCGGCTGCTCGCCGACGAGAACGACGCGGGCATCCGATGGCCCGCGTCCGAAGACGGTCTGACGGGCGTGGCGATAGAGATCGCATCCCTCGCAGCGAGTCGAGGCGGTGCTCAGCTCGGCGAGATTGGCCCCGACGGGGATGAATGCTCCTGCCCCCGGAACCGGCGGGCCATCCTCGTCGGAGGCCGACGTCGACGCAACGGCACTGAGCCGCCGGGCGGGCCCGGACGGCGGTCGAGAGGCGCGCGTTTCCCGCGCCATGAGCCGCAGGCGCTCGACCAGTGGATCGGCGTCGTCCGCGATGAGGTCGCGGCGCTCGTGGACGATCCGCCACAAGGCCTCGTAGAGCAGCCGCCAGCGTTCGGGATTGCCATGCGTGGCGACCTGGCGCGCAAGATCCACGAATGCCTTCGGCACACGGATGATGGGTGGCGCACCGGCCGCAGCCTCGACCGATTGCGCGCCCGCACTGAACAGCGAGCCGGGAGGGGCCGTGCTCTCGCGCCACGTCACCGCCTCCGGCGGGACGGCGTCGCGCAGGAGCGTGCGCGCGACCGCCTGCCAATCCTCGAAAGTCGGCGCGATCTCGATGTGTCTCATATCTGCTTGGCGTCGCCCCGGCGGCCTTGAAAGTTCCTGAGCCGGACCAGCATGTCCCTCCGGTTCGACGTAGGCCCGGCGATTCCCTTCGGGCCCCGACGACGCCCGTGCGGATCACTATATCCCGCTCAGACCATCGGATGGGGCCTATCGCCGTCCTGAAAGGAGTATCGTACGAGGCGAGAGTGACCTTGTGTGGGAGGTATCCGGAGGGGCAAGGTGAAGCGCTTGATCTGCCTCGCGGTCGGTGTGGTGGCCCTGACGGTATGGGTCGGCGCCCATGGCCAAAGCACGAGACCGCTCGAGGGCGCGTGGCTGGCGGAGTCCGCAGTGCGCAATGGCCAGCCGGCCGCCGACGTGAAGGGACACCGCCTGGTGCTCGCGGGACACAATTTCACCATCGAGGAGGCGGGCAAGACCCTCTACAGGGGCACGTTCACTGCCGACTATGCCGGGGCGCCACCAGCAGTGATCGACTTCCAGCACACGGAGGGTACGCTGAAGGGCAAGACGTGGAAGGGTATCTTCGTCCGGGAGGGCGACGTGCTGACGATCTGCGACAACGCGCCCGATCTCGCCCGGCCACGCCCGACCACCTTGGCCGCACCGGCGGACTCGGGATATCTCGCGGTGACCTCCAGGCGTGAGAAGCGATGACCTCAGTGGTGATGATGCCGGGCCGGCTCGTTCTGGCGCTGGCGTTGCTGCTGTCGGCCTGCTCGCTAATCAAAGTCCAGACCGATTTCGACGGGGAGGCGAACTTCGCGCGCTACCAGACGTTCCAGTTCCAGCCGGGGACGATCGTCGGCGCCTTTGGCCTCATCGACCGAGACAACACGCTATTCGAGGATCGCGTCCGCAAGGCAGTGACCGCTCAGCTGTCGGCGAAAGGCCTGCGTCCGGTGAGCCACGACGGCGACCTCCTCGTGACGTACGTGGCCGGAGCGCAACGCCGGACGGAGGTCGAGAGCTTTCCGGCCCCCATCGCATACTGCTGCTGGGGTTGGTGGGGCGGGTGGGGGCCAGGCTGGTGGGCGCCAGGTTGGAACGATTGGTGGGTACGCACCTACACCGAAGGCACGCTGATTGTCGATCTCATCGACGCCAGCACGAAGCGGCTGGTCTGGCGGGCGTACACCAGCGGTGAGATGACGAAGCCCGGCGATCCCGCGCTGGTCAACGAGGCCATGCTGAAAGCCTTCCAGGATTTCCCGCCCGCGTTGCGCAACTGAGGTGGGGCGCAATCGGGGGCTGCCGTGAGCGAGCGCCTGGTCGGGGTCATCTCCGACACGCACGGACTGGTGCGACCCGCCGCCCTGAGCGCCCTGTCGGGCTGCGAACTGATCGTTCATGCGGGAGACGTCGGCGCTCCCGAAGTCCTGGAGCGGCTCCGCGGCATCGCTCCGGTGGTGGCCGTGCGCGGCAACAACGATCGGGACGCCTGGGCGGCGCCCCTGCCGCTGACCGACGTCGTGGAGATCGACGGCGTGTGCCTCTATGTCCTGCACGACGTGAAGGACCTCGACCTCGATCCGCATGCCGCCGGCTTTCGGGCGGTGATCGCCGGGCACTCGCACCGGCCCGGCATCGAGGAGCGCGACGGGGTGCTGTTCCTCAATCCAGGGAGCGCCGGGCCACGGCGCTTCGCGTTGCCGATCACGCTGGCCCGCCTGCGCGTGCGCGGCCCGGCGCTGGATGCGAGCATCGTGCATCTCGAGGAGGCGCGATCGCGGTGAGGCACTGGGACGTTGTGACGTTCGACTGCTACGGGACCCTGATCGACTGGGACCGAGGCATCGCCGCCGCCTTCCGGAATGCCCTGGCCGGGGACGGCATGCCGCTTCCCCTGGAGCAGGTATTGGCCGCCTATCATGAGATTGAGCCCGTGGTGCAGGCGGAGGCGTTCCGCACCTACCGGGACGTGCTGACGGAAACCTCGCGGCGTGTGGCCGCGCGCCTGGGCTGGATGCTGTCGGACGCGCGCGCCACCTTCCTGGCGGACAGCCTGCCGAGCTGGATGCCTTTTGACGACACGAACGGTGCCCTCGAGCGCCTGGCCCGTGCCGGCTGCCGCCTGGGCATACTGTCCAACGTCGACGACGCGCTCCTGGCCGGTACCCGGCGTCACTTCACCGTCGCCTTCGATCCGGAGCTGATCATCACCGCCCAGCAGGTGCGCTCCTACAAACCTGCGGCGAGTCACTTCGAGACGGCGCGCGCGAGGCTGGGCGGACAGCGCTGGTTGCATGCGGCGCAGAGCTACTTTCACGACGTGACGCCCGCCCGGCGTCAGGGCATCCCCGTCGCCTGGATCAATCGCAAGGGCGAGAGGCCTGCAGAGCCGTCGGGCGCCCAGGCCGAGTTCAGGACTCTCTCCGAGTTCGCCGACTGGCTCTGCGGCTAGGAGTAGGCGGCGAGTTGACTGGCTCTGCGGCGAGCAGTAGGCGGCAAGTTGACTGGCTCTGCGGCCAGCGGCAGGCGGCGAGAGCGCGGGCTCGAGGCGCGCCCTGGCTAGGCCGGGGGGCGCCCGAGCTCTGCGGGACCTGGAGGCCATTTCGCAGTCCCCAAGTTCTAAACCCTCTGGAACCGGTGGAGGCCGTCGGTTCCGATGATGCGCTTTGCGCGTCCGCCCCACTCGAGATAGTGCAGGTGAGCGAGCGTCTCGCCGAACGCGAAGCCGAACTGCTGCAGGTCGAGGTCACGCGTGAACAGGGCCGGCAAGACCTCGGCACCCGTTCGCGGCTCCACGAGCGCTTCCAGGCACCTGGCCAGTCGCTCGTCGTGGTGGTGGTGCAGCCGTCCTAGGCGCACTTGCAAACCTTGGAAGGGAAGGCCGTGTGAGGGCAAGACGAGGGTCTCATCCGGCATCTCGCGGAAGCCGTCGAGCGACTCGAGGTACAGGCGGAGCGGATTGCCCAGCGGCTGATCCGGCCACACGCTGACGTTGGTCGTAATCTTGGGGAGGATCTGGTCGCCGGCGATCAACACTCCCGCATCGCGCGAGTAGAGGATGGCCTGCTCCGGCGAGTGGCCGAACACCGTCATCACGTGCCACTGGTGTTCGCCAATGACGATGACGTCGCCGTTTCGGACAGCGCGGAAGGAGGGGGTCACCGACGGCACCATCTTCACGTAGTAGTGACGGCGCTCGCCCAGCCAGTCGAGCTGGGCGCCGCTCACGCCGTTGCGCCGGTAATACCCGGCGCGCTCGTCGATGTCACCCGCACGCCAGGCGAGCTGCGCCATCAGCCACTCGCCCTGGCTGCACCACAGGTCGATCCCGCTGCGCTCGGTCAACCAGTGCGCGTTGCCCATGTGGTCGGGGTGGAAGTGGGTGACGAACACGCGCGCAATCGGCTGGCCGTCCAGCTCCCTGTCGAGCACGCCCTGCCAAAGTTCCCGCGTACGGTCGAGGCCGATACCTGCATCGACGACCGTCCACCCCTCCCCGTCCTCCAGCAAATAGAGATTGATATGGTCGAGCCGGAAGGGCAGCGGCATGCGGAGCCATTTGATGCCCGGGGCCACGGGGATGATCCCGCCCATCGGCGGGGGATCCGGCCACGGATGGGAGATACCCGGGGACTCGGACTTGTGCAGGGCAGTGGTCATGGGTGTCGTCATCTCCGTGTGGTGTGGGTCGGGTGACGCGGCGTCTCAGCGCAGTATAACGCGGAGCAACGCGGCGAACGTCGGGAGGAGGACCGGCCATGGGGCGCGTGTGGTTCGAGAAGCACACCATCGGCTCGCTGCCCGAGCGAGCGGTACGGCGATGGGGCGGACGGGAGGCGCTGTGCTTCCAGGGCCGGCGGTGGAGCTTCGCCGAGCTATCGGACGGCGTCGATCGGGTCGCGCGCGGTCTGATCGCGCTGGGGATGGAGCCGGGCGAGAGGGTCGCCCTGTGGATGCTCAATCGTCCCGAATGGATCGAGGCGATGTTCGCGACGATGAAGATCGGGGCGGTGCTGGTGCCGATCAACACGCGCTTTCGCACGAGCGATCTCGCCTATGTCCTCCACCACGCGGAAACCACGACGCTGATCATGACTGCCCACTCGGGTCCCATCGACTACCTGGGGATGGCGCGCGAGGTGGCGGGAACGCTCCCGGGCCTGCGGAGGCTCGTGACTCTGGGAGACGGCCTGCCCGACCACGTGATCGCGTGGGATCGGCTCGTGGCGGCGGGCGGGCGGGTGACTGACGCGCAGCTGCGGGAGCGCGCGGCGGCCGTCGATCCCGATGCCATCGCCTTCCTTCTCTACACGTCAGGGACGACGGGATTTCCCAAAGGGGTCTTGCACGATCACGCCATCGTGCGCAACATCATCGATCGCGCCAACCGCATGGCCATGACGCCCTCCGACGTCATCCTCATGTACCTGCCGCTGTTCCACCTGTTCGGCTTCGCCGAGGGCGCGTTGATGTCGATGGTGTCCGGCGCCCGCCAAGTTCTCACGGAGGGTTTCGATCCCGCCGAGAGCCTGGCCCTCCTGGAGCAGGAGGGAGCCACCGTGCTCCACGGCTTCGACACGCACTTGAAGGAGCTCCTAGAGGCGCACGCGCGGGCGCCGCGCGACGTGTCGAGCGTCCGCACGGGCATTCTGGCCTCGGGCATGTTCAGCTCGGTGCCCATTGCCAGCCGTGCCCGCGAGGTCTTCGGCCCCTTCCTCTCCGGATATGGCATGAGCGAGTTCGGGGTAGGGGCCGCCTTGAGCTTTCTCGGCTCCACCGCCGAGCAATGCGTGGAGGCCTCCGGCTACCCGGCGCCCGGCTACGAGATCCGCGTGATCGATCCCGAGAGCCGGCGAGAGCAGCCCACGGGGATAGCCGGCGAGATTCTCGTGCGGAGCTACATGACCATGCGGGGCTACTTCAAAAATCCCGAGGAGACGGGGCGAACGATCGATGAGGAGGGTTGGGTCCACACGGGAGACATGGGGGTCATCCGACCCGACGGTCACCTGCGCTTCATCGGGCGTTACAAAGACATGCTCAAGATCGGTGGCGAGAACGTGGACCCCATGGAAGTCGAGGCCTTCCTGATGACCCACCCCGCGATCAACCTGGCCGCCGTGGTGGGTCTGGCTGACGCGCGCCTGTCCGAAGTGGGGGTCGCCTTCGTCCGAGTCGAGCCCGGTTGGCACGTCGCCGAGACCGAGATCGTCGATTTCTGCCGGGGCAAGATCGCCAGGTTCAAGATCCCGCGGCACGTCGTCATCGTCGCAGACTTCCCGATGACGGGCTCGGGCAAGATCCAGAAGGTGAAGCTGCGCGCGGAGGCCCAGGAACGCTTTGGCGGCGCAGCTCGATGATCATCGTGGACAGCACGGCCGCGGCGGGGTCTCACGGTTGTCATCGTCAGGACATCGATGTGCCTGTAGACTCAAGGGTCTATGTCAGTGCTTC
Source organism: Candidatus Methylomirabilota bacterium (assembly GCA_046726415.1). Classification (GTDB taxonomy): domain Bacteria; phylum Methylomirabilota; class Methylomirabilia; order Rokubacteriales; family CSP1-6; genus CAVWFS01. The sequence continues at coordinate 16,106 of JBKPAK010000019.1, forward strand.
TCCAGGCACGCGGTCTGGTCAAGCATCTCGGGGGACGACGAGTCGTCGACGGGGTGGAGCTCGTCTGCGCGGCCGGACAGATCCTCGGCCTGCTGGGCCCCAACGGCGCCGGCAAGACCACCACGCTCCGCCTGCTCTATGGCTTCCTCCATCCCGACGCGGGGCGCATCCACGTGGACGGGGTCGAGCTGGGGCGCGATCTCCCGCGCGCCAAGCGTTCGATCGGTGTCTGCACCCAGGACGACACGTTCGACGGCGACTTCACCGTCGAGCAGAACTTGAGCGTCGCCGGCAGCTATTTCCGGCCGCGTCCACCCGAGCTGGGCCGGCGGGTGGCCGAACTGCTCGAGCGCTTCGATCTGCGCCAGTACGCGCGCCACAAGCCCGAGACGCTGTCGGGCGGCTACCGCCGCCGGCTGATGATCGCGCGGGCCATCGTGCATCGCCCTCGCCTTCTCTTCCTCGACGAGCCCACCACCGGCCTCGATCCACAGGCCCGCATGGGCGTGTGGGACCTCGTAGACGGGCTGC
>JBKPAK010000020.1:0-78039 GCA_046726415.1 Candidatus Methylomirabilota bacterium
TGCTGAGCCCGGCCTTCGACCAGAACCCGATCGGAGTCGAATACGATCCGGACAAACTGGTGGAGCGGTTCCGGTCGGGGGTGCCGGTCGCCGAGTTAGTCGCACGGGATTAGGGAGATCGGGGGCCCCGAAATGGCCCCCCAGACCCCTCGATATCGCGCGTGGGACGCCTTGGCGCGGGTGGCCTGGGCTCCGCCGATTGAGCTGAGCAAGGAGAGCGAACGTGTCGGCAGACCTTCTCAAGGAGGCGATCCAGCTCCGCTATCCGCGCCTGCTGGTATCTGGCGTGGACTCGCGGGAATCCTCAAGCAGATGACGTGCCCCTTGTTGATCGTCCACAGTGGCCTCGACACCGTGTGCCCGGTCGAGGAATCAGAGCAGATGCGGCGGGAGGCGGACGGGGTCGCCACCTTGGTGGTCTTTCCGGAGGGCAATCACGTCTGCGACAACATCCCCTACAAAGTCCGTCCGCTGATGGCCGATCGGATGGCCCGTCAGCTCCGATCGCCCTCGGCGTAGGAGCGCGCCAGCGGTTAGGGAAAAGCAGCCGAGGCGACCAGCGCGGGAGGGACGACGCCGATGAAGCGCAGTACCGAGCGGTTCCTCACCACCCACACCGGCAGCCTGCCGCGGCCGGACGACCTGGTGCGGATGATGTTCGCCCGCGAGGAGGGCGTGCCGGTCGACCGGGCCGCGCTGGCGGCGCGCATCCGGACGGCGGTGGCGGAGATCGCCAGCAAGCAGACCGAGATCGGCCTCGACATCATCAACGACGGCGAGCTGAGCAAGCCGAGCTACGCCACGTACATCAAGGACCGCCTGTACGGGTTCGGCGGAGAGAGCGGCTCGCTGCGCTACCGCGATCTGGTGGACTATCCCGAGCTGGCCAAGCGCGTGTTCGGCGATCCCGGTCGCTCCCGGCGCAAGACCCCGGCGTGCGATGGCCCGATCAGCGTGCGCGACCCGCAGGCGGCGCAGACCGACGCGGACAATCTCAGCGCGGCGCTCCAGCGGAGTCAGGCGGAGGGCTTCTTGAGCGCGGCGTCGCCCGGCGTGATCTCGCTCTTTTTCCGCAACACGCACTACCCGAGTCACGAGGCCTACCTCTTCGCCATCGCCGATGCGATGCGTCACGAATACGAAAGCGTCGCACGCGCCGGCCTCGTCTTGCAGATCGATTGCCCCGACCTGGCCATGGGCCGGCACATCCAGTTCGCCGACCTGAGCCTCGAAGAGTTCCGGCGAATGGCCCGCCTCCACATCGAGGCGCTCAACCATGCACTGGCCGCCATCCCACCCGACCAGCTCCGCATGCACGTGTGCTGGGGAAACTACGAGGGGCCGCACCACTACGACGTGCCACTCGCCGACATCATCGACATCGTGCTCGAAGCCAGGCCGAGCGGCATTTCCTTCGAGGCCGCCAACCCGCGCCATGGACACGAATGGACGGTCTTCGAGCGCGTGAAGCTGCCGGAAGGCAAAGTCATCATCCCCGGCGTCCTGGAATCGAAGACCAACTACATCGAGCACCCGGATCTGGTCGCCCAACGCATTGGCCGCTATGCCAAGCTGGTGGGCCGGGAAAACGTGATTGCGGGGAGCGACTGCGGCTTCGGCACCTGGGTCGGCCAGGCGGCCGTGGATCCGGGCGTTGTCTGGGCCAAGATGGCCAGCCTGGCGGAGGGCGCTCGCCGCGCCTCTCGCGAGTTCTGGTAGGCCGCCGCCGGCTCCCTCCGCGTTATCAGAGGGAAATTGACAAGCGGGTCGACCCGCGGATAATGGTGCAACTTCCTCGGACGGGTTTCGCTCTCCTTCTCGTGCTCTGAATCAGCCCCTCGTCGTCGAGGGTGAGGAGGACCGCTTATGACCCGATGTCGTGCGACATTGCCCTCCCGCCGTCACCTCCCCTCGTTCCTGGCAAGGAGGAGCGCGATGCGCAGGGCGCTTCTGGGCCTGATCGCGGCACTGGCCCTGGTGGCGACCACTGGTGACGCGGCGGCCCAGAAACCGACGCGGACGCCAATCCTCTCCGGGCCGTTCGCCAAGCTGGATATCAAGGACGCGCAGATCGAGCCCGCGCGGGGCAAGGCCAAGGGTACATTGACCATCGCCCAGCACTTCGCCCTGGACCCCGGATGGCTCGATCCGCTGGAGCACTCGTATGCCCTCACGCAGCAGACGTATGACTACCTGGTCCACGACGCCCTGATCAAGCCCATGCCGCAAGGCGAGGTTACCTACAGCCTGGCCGAGCAGGCGGAGGTGTCGGCGGATTTCCGGAGGGCCGCCTTCCGGCTGCGCCCGGGGCTCAAGTTCCAGGATGGCCATCCGCTCACCACGGCCGACGTGAAGTGGACCTATGAGAACTACAAGGGTGCCTATACCAAGCTCTTCCGCGACAAGCTCGAGAACATCCAGCTCGTTGACGACCGCACCATCGTCTTCCACTTTCGGGAGCCCTTCCTCGAGTTCCTGGACCTCTATAACGGCGGGGTCAGCGGCATCGGGTGGATCGTTCCCCGGCACTACTACGAGAAGGTTGGCCGGGACGGGTTCAAGGCCAAGCCACTCGGCGCGGGTCCGTACAAGTTCGTCAGCCAGGAGGCTGGCGTCCAGATGGTGTTCGAGGCTTGGGAGGAGTACTGGCGGCGCACCCCCGCGACCAAGACCATTGTTGTCAAGGGCATCAGTCAGCTCGCGGCGCGGGTGGCGGGGCTGCAGACCGGCGAGCTGGACCTGGCCTTCGGTATGACGGGGAAGCTCCTGCCCCGGGTGATGGCGGACAAGTCCCTCCGATGGGTCCCCAACTTCACGAGCGTCTGGTGGGTGATGTTCCCCGGGTATAACGAGCCCGACAGTCCCTTCCACGACAAGCGCGTCCGTCAGGCGGTGAGCCTGGCCATCAACCGGCAGTTCCTGGCCAAGCAGGAATCGCAGGACATCGGCATCCCGTGGGGCAACTGGATCAGCCCGGAAAACCGCGACGCCCTGAAGGGAGATGGGAAGGATCTGCCGGTGCCGGAGTACAACCCAGAGAAGGCGAAACAGGTGCTGGCGCAAACCAAGTTCCCCAACGGCTTCGAGTTCGAGTGGTTCGTGCCCTTCGTTCCGTACCTAGACATGGGCGAGCGCATCGTCACCGACCTTCGCGCGGTCGGCATTCGCGGCAAGCTCCAGGCGGTGGAGGGGCCGGCCTTCCGAGCCAAGATCGGTCAGGGCCGCAAGGGATATCAGGGCAACCGGACCATCGTGCAGAACATCGACCCGAGGCCGGGCGGCGCCAAGGCGCCCATCAGCGTGTACGCCGTCTGCGGGAGCCCTTCTTCCTTCGTGTGCGAGCCGCACATTGAGGAGCTGTGGACGAAGCACCAGGCGAGCATCAAGCCGGAGGAGCGGGACCGGCTGATCAAGCAGATCCAGCGGATCCTCATCGAGGAGTATTACTTCGTGCCCATCTACTGGAACCCCTTCGTGCCCGCGGTGGGTCCGCGAGTGCTCCCAGAGGGCAAGGGGTTCGAGCGCTACTGGGACACCCTGCACGCCCCCTATCCGTGGCCCTGGGAAGTCTGGGAAGTGAAGGCCGATCGCTGACGGGGCCGCCGTGAGGAAGTACATCCTCGTCCGGGGCGCCTACAGCCTCATCACGCTCTGGCTCCTGGTCACCATCATCTTCGGACTGGTTCGGCTCACCGGAGACCCAGTCAAGATGAAGGGCGAGACGGGCGCGGATGCGGCTTACCTGCAAGCGCTGAGGAGCCGATGGGGTCTGGACCAGCCCCTCCCTCAGCAGTACGCCAGCTTCATCGGGAATCTGCTGCGAGGAGACTTTGGACACTCCTTCGAGAAGTCGCTGCCCGTCCGGGACATCTACTTCGAGCGGTTGCCGAACTCGCTCAAGCTCGGGTTCGCGGCGTTCGTCATTTCCATCGTCCTGGGCGTGCCGCTCGGGATGCTGTCGGCGTTGAAGGTGAACAGCTGGTGGGACAACTTCGGCAAGATGTTCGCGCTGCTCGGGCTGTCCTTCCCGGGTTTTTTCGTTGGCCTGGTCCTGATCATCGTTTTCGGGATCGAGCTGGGCTGGCTTCCCGTCCTGGGTAAGGGCCGCAGCGCCTTCGCCTGGACAGCCCCGTCGACGTGGGTCTCCTTCTGGTTCACGGACTGGCGGTACCTGGCCATGCCCGCCTTTGCCCTGGGCTGGTATTTCTCCGGAGCGATGCTCCGGATCACCCGCTCCGGCATGCTAGACGTCCTGGGCAGCGACTACATCAAGCTCGTGCGCCTCAAAGGCGTGCCCGAGCTCATGGTGGTGGCCAAGCACGCGCTGAAGAACTCCATGATCCCCGTGCTGACCCTGGCGGGGTTGAACCTCCTGGTCATGGTGAACGTCGCCGTGGTGATCGAGGTCATCTTCAACTGGCCGGGGGTCGGCCAGTTGCTCTACGACGGGCTGAGCAACCGCGACTTCCCGATGGTGCAGGGCGTGGTGCTGATGTCCGGGGTGATGATCGTGGTGCTGAACTTCGCCATCGACGTCCTTTACGGGTACGTCGATCCACGCATTCGGCTGTCGAGGTAGGGACGGGGGGCCGACCGCATGGCGACGATCTTGGAACGCGCGCCCTCGATCGACGCGGTTTCGCGGGCGGCCAGGCGCGGCTACAGCCTCGCGCTCGAGATCCCCTCTGTTCCTCTCGTGATGCTGGCCATCCTGGCTCTCGTCGCCATCTTCGCTCCCCTCCTCGCCCCGCATAGCAAGCTCGATCCGGTCCCGCCGACGCGCGAGCAGTGCCTGGCGCGATATAGCGCCCCCAGCTGCCCCTACCTCGACAACGTGCCTCCCTTCTGGTCGAGCGCGGGAAACCTCTCCACGCCCCTGGGCACCGACTTCCTGGGCCGGGACGTGCTGAGCCGGCTCATGTATGGGGCCCGCATCTCCCTCGTGGTGGCCCTGACCGGCACGCTGGTCGCCGGCGCCATCGGAACACTGCTCGGCGTCCTGGCCGGGTACATGGGGACGTGGTGGGACCAGATCATCATGCGGATTACCGACGCGTGGCTGACTCTGCCCTCCCTCGTCTTCGCGATCTTGTTGTCGAGCGTGCGCGGCCCCGGCCTGTGGAACATCGTCCTCATCTTGGCCCTGGTGTTCTGGAGCCGGTACGCGCGTGCGGCGCGGGGCGAGGTCCTCGCGCTGCGAGAGCGCGACTTCGTGAAGCTGGCGGAGATCAATGGCGTCCGGACGCTTCGGATCATTCGCCGGCACCTGCTTCCCAACGTCATGAACACGGTGATGGTGGTGTTCAGTCTCCAAGTGGGGGTGGCCGTCATCATCGAGGCGTCCCTCAGCTTCCTGGGCGTCGGGGTTCCCCCGCCCGAACCGTCGTGGGGGCTCATGATGGCCCAGGAGCGCGAGAGCCTGATGGAAGGGAACGGGTGGCTGGCTGTCTTCCCCGGCATCTGCATCACCATGCTCGTGCTCTCCGCTAACATGCTGGGCGATTGGCTGCGCGTCCGCCTCGACCCCCGGCTGCGCAATCTATAGGTTGCCCTCGCTTTGTGACTCCGCTGCTGCGGGTCGACGATCTGCGGGTCTTCTACTTCGGCTTCCGCGGCACCCGCGTGGTGAAGGCGGTGGACGGGATCAGCTTCAGCCTGCACGCCGGTGAGACACTCGGCCTGGTGGGAGAATCGGGCTGTGGCAAGACAACGACCTGCCACGCCATCGTGCGCTTGCTCTCTCCCAGCGGTCGCATCCTGGGCGGCCGCATCGTGCTGGAGGGCGAGGACCTTTTGACCAAGAGCCCGTCGGAGATGCGGGAAGTCCGTGGCCGGCGGATCGCCACGATCCTTCAGGATCCCATGGCCTCCCTGGACCCGCTCTTCTCGATCGAGAACCAGGTGGCCGAGCCGGCCTATTATCATCGATCGCTGCGTGGACAGAAGCTGCGCCAGCGGGTCCAGGAACTGCTTACCGCGGTGCGCATCCCCTCGCCGGAGCGGCGGATGAGGGAGTTCCCCCATCAGATGAGCGGCGGCATGCGCCAGCGCATCGTCGGCGCGATTGCCCAGGCGGGGGGGCCTCAAGTCATCATTGCCGACGAGCCCACCACCAACCTGGACGTGACTATCCAGCTCCAGTACCTGAATCTGCTCAAGGACCTTCAGCGCGCCACCGGAGTGGCCCTCATCTTCATCACCCACAATCTCGGCATCGTGGCCAAGATGTGCGACACGGTGGCGGTGATGTATGCGGGCAAGATCGTCGAGATGCAATCGGTGCGCGGCCTCTTCTACACCCCTCGCCATCCCTACACGCGGGCGCTGCTGGACTCCATGCCGAAGCTGGGCGTCCGGGAGCCGCTCTACGTCATCCCCGGCCAGCCACCGGACCTCTCGCGTCTGCCCCCCGGCTGTAGCTTCCATCCGCGCTGCGCGAGGGCGATGGAGCGCTGCCGCGCCGAAGAACCACGCGAGGTCAACTTCGGCGACGGGGCGACCGCGAGGTGCTGGCTGGCCGCCGAAGAGGGCGGGCGTGGGTGAGCCCCTGCTCGAAGTCCGCGACCTCAGAAAGCACTTTCCCGTCGGAGGCTCCCTGCTCGCCGGTGTGCAGGGCTGGGTCAAGGCGGTCGATGGCATCAGCTTCGCCATTCACGGCGGCGAGACCCTCGGTCTGGTCGGGGAGTCCGGCTGCGGCAAGACGACCACCTCGAAGCTGATCCTGGCCGCCGAGAAGCCGACCAGCGGCGCCATCGAGTTCGAGGGGCGGAGTATCGCCAGCCTCCACGGCAAGGAGTTGATGGACTACCGACGCAAGGTGCAGGTCGTCTTCCAGGATCCGTTCAGCTCGCTCAGCCCTCGCATGCGGGTGGGGGAAATCATCGGGGAGCCCATCGAGACCCACGAGCGTATCTCCCGGCGCGAGCTGCAGTCGCGCGTCCAACAGCTGTTGGAGCTGGTCGGGCTCCGACCCGACATGGCCCGGCTCTTTCCCCACGAGTTCAGCGGCGGGCAGCGCCAGCGACTGGCCATTGCTCGAGCCCTCTCCACCAACGCGCGACTCATCGTGCTCGACGAGCCGGTCTCGGCGCTCGACGTCTCCATCCGCGCCCACATCATCAGCCTGCTGGAGGAAATCCAGGCCCGGCTCGGCGTGAGCTACCTGTTCATCGCGCACGATCTGGCCGCGGTCGCGCATCTGAGCCACCAGACGGCCGTGATGTACCTCGGCAAACTCGTCGAGGTCGCCGACAGTTTGCAGCTGTGCGCCACGCCGCTCCACCCCTACACCAAGGCGCTGTTCGCGGCCTCGCTTCCCTCCCACCCGGATGAGCCGCGAGAGGAGATCGTCCTGGCCGGCGAGGTCCCCAGCGCGCTCAACCCGCCGCGGGGCTGCCCCTTCCACCCTCGCTGTCCCTTTGTCATGCCGCGCTGTTCGGAGCAAGAGCCCCCGCTGGTCGAGCGGTCACCGGGCCGCTACGTCGCCTGTCATTTGTATTAGACGGGGGGCCCCGAACAGGCCCCCCCAAGCCCCCCAACGCTCGGGGCGCCCCGGCGCAGCCGTGACGCCCCTCGATATCGCGCGGGGCTTGGGAGGCCAACCACGCGCCAGTCGAACGTCCCCGGGCGCCCCGGGGCAGCCGTGGCGCCCCTCGATACTGCGCCAGGTTGGGGCGGCCTGACCCTGGTCCCCAAGTTCGCTCGTCAGACCCTCGCCCGCGGACTCTCCCGCAGGGCGCGCTCGAGCTGTTCGAGGCGCGCTCGGCAGTCCTCGATCGATCGCAGAAAACCGTGGTGTGGCCTGCCGCGGTCGGCCTCCGCCTGCTCCTCCAGCTTGACCGTCTCCAGGTTGTTGATGACGACGGCGATGAAGAGATTGACCACCACGAATACCCCGATGAACACGAAGCTCGCGCAGTAGATCCATGCCCAGGGATAGGACTCGAGGACACGGTCCTGGATCTCCACCCACCCCTCGAGCGTCAACATCTGGAATAGGGTCAACAACGCCATCCCCAGGCGGCCCCAGCGCTCGGGGTCCTGGTCGCGGAACACCGCGACGCCCAGCACGCCGTGCACGTAGAGCAGCAGCCCCAGCATGATGATCACGTGCCCCATGGAGGGGATCGACCGCAGCATGGTGCTCACGACGAGCCGGAGCTCCGGGAAGACCGAGACCAGTCGCGTGACCCGCAGCAGTCGCGCGAGCCGCGCCACCATCGCGAAGGTCCCGGACTGAGGAAGGAGCGAGGCGGCCACCACGGCGAAGTCGAACACGTTCCAGCCGTCGGTGAAGAAGCGCAGGGGGCGCGGCCAGAAGGCCACGAGGCGAATCGCGATCTCGAGCACGAAGAAGGCCTGGATGGCTACGTCGAACCACCGGAACGAGGCCTGGTAGCGGTCGACCAGGTCGTCGTACGTCTCGAGCCCCACGACCATCGCGGTGAGGAGAATCACCACGAGCACGAAGTTCTGAAAGAGCGGACTCTCGGCAATGCGACGGGCGAGTTGCGTCACGAGGGCCTCCTGGGCGACCTGGGATCACTGCGCGATGCCGGGCGGCGCAACCGTCACGGGAAGGCGGGCATCACCTCGCGGGTGAAGAGATCCAGCGAGGCCCGCGCGGCCTCCCGCGGGATGCCAGGTGCCGAGATGCGGCCAATGAAGTGCGTGAGACCGAGGGCCGTCTGGAAGCGCTGCATCTGGCTGATGCATTCTGTCGGATCGCCCACGATGATGCGATCGTCGCTCAAGCGCTCGATGGTCAGTGGCCCGGCGGGACGCTTGACCACCGGGTGCGGCCACCGAAAGTAGGTCTCCTCGAAGGACCGGATGAACGCGGCCCCCGCGATGGCGCGCGCGCGTTGGGCGGTGTCGGCCACGAACACGTACCTCATCAACGCCATGGGGCCGGCCTGGGGATCCTTTCCCGCAACCTTTCGTGCCTCGCGATACAGCCCCGCACAGGCCACGAGCTCGTCGAGCTTGGCGGAGGGTCCGCCCAGCCACGCGTCACCCAGGCGACCGGCCCGCCGGATGGCCGATTCCACCCAGCCGGCGAACCAGATCGGTGGCCGAGGCTGTTGGAGAGGACGCGGTGCCACGGTGGCATTCATCACCCGATAGTACCGGCCATTGTGGGTCACGTTCTCCTCGGACCAGAGCTGGTGGATCAGGGGGACGGCCTCGTCCATTCGGCGGCCACGCTCCTTGATCGATACGCCGAACGCGGCGAACTCCTCTGGCGCATACCCGGCGCCCACCCCAAGGATCAGGCGGCCGCCGGAGATCACGTCCACCATCGCCGCTTCCTCGGCGACGGCCAGTGGGTGGTAGAGAGGGAGAAGGAGCACCGCGGTCCCTAGGCGGAGCCGACGCGTGCGGCTGGCGATGGCCGCCAACCCGATCAGCGGCGCGGGGTAGAGCGTGGCGCTGTTGTGATGCTCGCCCAGCCACACGGAATCGAACCCGGCGGCCTCGGCCCGTTCGCACTCCTGAATCGTCTCCTCGAAGTTGCGGCCCACCTGGAGCGGGCTCAGCCCGAGTTTCATATGAGGCCTCGTCTTCCGCCGGGCGATCACCTGACCGCGAGCCCGGCGCTTTGTCGATGTTGTCTTTCACCAACTTGCGCTATTGTTGCCGTCCCGATGATAGCGGATCGCGCGCGCTCGCCCTCGATGGCCGGTCAATGAGATGCAAAGCCCGCCCAAGCCCGCGCCCATCGGTGGTCGTGTTTTCGCAGAAGCGTCCGATTCCCATACCATGGCCGCTCATTGATCGCATGGTGATGCCGACCAGATTCTGGGCAGTCGGACCCCGGCGGGTGCCGTGATTCCAGCGGTGTCCCTGGCGACGGAAGCTCTCCGGCGTGTCACTAGCCGGTTGCCCGGACTCGGCGCCGGACTCCGCCGGGCGGCCGTGACAATGTGGCGATGGAAATGGCGCGCCGTCGCCGGGGCGGGCCTGCTCGTGCTCGCGACCCTGACGACCTTGGGGGTCTGGGCGTGGCGAGTGGTCGAACGCATCGACTTGAGGTCCCTGGCCGCTCCTTCGTTGGTCTACGCGATGGGTCCGAGCTTGCGTCCCGGGCTTTCGACAACAGCGGCGGACCTGGCCGGCACCCTCGGTCGACTCGGGTACGCAGAGGTGAACAGCCAACCAGAACGTCCAGGCCAGTTCCGGCGTGAGACGGGCGCCTGGGAGATTTTCCTCCACGCTCGCGACGATCCCCAGGGACGGCGTCCGGCACAGCGCGTTCGCCTCGCGCTCGAGGCAGATCGCATCGGGGAAATAATGAACTCCATCGACGGGACGCGGCTCGACAGCATCGAGCTGGAGCCCGAGCTCCTGGGCGATCTCGGCGAGATGGCCAACCGCGTGCGCCGACCCGCGGGCCTCGCGACCGTCCCCGCGCATCTCGTCGCCGCGGTCCTGGCCGCCGAGGATCGCCGGTTCTTCGAACACATGGGGCTGGACGTCAGGGCCGCCCTCCGCGCCTTCTGGGCGAACCTGCGTCACGGCAAGGTCGTCCAGGGCGGCAGCACCGTGACGCAGCAGCTCGTGAAGACCCTTGGTTTGAGCTCCCAGCGGTCGTGGGATGCCAAGCTGCGCAAGCAGGCGCTCGCCGTGGTGTTGGAGTGGCGCTTTGCCAAGACGGAAATCCTCGAAGCCTATCTCAATACCATCTACCTCGGCCGGGATGGCCCGGTGGCCCTCTATGGTGTGGACGCCGCCTCCCGTCGCTACTTCGGCAAGGGTGTCGAAGACGTCGACCTGGGAGAGGCGGCCACATTGGCCGGCATGATCCGCGCGCCGAACGAGCACTCCCCGATTCGCCACCCCGATCGCGCCCGCCAGGGTCGCGATGCCGTGCTCCTGCGCATGCGCGATCTGCGCGTCATCGATCAGGCGGCCTTCGTCCATGCCACGGAAAAAGAAGTGCGCGCGAGCCCGAACGTCTCGCGCCGACTGCTCGGCCCCCACTTCTTCGACTACGTGTACTCCCAGCTCGAGCGAGCTCAGGAGCGACAGGGGGTTCGGCCCGGAGGGCTGCGTGTGTACACGAGCCTGGATCCGGTGTTGCAGCGCACCGCCGAGACCGTGCTCGTGGGAAGCCTCGAGCTCCTGGAAGCCCGGTTCCGACATCTGCGGCGCTCGAACGCTGACGAGCGGGTCCAGGGAGCGCTCATCGCCCTGGATCCGGTCACCGGCGAGATCCGGGCACTCGTGGGTGGCCGCGACTACGCGCTGAGCCAGTTCAATCGAGCGACGCACGCCCACCGTCCGCCGGGCTCGACCTTCAAGCCGTTCGTGTTTCTCGCCGCCCTGCGCGTCGGCGCGCACGGCGAACCACCCAGACTGACCGCGGCCACCGTGTTGGACAACCAAGGCGTGACGGTCCAGGTGGGCGACGAAAGCTGGACGTCGCGAAAGGTTGGGCGCTCTTTCCTGGACCGGGCGACCGTGGGCCGGACCCTGGAGCTATCGCTGAACGCCCCGACGGTACAGGCCGCGGAGACAGTCGGCTTCGACGCGGTGATCCAGATGGCCCGCGACGTCGGCTTCACGAGCCCAATCGCGCGAATCCCGACGCTCGCGCTGGGGGGTTCGGAGGTCACCCCGCTCGAGCTCGTCGCGGCGTACGCCCCGCTCGCGAATGCGGGGCGGCGCGTGGACGTCGGTGCTATCCGCGCGATCGCGGACAGCGACGGACGGGTCAGCAGGCCGCCTCGCCCGCGGAACGACCCGGCCGTCTCGGCCGAAGCGGCGTTTCTCGTGACCCATCTTCTGACTGGCGTGATCGAGCGCGGGACCGGCGCGATGGCCAGGGCGCTCGGGGTCGAGGGGACGGTGGCTGGGAAGACGGGGAGCACGAAGCGCGATGCCTGGTTCGTAGGCTACACGCCGCGCCTCGTCACCGTGGTGTGGGTGGGTTTCGACGGGCCGGATGAGCTACGGCTCTCCGGGGCCTGGGCCGCGCTGCCGATCTGGGCAAATTTCATGCGGACAGCGATGGCCGTCGTTCCCGGCGGGACATTCTCGGTGCCACCGTCGGTCGTGTTCCGCGACGTCGACGCGACGAACGGGAAACTGGCCACGCCTTTCTGCCCGATCGTTTTCAGTGAGGCTTTTCTCTCCTCGGCCGTCCCGACCGAGGTCTGTCTGGAGCATGGCCCCACTCTGAGCGGGGTTCCCGGGTGGCCGTCCGGATATGAGACCCGATGACCACCGGGCCCGTCGCTCGCGCGCACGCTGTCGTCGCGCCCGCGCGCGCTCCACCGCGACCCGCATCGCGCAACGTGACGACCTAGCGCGGCAGCGCCCGAACAAATGTCGCCTAACGACCGCTGAATCATGAGGTGCGCCATGACCGTCTCGAGCAAGAAGGTGAGAGCACTGCTGAAGATCGGACTGACCCTGACCATGCTGGTGGTGGTGATGCTAGCGACCGTCGGGGCCTGGGAAATCTACAAGGGAACCGTGACACTGGTCGGGAGCGCCCACGCCGATGGCGTCTTCGACCTCCTCAAATGCTACACTATCAAGGCTGTGCCGGGTCTGGGGAAGGCGCAGCAGAGCACGATCGTGCTCCTCGATGAATTGCATCCCAAGGGACAGCACGTGTTTGTTCTGTCCCCGCACTCCGTCTGCACGCCGGCCAGGAAGCTCCTGCAGTAAGCTTGCTCAGGAGCCGACGTCCCGGCGGCCGACCCTGGCCGCGGGGACGTCGGCCATCGGGGCATGCCGCTCGACCGCTCTCGGTGGCCCGGCGCCCTAGAACGAGGTGACGGTGATGTGCCCGCCGGCCTCGACATACCACCGCTCGCTTGGAAACGAGTTGCCGTTCAAGGTCGCCGCCATCCAGTCGGCCATCAGGATGGGCGGAAAGGGTCCGAGATTCGCGGCCGGCACATTGCCGACCGAGTGTCGCGAATCCTGGTACACCACCAGGCGCTTGGGGCCACCCAGCGCTCGCATCAAGTCTTCCGTGTGCTCGAGCGGCGACAGCTCGTCAAACTCGCCCGCCACGCAAAGATAGGGCGCGCGGATTCGCTCGGCATGCCCCTCCCAGGTCATGCTCTGGCGGAACTCGTCGAACTTCGCCTCGTCGGTGATCCCGGACATGTACATGAAGCGCATCTTGAAGGTCGGCGAGGCCTCTTCGAAGATGGTGTGAAAGCCCGGCTCGTGACACACCGCGGACACGGCGATCGCGCGCAGGCGTGGCTCGTGGGCGGCGGCGACGGTCGCGAAGAAGGAACCAAAGCTGTTGCCGCTCACGCCAATGCGGTCCGGATCGGTCTCCGATCGCGTTCCGAGCCAATCCACGATCGCCTTCCCGGTGTCGATCCAGGCCGCCATGCTGAAGTAGATGTCGAGGACCGGGCTCTCGTACTGGCCAGGACCGTCGACGGCGAGGACGGCCATGCCTCGGGATAGCCAGCGGTCACCGTACAGGGCCACGCCCATCTCCTTGAAGCTATCCATGCCAGGGATTGAGACGACCACCGGGATACGCCCGTCGCGATAGCCCGGCGGCAGGTGAAACCAGGCGGGCAGCGCCTGTCCGCTGGGGAGGGGAATCCACGCCGGCTCCACGCGATGATCGGCCAGTGCGGCATACTTCGCGTAGCACTCGCGCTTCTTCCGGTTGTAAAAGCGGTTCTGCTCGTTGTTCTCGTCGATCGGCCACTGGGCCGCGGCCCAGTGAACGGCCGCCATGTAATAGTTCTCGCGCGCGGTGACCAGGTGGCGGCCCTGCTCGGCCGCAGCCGCCTTGCCCTCGCGGCGGCGGGCGACGGCCTCGAAGGCGGGGGAGGCGTCGGCCAGCTTGACAATGCGCTGGCGAAGGGCGGCAAAGTCGGCATTCGCTTCGGGACCGCAGGGCGCGGACAAATAGATCGAGCGGGGCTGATCCCAGTCCATGCCGATCGAGCGGATGGTGTTGTCGAGCAGCCAGCGCTGCTCGGTCCACCGGCGGGTGACGGGCGCGCCATGCAAAAGTTGGCGGCGATCGCGAGAGGGCTTGGTCATAGCGTTCCTCCTGCTGCTGAGATCGAGGCGAGCTGCGCGCCGGCCGTCCGTGTTCTCTGACACCTTCTATAGCCCATCTCGGGGTGCCCCGGGGAGGAACGTCGTCTATACTGGCGCGTATCGGCGGGGCAGCATTCACCGGAGGGGCGGAGGCGCCACGGCGCCGGGAGGGACAGGACGCATGATTCAGGCGCGCAAGCTCGGTCACGTCGTGCTGAAAGTTCGCGATGCCCGGAAGTCCAGGGAGTTTTACACTCGCGCGCTCGGGCTCAAGGTGGCCCACGAGGATCTTGAGCGTGGGACGGTGTTCCTGAGCTTTGGCGAGCAGCACCACGAACTTGCTCTCTTCCAGCTGGCCACCGGCGAGGCACCGCAAGAGAAGCAGCCGGGGCTTCACCACGTGGCCTGGCAGCTCCGAAGTTTCGAGGAACTGCAGGCGGCGTACCGCGAATTGGGTCAGCTCGGGATCGCCGTCGAGTCCACCGTCGAACACAACGTGACGCGCAGCGTGTATTTCCCCGACCCCGATGGCAACCGAGTGGAGCTCTACTGCGACATGGTCGAGCACGGCTTCGAGGCCATGCGTGCCATCGGGCCCAGGAGGGCGCTGCTCGACATGGAGACGGGCGAGGTCGCCGCGGCCCACGAGTCGCGCGCCGACCGGTGACCAGCGCGTAGAGGCTCGGCGCAGGCCGCCGCCCGCGTCGAGCCGTCGCGAGCCTCGTCCCGCCACTCCTGCGTCAGGCGTGGGGGACCCACGGCCAGTACTTGGCGACCGCGCCGGCGTCGATGCGCAGATCGAAGCCGGTGATCATCTCGGCATCATCCGAGGCGAGAAAGGCTGCGGCGCGGGCGTAGTGGCGCGGGCTGGGCAGCTGCCCCATGGGCACCATCTTCTGAAAGTCCAGCATACTGCCGCGCGGCTCTGGCCGCGGTCGACCCCAGGCGGCACCCCGCTCGACGCTCTCCTCGCGGTCGGTCGCCGTGGGCGTGAGGCTGTTGACGCGGATGCCGTGCTTGGCCAAGTCCATGGCCGCCGCCCGGGTGAAGTTGAGCAGGCCGCTCTTGCTCGTGCAATAGCCGATGTTCCCGGCCTGCCCCTGATGGCCGGCGGTGGAGACGATCACGATGATGCAGCCCCGGCGTCCTTGGGCGACCATGAGCCGGGCCACGTGCTTCGTGCAGAGGAACGTGCCCGTGAGGTTGACGGCGAGCTGGCGGTTCCAGCGTTCGAGCGGCATGTCCAGCACACTCACCCCGCCGAGGATGCCCGCGTTGTTGACGAGGATGTCGACACCGCCGTATGTATCGCGGACCCGCGCCACCATCGCTTCCACCTGCGCTTCGTCCGTGACGTCGCAGGCGATACCGAGCGCGATGCCCCCTCGGCCCTTGATCCAGTCGGCGCACTGGTGCGCGTTCTCCGGCACCACGTCGGCGCACACGACTCGAACCCCCTCGTCGGCGAGCCCCTCGGCAATCCCGCCGCCGATGTTGGGACTGGTCCCCGTCACGATTGCGATCTTTCCTTCGAGTCGAGCCATCGGCGTCCTCATCCAAGCGCCGGCGGAGCCGGCGCTGGCGCAGGGGACATTGCCACGCGAACGGGGAGGTTTGAAAGGGGCACCCGCGCTCAGCCTACGCTGCCCCGTATCCCCAGCATCCGCGCGAGCAGCGCACCGGCCAATGAGATCAGCATGATGATGCAGGCCACGACAACCGCCTCCTCGAACTTGCGCTGGGCGATGTAGTCGAGCTGCAGGATGGACAGCGGCCGATTGGCGCTGGTGGCCAGCAGGGCGAAGTTGCCGATGTTGCGCGCGGCCCCCACGAAGGTAATCATTCCCACCGCCATGAGCGTGGGGGCCATCAGCCGCAGCACGATGCGCCGGTAGGTGGCCCACCACGAGGCTCCCACGATGCGCGAGGCTTCTTCCAGCTCGCCCCCGAGTTGCATGAGCCCGCTCTTGATGATCTGCACCCCCAGCGGCATACCGGAAATCACTCCCGCGATGATCAGCAACGCGGTGGTGCCGTAGAGCGGCTTCAGGATCTCCACGCCCAGGAACAGCCACAAGAGCGCCAAACCCAGGATGATGCCCGGCACGGTGAAGGGCAGCCAAGAGATGAAGTCGAGCGCCCGCCGCCCGGCGTAGCGCGTCCGGACGGCGATGTAGGCGATGAGCGAATGCACGAAGATCGTCGCCACCGCTGTGCCGACGGCGAGGACCAGTGTGTTGTGGAGGGAGCGCAGGAACAGCTCGTCGGTCAGCACCGTCTTCCAGTTGGTCAGGGTCCAAGGATCGGCGATGTTGAAAAAGCCGAACAGCTTCATGAAGGTGCCGAGCAGGGCGAACAGTACCGGCACCCCCAGCACGATCAGCACCAGGGCCAGCACCAGGCCGAGGGCCGGGCCGCGCCACCGACCGAGCTGGTGTGGCTGGTTCTGGAACTGCCCGGTGAGCGTGGTGTAGCGGCGCCCCCGCGTCAGCCCCTGCTGCATGAGCACGAGCGGCAGCATGGCGGCCAGGACCAGGACGGCCAGCGCGGTGGCCGCGTCATAGCGGGGCACCCGGGTGACGATGAGGTCGTAGATCATCGTGCTGAACACAAAGAAGCGGAACGGCAGACCGAGCACCTGCTCCACCTCGAAGGTCTGCAGCGAGACCATGGTGCCGAGAAGCAACACGGAGAGGATGACCGGCGCCATCACGGGCAAGGTGATGCTGAGGGCCGTGCGCAGCGTGCTTGCCCCGGCCACGCGCGAGGCTTCCTCGAAGGAGGCGTTCATGTTGCGAAAGGCCGGTGTCAAGAGAATGACCTTCACCGTCAGCGACCCGGTGACGAGATGGACCCAGACGATGCCCCAGAACGAGTAGATGTTGAACGGGCCGGCCCCCACCAGCGGCAACGTGGCGAGCCACGTGTTGACCAGACCGTACTCGGGATCGAGGAGGAGGATCCAGCTCAACGTGACGGTGAAGGTGGGCAGGAAGAAAGCTGCCCAGAAGGCGAACTCGATCCAGCCGCGGCCAGGGAGGTTGGTGCGGGCGAGCAGCCAGGCGATCAGCACGGCGAGCGGCAGCGACAAGAGCTGGCGGACGAACGTGACCGTAAGTGTATTGAGGAGCGCCGCGCGCAGTCCTGGCTCGCCGAGGGCGGCACGCCAGCCGTCCAGTCCGTACGCCGAGGGTTGTCCCGGGGCCGCCACTTGAAAGCTCTGGATCACCACGAGGAGCACGGGAAAGACGACGCAGAACGCCACGACCGCGAGGACAACGGTGCAGAGCACGGCCTGCATCTCGATCCTGCGTGGGAGGGCAAAACGCGCGGGATGGACGACCTCCCGTTCAAGTGCCGACCTCGCCGGCGTCACGGCGTGGCCCCCTCATGGTGGAGGGGGCCTGGACCCCCTCCAAACCTCCCCATTCGCGCGAGGTGCCACACTGACCTCACGCCGGCCACACGCTCACCGTATCCGGCGGGAAGGCGAGCTGCAGGCGCTGACCCTCTCGCCAGTCGCGCGCACGGGGCAGGAGCAACAGGATGCTGTGTTCCCCTCCCACGGCCACGCGCGCCTCGTATCGGTCGCCCACGAAGAGGAGCGTCTCGATCACCCCGGTCAGCGCGTTCTCGGGTGACTCTCGACGGTCGCCCAGCGCCACCTCGATGTCTTCCGGCCGGATAGCGAGGTGTGCGTCCGCGCCCGGTGCAAGGGTGGCGCTCGGCGCCGCCCGGCCCACCAGGGTGCATCCGGCCAGCGCTCCATTCATCTCGACGGCGACGGTTTCCGGATGGCCCGAGGCGGGATGGCCGACGCGGCCGCGCAGGATCACCGTCTGGCCCACGAAGTCGCGGATGAACGCGGACCCGGGCTGCTCGTACAGGCTGCGCGGCGGTCCGACCTGCTCGACGCGTCCGCGCTGCATCACCGCGATGCGATCCGAGAGGCTGAGCGCCTCAATCTGGTCGTGCGTGACGAAGAGGACGGTAATGCCGAGCCGTCGCTGGAGCAGCTTCAGCTCGACCCGCATCTGTTCCCGCAGCTTGGCGTCCAGGTTGCTGAACGGCTCGTCCAGCAACAGGAGATCGGGCTCGTACACCAGCGCGCGACACAGGGCCAGGCGCTGCATCTGACCGCCGCTGAGGAGCGTGGCCGCTCGTCTCTCCAGTCCGGTGAGTCCCACCAGGTCGAGCACGCGCGCCACCTTCTCGCGGATGACGGCGCGCGTCACGCCTCGGAGCTCGAGCGGGTAGGCGACGTTCTCGAACACGGTCATGTGGGGCCAGATCGCATACGATTGGAACACCATGCCGAGGTTCCGCTTGTGCGGCGGCACGAACAGGCGCCGCGACGCCGACGCCACGACGCGACCGCGCAGGGTGATCTCGCCAGCATCGGGATGCTCCAGGCCGGCGACGAGGCGCAAGGTGGTGGTCTTGCCACAGCCGCTGGGCCCGAGCAACGTGAACACCTCGCCCCGCCCGATCTCGAGCGAGGCCTGGTCGACAGCGGGCGCCTGACCGAACAGCTTGCATACGCGGTCGAGGGTGAGGACCGTACCGCCGGTACCGGGCTCCGTCGCCCCCACCTTACGGCCTCGTCCTACTTGATCACCGCTTTGGCGATGTCCTGCGTCTTGACGACTTCCGGCAGGTTCTCCTCCGAGTCCACCTGGAAGAGCTTGGCGCCCCTCGGCACCACGAGCTGAGGGTTCCCCGGCTCGACGCCCACACGGCGGCTGTTCGTCTCGACGTCCTTTGCCCAGAGCACTTGGGCCTCCTTGGTGAGCAACCAGTTGATGAAAACTTTCGCCGCGTTCGGGTGCGGCGCCCGGTTGATCAGCCACAGGGTGGAACTGAAGTTGACGGTGTCCATCTCGGGGAAGTGCAGGAGCTTGAGGTTCTTGCCGAGCCCCTGGCGCTGGAACTGGCCGAGGAGCAGGGGGTTGATGCCGAGACCAAGGGGATAGCGCCCCCGGACCATGAACTCAGCCATCTGGCGGGTATCTCGGCTCAGTACCGGTTCCTGGTCCACGAACAGGCGCCTGATGATGTCGTCGCCGAGATTGAGGCGCGCGCTGGTCATCGGCCAGAAGGCGTCGCCCATCACGCGCACGTCCGGCAGCAACAGCTTGCCCTTCCACTTCGGGTTGAGCAGCTCGGTGAACCCCTTGATCTCTTCCTTGACCAGATCGGTGTTGACCGTGATGCCGCCCCCGCGATTCGCCACAAAGCCGTAGGTGAGCGCGCGGTCCTTCGCGAGAGAGAACCCTCGCTCGAACCCGCCCTCCCAGCCGGCGTCGTCTTTCGCCTCGGGCAAGACGATCGCCGGCCGAATGGGATCCCACACACCGGCCGGCCGCAGTACCTGAAAGGCCGTGCTGGTGGGGATCGTGGCCACGTCCCAGGTGTAGAGGCCGGCCTGACGCTCCTGGAGGATGCGCGGGGCAAAGTTCTGCGAGTGGAGCTGGGTGTGCTCCAGCTTGATCTCGGGATAGGCCTGGGTGAAGGCCTTGAGGGCGCGACCGAAGCCCTCGCCCGGAAAGGTGTTGACGACGACCTTGCCTTCTTTCTTGGCCGCCGCCACCGCCTGCGCCCACTCGGGGGGCGTGGACGCCACGGCTACCGTGGGCGCGGCCATTGCGCCGGCCGCGCCTCCCAGCACCGCCGCTCGCAGCAGGTCGCGGCGGCTCATCCGCTCATCGGGCATGTCGGTGCCTCCCGTCGACACGGCGTTTGCGGTCGTCGGCGCGCCGGCGATTACCGCGCCGCGGCTTTGGCCCGGGCCTGCTCCTGGAGGTACCGCACCGACACGCGACTGACGGGGACATCCTCGGGCGCCATCCCGTCGGGGTTGCGGTACTCGAACGGGGCGTGGCGGCCGCCGAAGTGCTTGCTCACCACCAAGCGCCGCCACTGGATCACTTCGGCATCAGTCCCCGACAGCTTCTCGGGCGTGTCGTAGCGCTGATTGAGCATCACGCGCTCGTCCTGGCGCGAGAAGTTGTACTCGATGATCCACCGGTGCATGGCCGCGTAGAGAAACCGTTGCCAGACACTCGCGAGCGCGCTCTGGGGTCGGAGGTAGTGGTAGTACCACACCCGCGTCAGGTTCTCCTCGACGGGCACGCACATGCGGGTGTAGAGATCGTAGGCGAACTCGGCGCGGAACATGCCAGGGAGGTGGTGGCCGCTGCACCACCGCGAGGATCGCGGGGGCGGGATGTTGCGCCGCGCCCGCTCCGCGAGCGGCCGGAGCAGCCAGGTCCAGGCGCGGCGATAGTTGGTCTTCGGCCACCGCCAGCCGTTGGCATACACGTCGTACGAGGGGTTCCGGCGCAGGTAGTTGCTCTCGGAGACATCGCCGCCGAAGCCGTTGCCCACGTAGATGGGGTGCTCGCCCTGGGCCCCGCGCGCGATGAAGCCGGTGCGGGCCACCACAAGGGCGTTGCGGTGCACGTAGTTCACATGAGAATCCATCGAGTTCTCGAGGGCCACTTCCCAGTTGCACCGCCAGTACACCTGGCCGGTGAGGACGAGGGCGTCCGCGTCGAAGAACTCCTCGGGAACGTCCTCCTCGATGGGCGCGGGCTCCTCGTCGCCGATCCAGACGAACACCAGACCCTTCAGGGTGCGCGTCGGGTAGACCTTCGCCTCGGTGCCCGGCTTGCCGCACACGCCCGAGTCCGGACCTTCGGAGAGGACGGCCACGTTCTTCCCGGACTCGTCGTACACCCAGCCGTGGTACGGGCAGGCCACCGTTCCGCGGTAGTGACAATCGCCCTCGCTGAGGCGCGCTCCCCGATGCGGGCACACGTCTTGGATGGCCGCGACGTCGCCGTTGGCCCCGCGGAAGAAGCAGATGTCCTCTCCCAGCATGGAGACCTTCACCGGCTTGCGCGACCCCACCGTGCGGGCGTTCAGCGCGGGGTACCAGTAGTTGCGCAGACCGAGCTTGGGTATGAAATGCCGGATGTCCCCACTCAGCTTGGGGATGCCGCCGTTGACCGGCCGCGGAGGCTCTTGACCGGCCACGCGGACGCGCGGGGCTCGCAGGGAGTCGTGGTTCAGCACGCCGGTCTCCTCGTGGGCGCTCACGGCCTGAAAACCGCGAAGCACTTGTTGGAGTTGAACGACCACGTCTCGATGAATTCACACGCATCGGGGGTGCGACCCAGCTCTTCCATGGCGCCGGCGAGCATGTACCAGTTGAGCATCTCCTGCTGGCCTGAGGCCTCGATGGCGGCGAGCGGCGTGGCGCGCCAGGTCGCGTAGTCGCCGATCCGGAGCGCCTCGTAGAGCCGCCGGTCCGACTCGATGTCGGGGTAGAGCTGGTGGTTCTTGTCCGTGAGGAAGGCGTGCGACCAGCTCGACGACGCGATCAAAGCCGTGCGCCAGGGACTGTCGCGCATGGCCCGGACCGTCGCCGCCCCGACCTCCATGCACCGTTTCGGCGTGGGCGACGGCGGGTCCAGATCGGCCTCGGCGAGTGGACGGGAAAGACTACCGCGACCGCCTCGCTGGGAGATGACCCGCCGGCCGTAGCAGTTCACCTGGAAGGCAAGCACGGGGTAGGGAAACCCGACCCGGTCGTAGTCCAGGTACAGGATCGTGTTGAGGAAGGCGTGCGCCAGCCCGGTGTGATGCAATGGCTGGTAGGCGTATGCCATGTCGACGCCCGCCTCGAGCAGCTGCCGCGCGAGGTACTTCCCGGCTTCCCGGTGTCCGGCGATACGGAAGACTGTGTCTGGCCCTTCGCCCCAGATGTTGGCGGCGGCATCGCGCTGACGGTGCCGCGCCTCGATCCGGTCGTAGGCGAGGATGCAGAAGGGCGGGATGATGTCCTCCGTAAAGTTCTCGTGCTGATCGTCGCCCCAGATCACCACGACATCCGGGCGGAACTCGTCGAGGATCTTGCGGGCATCGCGGAAGTGGGAGACGAGACTCTGGCGATGCACGGCGGCGGACGCGGTGCCGCCATCCTCCCCGTACTCGCGGCGCATGGGCTCCGGCCAATTGGCGGAGTCCCGGTAGCGCTCCGGCAGGCCCGGATCCCGGAGTACGGTGCGCAGGATGCCGGCCATGTCCGTGTCCGCTCCGATGAGCGGCGGATAGTGGGTGACGCCCAGTCCGAGGATTTCGCCCATGCTGAGTCCCTCCCTGCGCTCGCCAACGCGTTGCCGCCGCCCCGGTGAGTTGGCGGCAGGGCTCCGCGCAAGCGCTTGCTCGGACCATAGCCAGCCGAAGCCGAGTTGTCAAAGGTCAGGTTGGCGCGTGCTGGTTGGCTCGGGAAGGGTCTAGAATCCGGAGGGCGGACCTCGTCTTCGAACCCGGAGGGCATCCATGGGAGCATATCGGCGCATCAACGTCGCCTCGGGCAGACCTCTGGAGAAGCTGGCGCACTACTCGCGGGCCCTGAGGGCCGGCGACACCGTTCTGCAGTCGGGCACGACAGCCATCGATCGGCAGGGCAACGTCCACGGCGTTGGAGACGTGGCCAAGCAGGTCGACGCCATCATGCGCATCGCCGAGTGGAGCATGGGCAAAGCGGACGGTCGGCTCGCGGACGTCGTGAGGAGTCGCATCTACGTGACCGACATCTCCCTGGCCGACCAGGCGGCCCGCGCCCTGGCGAACTACTTCCGGGACGCGCGGCCGGTCTCCACCCTGGTGCAGGTGAACCGCCTGGCCCGGCCCGAGCAGCTCATCGAGATCGAGTTCGACGCCGTGGACGGCGCCGGGGGGAAGGCGCAGCGCATCTCATCGGGACGGACCATCGAGGATGAGTATGCCTACTCCCGCGGGGTACGGGTGGGGGATCGCGTCTTCATCGCCGGCACCACCGCGCTGAGCCCGCGGGGCATCGTCGAAGGGCCCGGTGACATGTATCGGCAGACTCGCGCGACGATGGAAACGATCCTCTGGGCGCTGGCCCAGGCCGGCGGCACGCCCGGCGATGTCGTCTATACGAAGACGTTCTTGACCGATCTCAGCAAGGCGCCCGACTACACCCGAGCCTGGCTGGAAGCGCTGGGCGACGTCCGCCCCACGTCGACGTTGCTCGGCATCCCTGGCCTGGTGCGCCCTGAGATGCTCATCGAGATCGAGGCGGAAGCGATCATCGGTGCTGGCGGGTCGCGTCGGGACATCTACACAGAGCGCCAGCGGGAGAAGCCGCGCGGCTACGCCCGCGCGGTAGAGGTCGGCGACCGAGTCTACGTGAGCGGCTGTACCTCGTTGAACCCGGCGGGGGAGGTCGAGGCCCCGGGCGACTGGGCAGCTCAATCCGATGCGGCCCACAGGGCCATCCAGTGGGCGCTGGCGCAGACCGGCGCCACGCTCGACGACGTGATCCGGCGGCGAACCTTCACCGTGGAAACCGCCGAAGTGAACCGACCCCACGGAGAAGGGCCGGCGTGGTTTGCCAGGAGCCATCCGGTGTCCCTTGGGTGTCGCACCGCTGGCCTGGCCCGTCCGGAGCTCCTCGTCGAGGTCGAGGTCGCTGCCCTCAAAGGCGCCGGCGCCGGCATCGAATGGATCCCGCCCGACGACATTGACCCGCTCGAGAGAATCACCTGAGCCGGACAGCGATCTCGAATGACGGACGATGAAGGACCTTCAGAACCCTGCGCAGCGTCGGAGGGATGAAGAGACGGTTCGAACGCGATCACGCACCTCCATACGCGGGGCAGAATCGAGGGGCGGCCCGGCTCCGCCGGGCTGGCCCGAGCGGTGGGGGGTTTGGGGGGCCCTTTCGGGGCCCCCCATTAAAAACAGACGGGCAGGGTGCTCAGTCCGCGCAAGGTCAGGCTTTCGCGGTACTCCGGCTTGTCGGTGGCCAGTGCGAGTTTCGGCAACCGCCGCACGAGTGTGTTGAGCGCGATCTGACCCTCCAGGCGCGCGAGGGGCGCGCCCAGACAGAAGTGGATCCCCCACCCGAAGGCGATGTGGCGGTTGTCGGTGCGCGCGATGTCGAGGCGGTCGGGATCGGGAAACTGCGCGGGGTCGCGGTCGGCCGCGCCGATGAACGGCATCACCAGCTCGCCCTTGGCGATCGTCCGACCGGCGATCGCCACGTCCTCGCCAGAGACGCGCGCCGTGCGCTGCACCGGGCCGTCGTACCGGAAGAGCTCCTCCACCGCGCTGGCGATGAGCCCGGGGTCCTTGCGCAGCCGGCGGAGCTGGTCGCGATGGCGGAGCAGCGCCAGAGTCCCGTTGCCGATGAGATTCACGGTCGTCTCGTGCCCAGCCACGAGCAAGAGGATGCACGTGGCGAGCAACTCGTCCTCGCGGAGCCGGTCGCCGACCTCCTCGGCGGCGATGAGCCCCGAGAGGAGGTCGGCGCGCGGTGAAGCCCGCCGCTCGGCAATCAGCTCGCGGAAGTAAGCAGTGAGAGCGCTGCGAGCGGCGTCGCTCCGTCGCGCCACATCCGAGTCGGGCGGCAGCAGGATCGAGTCGAGTCCCC
The DNA here is from genome assembly GCA_046726415.1 of Candidatus Methylomirabilota bacterium. Taxonomy (GTDB): domain Bacteria; phylum Methylomirabilota; class Methylomirabilia; order Rokubacteriales; family CSP1-6; genus CAVWFS01. The sequence goes on from JBKPAK010000020.1 coordinate 24,503, forward strand.
GCGCGATGTCGAGGCCCCACTGCTTGAAACGCTCGTGATCTTCGAAGGGGACGCCGAGCATTTCGCAGATGACGATCACGGGGAGGGGGTAGGCGAAGTCCTCGATCAGATCCATCGCGTTGGCCCCCGCGACGCGGTCGAGGAGGCTGTCGACGATCTTCTGAATGTGGGGTCGCAGCGCCTCCACGACGCGGGGAGTGAACGCCTTGCTGACGAGACTGCGCAGCCGCGTGTGGTCCGGCGGATCGCGGTCCAGCATCGACAGTGGCGCCGCCGGCGCGCGACCGAGGCGGGCGGCCACCACGGCAGCGATCGCCTCCTTGGCGAAGCGCGGATCGCGCAGCACTGCCACCACGTCCTCGTACCGCGTGAGGACCCAGAAACCGAGCGGACTGTGATGAACAGGATCCTCGGCGCGCAGCCGATGGTAGGTCGGATAGGGATCCGCGACGAAAGCCGGATCCATCGGATTGAAAGCGACACGGCCCATCCACCGGCCTCCTCGAGCACGTCGCTTCGCTCACTATACAGCGCGCCGGCGGGTGCCGTCGGTTTGCACTGGACGGACCGTCTTAACCGGTCTAGCGTACGGGGCGAGCAAACAAAGCGGCCTCATCGAGGCGATGGGGCACGACCACGGCAACGTGCACCAGGAAGTGTGAACGCAAGGGCGACCGGCTCGTCAACACGACGATCAAGACCTATTCAGAACGTGAGCCAGTTCAGGACCTATGACGAAAAGTAGTTCCTCGCAGCGCCCGTCCACGCTCGCGACTATCCGCCGTTGAAGAGCTGAGGTCGAGCCCGGGCGGCGGCCTTGCCGCGGCAATCCTCGCCTGGGGGACGTCGGCCGGTGGCAGTCCAGCTCCCTTCTGGTGAGGGGAACCCTGCTCGGTCCCGTCGCCGGCGCCGCGCTGGTCGTCATCATGAAGAACGTGGCGAGCGCCTACATCGAGCGCTGGAACTTGTCCTCGGCGCCATCTTCATGGTCATCGTGGTGTTCATGCCCGAAGGGCTCGTGCCGGGCACCGTGCGCCTCGCCCGCTGGGCGACGGCGGCGCTGCGGCCACGAATCACACCGCCCACGGAGCGGGCCAGAACCACACACGGAGCGTGATGGTTGCCCGCGCGGCGACGGTGCCCTGGTACCCCGGGGGAAGCGGCAGGGGGATCAACGTCCACTCCTCCGGCCGTCCCAGACCGGGATCGGCCGACAGGATTGCCGCGTGCCCAGGGTCGACCGATACGACGAAGCTCGCCAGAGGAAGGGCCATGCCGTCGCCGGTGGCCTTGATCACCGCTTCCTTACGCGTCCAGCAGGTGAAGAAGGCGGCGCGAGCCAGGGGCGGTGGCACCGCGGCCAGGCTCCGGACCTCGTCCCTGGCGAAGAATCGCGCCGCGATGTGCGCGTAGTCCACATCCTCGCGCATGTACTCGACGTCGATTCCGACTTCCTGGTCCAGCGTGACTGCGCAGACCATCAGGTCATTCGAGTGGGCGACATTGAAGCGAAGCCGCCCACGGCTGTCGTCGTCGAGCCGTGGCTTTCCGCCCGCCGCCACGCTGAAGCGGACACCCTCCGGAGACCGTCCGCACAGCGGACCGAGGAGTTGCCGCAGCCGGCCCCGCCCCACGACAAAGCGATCTCTGGCGCGCTCGGAGATGAGGCGGTCGGCACGGCCGCGCTCGTCCGGCGACAGGTACCCCCTCATTGCGTCGATCTCGTCACGCGAGAGGTCGAGCCGGCACAGCACGACATCGACGAAGGATGGGGCAACCCGGGGTCCGACCGCCCCCTCACGCTTCGGTCGTGGTGTCGTCACATGAGGTCACGGGCCTCACATTTCGCCGTCGCTCGCGCGGCGCCGCGTTCGGTTTGCTGTCAGGCGTCTCCCTGGCTGGTTTACCATGGCTTCCCAACAACCTGGAGCGCGCTCCACGCATGGGAGATTCGGCATGAGTCGATCCCACGTCATCGTGCTTGGTGCCGGAGTCGTCGGCGCTAACGTCGCCTATCGCCTCGCGGCCGAGGGAGCGCGTGTCACCGTGGTGGACGCCGCGGCACCTGGCCGCGGAACCTCGGGGGCGAGCTTCGCCTGGGTCAACTCGTTCAACAAGGAGCCCCGCGCATACCACGAGCTCAACGTCGCCAGCCTGGACGAGTATCCGGCGCTGGCGGACGAGCTGGGGGGCGATTGGTTCAAGCGCGTCGGCAATCTCCACTGGGAGGAGGAGCCGGACGCGGTCGCTCGCCTGGGCCAGACGGTTGAGCGCCTGCGCGACTGGTCGTATCCAGTCGAGCGGCTCACGCGCAAGGAGGCCCTCGCGCTCGAACCTGATCTCGTCATCGCGCCGCAGATCGACGATGTCGTATTCACGCCCGGGGAGGGCTACGTGGAAGTCGTTCCGCTCGTCGCGGCCCTGATCGCAGGGGCTTGCCGCCTGGGCGCCTCGGTGCTTTCGGGACGTCGTGTCACCGCCATCGTTCGCGCGGGCCACCGCGTACGTGGGATCGAGATCGCGGGCGGCGAACGTCTCGAGGGCGACGTCGTGGTCGACTGTGCAGGCCCCGCCGCGGGGGAGATCGCACGGTACGCCGGCCTCGAGATTCCCGTGGGCGGCGAGCCAGGTCGGCTGGTGTACACGGCGCCCGTGGCCACGACCTTGCGCCGGGTCGTACACGCTCCCGGCGCGTACTTTCGCCCCGATGGGGCCGGGCGCATCGTGCTCGCCGAGAAGGTGCACGACGCCGTGGTGGAGGGAGCTCCGGCCGAGCCGATCTCCGGCTGGGGGCCGGCCGACTCGGTGGCCACCGCGGCCCGGCACCTTCCCCCTCTCGGAGTGGCCCGCGTCGAGGCAGTGCGCGTCGGGGTGCGCCCGATGCCGAAGGATCGATTGCCGATCGTGGGCGCGGTGCCCGATCTGGAGGGCTTCTACGTCGTCGTGTCCCATAGCGGCGTGACCCTCGGACCGCTGTGGGGTCGAATCGCGGCGGCCGAGCTGATCCACGGCGCGGCCGACTTGCGCCTGGCCCTGTTCCGTCCCTCCCGATTCGCGGGCCACTCGAGCCAGACCAGCCAGCCGCGATGAACCGCTACTGGCGCAGCTCCCAGAGGGTGCCGTTGGGCGTGTCGTGCAACTCGATGCGCGCCGCCGCCAGCTGCGCGCGCAGCCGGTCGGCGAGCGCCCATGCGCGCTCGACGCGAAGTTCTGCCCTCAGCGCCAAGAGGTTCTCGACGAGGGGAGCGAGAAGCTCGCGGGGATCTCGGAGCCCTTCTCCCGCCGCTTCGCCGAGTCGATGAACCAGCGAGCGCAGGACGGCGCGCGCCTGGTCGGGGTCATCCGTCTGCAGGCTGTCCGTGGCCCACTCCTGTATCGTCCGGTCGAGGTGCAGGATGGCTTCGGCGGCCCCGGCCGCGGAGCGCCCGGCCAGCGCCGTCTCGAAGACCTGCTCCAGACGGGTGACCTCCGCGAGCAGGGGTGATCGCTTCGGACCGGAGGATGATGTCTCCGTGGGTGGCGAAGTCCCCTCTGGGGAAGAGCCGACTGAGGCGAGGGGGCGGTCGCTCGCCACCGTCTCCCCCCGGGCGGCGGCGAGCAATGCGTCCAGGCGCACGCGCTGGCCAGCGGGAAGTCGCCAGGAGGCCCCCTTCCGGCGCACGGTGACGGTGCCTCGCCCGGTGACGGTGGCCATCCGCGCGTCGAGATCGATGATCAGCGCGGTGTGTTCGTCGATCCCCAGCACCCAGCCGTCGTCGGGCAGCATCGCCTCCATCGCCGCGAGGCGCCGCTCACCGAGATAGCAGAACCGCGTGTCGTGCGTACCCCCCTCGGCGTTGTCGAAATGGGGAATGACCGCGCATGGGCCGCCGAAGCCGCCGATCCGCCCCAGGAGATCGAGGCCCTCGAGCCAGTGGACGGCCTGGCCGACCTTGTAGACCTCGTAGACGGGCACGCTGAAGCGGCCGAGCGTGAGGGCCGCTGCGCTGGCGAACACGACGGCGCCGCCCTCGACGAGCTTGCTGGCGAGCGTCTCCGGCACCGGCGAGGTGCGCCAGACCGACAGCGCATACGAGGGACTGCCTGGCCCGGCGAAGATCAAGTCCGCCGTGCGAAGACGTGACAGGGCCGCCGCCTCGGCGAGCGGCGTGCGCTGCGCGGGATCCACGGCGAGCGGTCCCGGCAAGCCGGCGGCCTCGATCACCAGCTGCACGCGGTGGGCGAAGTACTCGATGGCCCGCTGCGTGATCTCGGCGGCGTTTTCCTGGAAGCCATACGGGGTGTCGAGCAGGACGGCCCGCGGAGGCGTCTCGCCGAACCGCGCGACTACCTCGCGATGCGTCGTCACCATGGTGGGCGCCGTCTCGCCCGAACCCATGAGCGCCAGCAACCGCAGAGCCCGTGCGCTCACGCGAAGAACCCGTCGCCCACGGCGTCCGCGAGAACGCCCGCCACCTTCGCCGGGAACTGCAGGTGCAGGTCGTGATGCCCGGGCGCGAACCAGTGAGAGCGGATCTTCGCGCCCGCAGCGAGCGCAGCCGCCTCAGCCCGACGCTTGGCTGCGGTCCGCGCGGGGTCCCCCGTGTCGGCGAGGAGCAGCACGGTGGGAGTGGTCAGCGTCGAATAGCGGCTGGAGGGGCGGTGCTCCCAGAGCGATCGCAAGATCTCGAGGTGCCGGCCTCTCACCAGGCGAGGCTCGATGGTGCCGTCGGATCGAACGCGGAAGCAGTGCTCATAGGCCGCCAGGGCGCGATCGGAGAAATCCGGATTCGATTGCCGGAATCGGGCTCGAAGCTGGGCCATCGTGAGGTGGTCCAGCGACGGTGGGGTCAGCGCGGCCAGGCAGCCCGCCCACTCGGGAAACGACTCGGCCAGCTCGATGACTCCGCCGTCGACGCAGGCGATGCCGCGCACCGCGTCCGGTCGGCGCCAGGCCAGCTCCAGAACCACGTTGCCCCCCCAGGACTGCCCCGCGAGCACGGGTCGGTCCAGGTCCAGGACGCCGATCAGGGCCAGCAGGTCGGCCACCGCGGTGTCGAGATCGTAGCCGGTCTCGGGCGCGTCGGAGCGGCCGTGGCCCCGCTGGTCGAGCGCGACTACCGTGTGGCCCAGCGCGTGAAGGTGCTCGGCCACGCCGTCCCACAGCCGGAGGTTTGACGCGAGGCCGTGGACGAGGACGAAGGGGACAGCCCCGGGAATTCCGCGGCGCCACTCGACGTGAAGGGCGACGTCCGCCGCCACCGGCACACGATGGTCGAGCGCCCTCGCCGCGCGATCGGATCGTTGGCTCATCGGTCTCCCGGGGTCATGAGCAGCCGTGGCCATCGTAGTCCAGCGCCTGCGCGGCCTCAACCCACTCCCCTAGAATCGACGTGGAAGCGAAATTCGGGTCAGCGTCCGGTCCAGAGACGCGACCGCGGGGAGGGACGGCGATGGCGAGCGGAGCGATCACGGGGCTGGCCGGCGTCCTCATCTGGACAGAGGCTGGTCGTTTGGGTGAGATGGCGCGGTTCTACTGCGACACATTGGGGCTCACGCCGCGGTCGATGCGAGAGGACTTCGTCAACTTCGATTGGAACGGCGTGCGGCTCAGCATCGGTGTCCACGACCGCCTCCAGGGCGCTGCGCGGGATCCGCTGCGCATCATGATCAATCTGGCTGTCGTGGACATTCGCGCGGTCTACGCGCGGCTGAGGGCGGCCGGCGTACCCTTCAGCCGTGTGCCGGAGCAGGAGGACTGGGGAGGGTGGGTGGCCAGCTTCGCCGATCCCGATGGGAACACCCTGCAGCTCATGCAACTGCCTCCGGGGCCGCCCTGAGGGGCCTGTCGGCGCGTCCCCCGTGCGGGCGGCAGTCCGGATAACGGCGCACAGGCCGGTCCCGTGGCTGTCGGTCGACGCGTCATCCAAGGTCGGCCGCGTCAGTGGGGATGGCGGTGCTGAAGGATGTGCGGTCGCTCGAGCCCGTGCGCCAGCATCAGCGGCTCGTCGGCCAGAAGCTCAATGGGCGGGCCGGCCGCGACCACTTTCCCCCCATCTAGCACGACCGCGCGCGAGCACATCTCGGCGACCAGCTCGAGATCATGCGTGGCGATGATCTTCGTCGCAGGGATACCTCGCAAGAGGGCCTTCAGCTCCCGCCGGCCGCGGGGATCCAGATCGCTGGTCGGCTCGTCGAGCACGAGGATGCGCGGCGCGCAGGCCAGCACGCCAGCCAGGCAGACGCGCCGCTTCTCGCCACCGCTCAGGTGATGGGGAGACCGGTTCTCGAACCCGGTCAGGCCAACCCGGGCCAGCGCGTCGGCCACCGCACGCTGCACCTCGGCCCGACCGAGCCCAAACTGCTCGGGACCGAACGCGACATCTTCGAATACGGTGGGGCAGAAGAGTTGGTCGTCTGCATCCTGGAAGAGCAGACCGACCGTCCGCCGGATCGAGGGGAGCGTGGCGGACGTGACGGGCTGGCCGAAGATGAAGACGGCGGATGCGGGCGAGCTCCCGCGTCCGCCCTCCGGGAGGATCCCGTTGAGGTGCAGCAGCAAGGTCGACTTGCCGGCGCCGTTGGGTCCGATGATGCCGACGCACTCGCCCTCCTCGACCTGGAGGTCGAGCCCCCGCAGCGCTTCCGCGCCGTCGGGATAGCTGAAGCGCAAATCTCTGATCTCGAGCGCAAGCGTCACTTCCAACCCCGGGCCGCCATGGCGGCGTAGATCCGCTCGGCGCGTTCGGTCGATCGCACGAACAGCTGTCCGATCACGGTGGCCAGGATACGCCACGTCCACCAGCGCCCGGGGCGAAACGTGCGACTCGCGCGGGCGCGCCGCATGCGTTGCGCCTCGTCGGTCAGCACGAACAGGTACCGGTACATCAGGGCCAGCGTGCTGACGAGAAGAGCGGGCATCCGGCCGCGCCGCATCACGCCGAGCAGCGCCGAGAACGACGTGGTGTTGGACAGGAGGATCATGACGAGGAGGCAGAGTGACGTCTTCGCGAGCAAGGTCGCGAAGATCGCGCCTCCGTCCGGCTGGAAGATCGCCAGGCCGGCGGTGCCGAGGGCAAGCGGCTCGAGCGCGATGAGGCGCCACAGAATGAAGCGAATGGGGATGTGGCTGACGGCGGCCACTCCGGCCATGAGCACCCCGACCGCGAGAAACGCGTCCCAGCGTCCACGAGGAAGGGTCGCAATGACGAGGACCACGGTCAGGGCGGCCAGGAGCTTGAACCATGCGGGCAGCCGATGCACGGGGCTGTCGAGGCGGCTGTAGCGATCGATGAAGTCGGGACGCATTGGGATTAGCGCGACGGGGGATCCGGTCCTCTGCCCTGACGCTTCCTGGCGACGACAAGCCGGGCCACCCCGAGTGCCAGCAGGAACACAAGACCGGTGCCCAGGGCGCCGGCCACGGCGGTGGCCCAGGCCGCCGAGCTGATGCCGCGCACGGCATAGTCGATCAGTGGCGATGGCACCAGCGGCGTATCCGCAGCGCGCTCCTGGAAGCCCAGCTGCGCGGCGACCTTCTCGAGACCGTCGGGCCACTCTGATGCCAGCGGCGAGGCGAACAGGGCAATCCCCAGTGAAATCAGCAATCCGAAGGCGAGCACCTCGGTGGCCGCGCGGGCGGTGCCTCCCAGGGCCCTTTCGCGGAGGATCTCGGGCCGCGCCCGTCGAATCGCGAGCAAGACCATCGTGGTGATCAGTGCCTCGCCCACCCCAATGAGCATGTGTACGCCGGTCATAGCCAGCAGGGCGACCCGCCATGGCACGACACCCGACACACTGAGCTCTCCGGCGGTGACGATCGCCGCCATCACGGTGGCACACCACGCCGCGACCGCGGCGGCCACGAGCTGGCCCCGGTCGCCCCGGAGCAGGCGGTGAATCGCGCAATAGACATAGAAGCTGCCGACCGCGCTGACTATCGCCATGTTGAAGACGTTCGCCCCGAGCGCCAGCAGGCCGCCGTCGGCGAAGATCAAACACTGCACGATGAGCACGGCGGTCATGACGAGGGCGGCGCCACTCGGGCCGAGCAACACGGCCGCCAGCGTCCCGCCAATGAGATGCCCCGACGTCCCTCCGGCCACCGGGAAGTTCACCATCTGCGCGGCAAAGATGAAGGCGGCGGTCAGTCCCAGGAGCGGAACGCGCCGCGGCGGCAGGTGCGCCTGGGCCTGCTTCACTGCGATGGCGACACCGGTCGCGGCGAGGACACCCGTCGCGACGAGCGTCTTGGCGTCGAGAAATCCGTCGGGAATGTGCAGGACTGGCTCCGAGCCTACGACGACGTCAGAGCGTCGCTCGACACGAGGTGGCCTCGCGCAGGCGGTCCAACACGGCCAGCAGGGCGACCGCGTCCGCGAGCGTTCGCCTGGGCCTCGCTGCGCCTCGTACGATGGCGTGGAAGTGCTCGATCATCGCCCGATACGGATCACTGCCGCCGGTGACGATTTCCTCCAGGCGGCCGTCGCGATGGCGAAGGACAAATGTGACATCCTGGGGGCCGGGAGTGTGGGCGCGGTCGATAATCACCGCGGTCTCAGTCCCGACGATCTCTAGGAACTGCCGCTCCGGGGCCTCGAACGAGCACTCGATGGCTGCCGTGAACCCCTCGCCAAAGTCTAGCCAGCCAGAGAACGATGAGTCCACCCCGGCCGCGGTGCTCACGGCTCCGGCTTCCACGCGCACCGGCGGGCGGCCGGCCACGGCCAGCAGTGGCGCCACGCAGTAGATCCCGACATCGAGCAGGGCACCGCCGCCCAACTCCGGGCGCCAGCGGTGATCGTCCTGGCGGCCGAGAACCCCCGTGAAGGCGGCCCGGGCGAAACGAAGGGCGCCAAGCCGGCCGGATCGCACCAGCGCGGCGACCGCGTCCGTGCGGGGGTGGAACGGCGTCATGTACGCTTCGAACAGCAGCACCCCCGCCGCAGCACAGGCGGCGACCATCGCCTCCGCGTCGGCGGCCGACGGGGCCAGCGGCTTCTCGCAGAGGACGTGCTTTCCGGCCGCGGCGGCACGCTCGGTCCACTCCCGGTGGAGGCCGTTGGGCAGAGGAAGGTAGATCGCCTCGACCTCAGGATCCTCCAGCAACGCCGCGTACGAGCGGTAGACGCGCCGGGCACCGCTGCCGTTGCCGACGCCGCCGCTCTCACTAGCCACGGCCACGAGCCGCGCGCTGGGGCTCGCGGCAATCGCCGGCAGCACCGCCAGCCGGGCCACCCGCGCGGTCGCCGCGAGCACGCCCCAGCCGAGCGGCTTCCCGTCGCCCACCTCACGCGCCCCCGGCGTCGATCATGACCATCGCGCCGCCTTGATCAGTGGATCGACGGGCCGCTTCGAGGACGGCGATGACCTGCCGCACCGAGGCCGGCGTGACGGCGAGCGGCTCACCGAGATGCAGGTGATCCGCGAGATTCCGGTGGAAGGCGAACGGCTGCTCGGGGGCGGGGGGCAAGCGCGTCTCGCTGATTCCGTAACCACTTTCGTAGCGAGCCAGCAAGAGGTCGGCCGGCGCCTCGGCGTGATGGATCTGCTGGGCGACGTACCCGCGACCGGGCTCGATGCGCTCGAGCCTCACCACGCGGTAATGACCGACCAGCGTACCGGCAGTTCCCTGGACCCAGAACTTGGGACGTCGGACCGCGGCAACATCACTCTGGAAGAACTCGGCTTCCCGGCCGTCGCGCCAGGTCATGCGCACGCGAAGCTGGTCGAGATTTGTGACGTCGTGCCAGACGCGCTTGTGGCCGTGGGCCTGCACGACATGCGGGCTCTCGCCGAGAAGCTGCAGGATCCAGTCGATGTGATGCGATCCCCAGTCGTACACGGCGCCGCCGGACAGCGTGCTATCGGAATGCCACGTGCGGCAGGGATGCGCGTAGCCACCCACGAAGGTCTCGATGTTGAAGAGCGCGCCGAGGACGCCGGCGTTGACTGCCCGCCGCACGGCCACGAAGTCGGGATCCCAGCGCCGATTCTGGTGGACGGTGAGCACGCGATGGTTCCGAGCCGCGGCGGCCATGACCTGATCGGCCTCGGCGAGGGTGAGGCAGAGGGGTTTCTCGCAGGCCACGTGCTTGCCGGCTCGCAGGAGGGCGAGGGTCAACGCCACATGCTGAGCGGGTGGCGTCGCCACGAAGGCCACTTCGACATCATCGTCGCTCAGGAACTCGTCGATCGATGCATAGGCGCGCACGCCGGGAAAGTCCGCCTCGGCGGTCTTGCGCCGGTCGACGCTGGGATCGGCGACGGCCACGAGCTGGAGGCCGTCGGTGCTGGTCACGCCGAGACCATGGTGGTAGCCCATGCCGCCCAGCGGGCCGTAGCCGACCACGCCGACCCCGATCATCCGTCCACAGCAGCTGAGGTCCGGGCGCAGTGCCCGCGCGAGCAACTGGGCGACATCGGGGATTAGCAGCGCATCGTCGGCGTTCCCGAAACCGCACGCCACCACCCGGCCCACCCCGACCGTACTCTCCACGACGGCGGCGAGGTCGCGCAGGGCCACGCTCACGTCCACGATGATCTTGGCGTCGGCGAGCGGAACGAGGGGGACGAAGCGATCGACCACAGTGAACTCACGGGCCACGCGGGCGGTGATGTGAGAGTGCGCGGAGGTCAGCCGGGCTAAGTATTCACCTGCTGGTGGCTCCGGGCCGGCGATCACCCCGAGCAGGTCGGCCCAGAAGCCGCTGCTCTCGGCCGGCGCGGCGCCGATCGCTACCAGCGCCGCGCCGCGCTCAATGGCCGCGCGAAGCGCGCCGAGCGTCTCCAGGGACTGTGCCGGCTGGGGGCCATCGACGAGGAACGCGTCGAACTCCCCGGGGTCCGGCCGCGTGTCGTCCGGTGAGACGAAGAGGAGGTCGGTCGGCCCCTGAGCCAGGGCCTGGAGGGCGTCTCGGCGGCGGTCGGTGAGACGCGCGGACAGGACGAGGACGCGCATCGGGCCCAACGGTATCACGATCGAGCATTTTCAGCTTGCCATGACGGCGGGCGGGTGGTGCGATGACTGGCCTCGGATCCGAGCGTCTGGCTATCGTGCAGACGTGGGACGTCCGCGGGGCGGGGGTCCCGCCGTCCAGGTCGAGCCGGTGAACAGGAGGACCGCGATGCTCTCCAGAGAAGACAACGACCTGCTCTGTCGCGTCGGACCCGGCACTCCGATGGGCGCCTTGCTGCGCCAGTACTGGATTCCCGCCCTCATGTCCACCGAGTTACCGGCCTCGGATGGCCCGCCGGTGCGCGTGCGGCTCCTCGGCGAGAACCTGATCGCCTTTCGCGTCACCTCGGGCAAGGTCGGGCTGATCCAGAATCACTGCCCGCATCGCGGGGCGTCCCTGTTCTTCGGCCGCAACGAGGAGGACGGCCTGCGCTGTGCGTATCACGGCTGGAAGTACGACTGCGAAGGCGTCTGCGTCGACATGCCCAACGAGCCGCCGGAGAGCACCTTCAAGGCGAAGATCCGGGCCACGGCCTACCCATGCCTCGAGCGGAACGACATCATCTGGACCTACATGGGGCCACGCCCGACACCACCGCCGCTGCCCGACATCGAACCGAACATGCTGCCGCCGGGGGAATACACCATCCAGAAAGTCCTGCGGGAGTGCAACTGGTTCCAGGGACTCGAGGGCGACGTCGATACGAGCCACCTGGGGTTCCTCCACCTCGGCGCCGTCAGGCCCGAGGACACGACACCGGGGACATTCGATTACTACAACGTCGCCGACCGCGCGCCGAAGTACGAGGTGGTCGACGCGGAGTTCGGCACCTCGTACGGGGCCTACCGCCCGGCCGAGGCGGATACGTACTACTGGCGCATCGCCCACTTCCTGTTCCCGTTCTTCACGATGATCCCTACCGGCATTCTCGGCGTGCAGATCCTCGTCCGCGCCTGGGTGCCCATCGATGACGAGCACCTGATGTTCTGGAGCATCGGGGCACCGCGCTCGCGCGAGGGCCGAGCGGCCACCGGCGGCGCCAACGCCCTCGCCCCCGGCGGCCGGCCGGTGGCCGCCGCCGGCTCCAGAGCGGGAGGCTTCGAGTTCCTGGCGGACACCACGGACTGGCTCGGCAAGTTCCGCCTCACCCAGAACAAAGACAACGACTACCTCATCGACCGCGAGGCCCAGCGCACCGAGAGCTTCACCGGCATCGCCGGGATCCATCAGCAAGACCAGGCTGTCACCGAGAGCATGGGGCCGACCATCGACCGGACACAGGAGCACCTGGGGACCTCGGACGCGATGGTCATCCGGACGCGACGCCGGGTCATCAGCGCCGCCAGGGCGCTTCGCGATCGCGGCGTGGTGCCGCCCGGGGTCGACAACCCGGAGATCTATCGCTGCCGTTCAGGCGGCGTGATTCTCCCCCGCCATGCCAACTGGCTCGAGGCCACGCGGGAATTGCGCCGGGCCTTCGCCGAGCCCACACTCGCCGCGCTCGCCGCGCTGGCGACCGACACCGGCCGATGACCGGCGCCGACCGCCGAGGGAATTGACCATGACGGCGACCGGCTCCGAGCGCCGAGCCCTTCGAGGGCAACGCGGCCCCAAGGCCTGGATTCCCCGTCAAGCCAGCCGAGGGCCTCCCAGGCGGGCGAGGCGCGCTCGCCACCGGGGCAGAGCTTCGCGATTGCGGACATAGAGAGGCTCTTCGCCCCGAAGCGCCCGGGCGACGTTCTCCACCGCCGCGCCTGGCAGTCCCGCGTAGAGCTCCTCGGAATGCGCCACATTGTGGGCGGTCGCGATCACGCGGGGATGGGTGCGCAGCGGGTGCCCCGGAGGGCACGGCTCCTCTCGCCAGACGTCCAGAGCCGCGCCCCCGAGATGGCCGTCCAGGGCTGCGATCAGTGCATCTTCGTCCACCACCCCGCCGCGGCTGGTGTTGATGAGATAGGCCCCGGGCTTCATGAGCGCGAACTCTTTGTCGCCGAGGAGGTGTCTGGTCTCGCGCGTCAGCACCACCTGGATCGATACCACGTCGGCCGTGCGCAGCAACGTCTCCAGATCCACCAGCTCCACGCCCAGCTCCGCCGCGACGTCCTTTGACACGTACGGGTCGGTGGCCGTGATCCGGCATTCCCAGCCGGCGAGGCGGCGGACGACCGCCTGGCCCACGTTCCCCAATCCGATCATCCCAATGGTGCGGTGCCGGACCATGTGGCCTGTCTGGGCCACCCGGTAGCCTCCCTCGCGCATGGCGGCCCACTTCTGCGGAAGCCGTTTGACGAGGGCGGCCGCCAGCATCACGACCGCCTCCGCCACGCCGAGATAGTTCTCGGGAGTGGCTCCGAAGGCGATGACGATGCCGAGCTCCGTGGCTGCGTCCACGTCGATGTTCTCGGTGCCGATGATCGTGCTGCACCCGACCGTGAGCCGCGGGGTCGCTTGCAGCAGCTCCCTCGGGTACCGCTCGCGGATACCGGCGATGAACCCGTCGGCATCGCTGAAGTACTCCTCGATTTCGGTTCGGCTGAAGATATGCACCGCTCCGGGAAGCGACACGGGGCCGAGGACCGGCGCACAGCCGGCGGCCGTGAGTCCTCCCACGACGTCTTCGACCCTTGCCAGTTGACGAGACACCACGACCTTGGGCGCCATCTCGTTCCTCCGCTTGAAAGCAGGCGCCAGTAAGTATACTTTCCGCAAGCCAGCTGCCTGTCTCCCCGGAAAGGCGCCGCGCACTAGCACCAAGGAGGGCGTTATGCGGGACGGCATCTTCATCGTCGACGGCGACGGCCATGTCATGGACCGGCCGCACCGGTGCTATCAGAAGTACCTCCCCGAGCAGTACCGACATCGGTCGGCGTTCTTTCCCGGCCCCTACTGGGACCGCCGGCAGGCTCCCAATGGCGAGCTGGGCCGCGACCCCGACACGCCAAGCGAAATGATGGCCGACATGGATCAGGAGGGCATCGATCTCGCGATCCTGTACCCGACGACGGCGCTCGGGATCGGGCAAATCCGCGAAGTGGACTATCAGACTGCGCTCTGCCGCAGCTACAACAACTTCATCGCGGATTGGTGCCGCGCCGACCCCCAGCGTCTGAAGGCTGTTGCTCTCGTGCCCTATCTCGACCCTCCCGAGGCCGCCCGCGAGCTGGACCGGGCGGTATCCCATCTCGGCCTGGTCGGCGTCATGGTTCCGACGTTCATTCCGGGCCGGAACGCCGCCGATCCTTTTTTGTGGCCCATCTACGAAGAGGCCGAGCGGCTCGGCGTGCCGGTGGCCATGCACGCCACGGGCAGCGAGACCGGGGATCTCTACCGTTTCAGCAACTTCCTGGCTGTGCACACGTGGACCCACGCCCCTGAGCAGATGATCTCCGTGATTAGCTGCGTCTACGGCGGGATCTTCGAAAAGTTCCAGCGGCTCCGGGTGGGCTTCATGGAGTCCGGCGCGGGCTGGGTGCCGTTCTTCATGGAGCACCTGGACGGCGAGTTCGAAAAGCGCCCTTGGGATGCGCCCCTGTGCAAGGCGAAGCCCAGCGAGTACATGACGTGCGGCCGCGCGTATTTCGCCTGCGAGCCCGAGGAGAAGACGATCCCCTACGTCGTCCAGTGGGTCGGTGAGGACAACATCCTGTATGCGTCCGACTATCCGCACTGGGACAGCGAGTGGCCTCACACGGTTGACGAGCTGCTCAAACGGGGCGATCTCGGCCGGGGCCTGAAGGCGAAGATCCTCGGCCAGAACGCGCTGGCATTCTACGGTTTGAAGGCGGCGGTGGCGGCGCGGTTGCCCACCGCACGAATCTGAATCCACTCAGCCGAGACGGCGGGCCCATGAACCCGCGAACCGAGGACGAACCCATGGCGACGCACCTCGAGACGCTCGACACCGCAACGGGACAACGCCGGGAGTACGGCATGCAGGCCCACCAGGCCGCCGAGGCCCTGATGGCCTCCATGCAGCTGAATGGCATCGAACGGCTGTGGTTCGTCTCCGGCACCGAGCTCGCCTTCTTTCAGGAGAGCGCCATCAAGCACCGGGCCCTCGGAAAGCCCACTCCGCAGCTCATGACGATGACTCACGAGAACGCCGCGTTGGCCGCCGCTTGCGGAGAGACCGTGATGACCCGCCGGCCCTCGGCCACCGCCTTTCACGTCGAGTGCGGCCTGATCAACGCGGGTGGTGCGTTGCACAACGCCGATCGCGGCCGCTATCCGGTGCTGATAATGTCGGGTTACCCGCCCTCGTCCGAGGCGCGCAAGGTGCCGGGCGGGCGAAACAGCTACATCCAGTGGTATCAGCAGATTCGCGATCAGGGCGAGTTGCTTCGCCAGTACGTGCGCTGGGATCACAAGTTGGCGACCTACGACAACGCCGGGCTGGTGATCAGCCGCGCCGTGCAGGTGATGACCAGCGAGCCGCGAGGACCGGCCTACCTGGCGGTGCCCCGCGAGTCCGCCATGGCGCCCATCGAGGCGGCTCGGTTTCCCCTGGCCGAGCACCTGCGTCCGGCCGGTACGCCGGCGGCCGACCCCGCCGAGCTGCGCCAGGCCGCTCAGTGGCTGCTCGCGGCGGAGAACCCGCTCATCTGCGTCTCGCGCAACGGCGACAACGCCACCGCCGTCGCGGCGCTCCAGGAGCTCGCCGAAACGCTCGGCGCCCGTGTGATGGCCGATTCCTTTCGGATGAATCTCCCGGATCGCCATCCACTGCAGCGCGGGGCGCCTGGCATCGCCCCGACGCCGCCGGACACCGATTGTCTGCTCGCCGTCGAGACGGTGGTGCCCTGGCAGCCGTGGGCGTTCGATCCCGACGGGGTGAAGCGCGTTATCCGCCTCGCCATCGACCCGATCGAGCGCATGACGCCGATCTATGAGTTCCCCTCTGACCTGTCGATCACCGCCGATCCCGCCAAGGCGATTCCCGCGCTCCTGGAGGAGCTGCGCTCGCAGATGACGCCGGAGCACCAGCGCCGCTGTCGGGCTCGGCTGGACCGCTATCAGACGGAGGGCCGGCAGCGGTTCGAGGCCGTGCTCAACACCGCGAACGCGGACCAGGCCCGGGGGGTGATCTCTCCATTGTGGCTCAGCTATCAGATCGGCCAGACGCTCGACCCCGAGACCATCATCGCGCACGAGCTGGTCGAATCGTCGATGTTCAACCGCTCACGCCCGGGAACCCTGGTGGGCACCGGTGGCTCGAGCATCGGGTGGGCCGCACCCGCGGCCGTCGGCGTCAAGGTCGCCGCGGGGGATCGCCCGGTGGTGGCCTGCATCGGGGACGGGTCGTGGATGTTCGGCAATCCGCAGGTGACGGTCTGGGCCTCGGCGTTTCACCGGGCGCCCGTGCTGTTCATCGTGTGGAACAACCGCGGTTATCGCACCGGAACGGCCGAGGTGCTGCGAACCTACCCAGAAGGCTACGCGGCGAAGGCCCGCGATCTCACGGGAGGCTGGTTCGACCCCTGCCCGAACTACTCGGGCGAGGCGGCGGCGAGCGGGGCTCACGGCGAGAAGGTCACCGATCCCAACGAGGTCGGCCCGGCCATTCGACGTGCCCTCACGGCCATCGAGCGCGACGGGGCTCCCGCCGTTCTCGACATGTGGATGCCCAAACTCGTGACCGGTGACGTGTAGACATGCCCCATCAGCCGCATCCTCAAGATCTGCCAGGACCACAACGTCCCGTGCGGCCATCCGCACCCCGACGCCCGCAACATCGAGCGCTTGATCGCGAGCGGCTACCGCTTCCTCATGCCCAGCGCGCCGCGCTCGTTCGCCGTGCTCGAGCAGGGCCGCAAGCTCGCGGGCCGCAGTTGAGATGGGGCGCGACATGACACTGCGATTCGGGGTCTTCGATCACATCGAGCCGGTGCCGGGGCTGCGACTCGATCAGATCTATCGCGAGCGGTTGCAGCAGATCGAACGTTTGGACGCGGCGGGGTTCTATGCCTATCACCTGGCCGAGCACCACACCCCGGCCATCCACAGCCTGGCCCCGTCGCAGAACGTCTTCCTGGGCAGCGTGGCCCAGCGCACCCGGCGCCTGCGATTCGGTCCGTGCGTGTATGTGCTGCCCCTGCATCATCCGCTCCGCCTGATCGAAGAGATCAGCATGCTCGACAATCTGAGCGACGGGCGCCTGGAGATCGGAGTCGGCCGCGGCGGTGTCATGGAAGCCTATTTCTGGGGTCAGGAGGCCGACTCCGAGACGAACTATGCGCGGTATCTGGAGACCCTGGCCATCGTGCGGGAAGGGCTCAGTCACGACCAGCTCACCTATGCCGGCCGCTTCCATAGCTTCGACCACCTCCCCATGTACTTGCGCCCGCTGCAGAGGCCATATCCGCCACTCTGGTACATGCGCAACCCGGTCACCGCGGCCATGGAGGGCATGCACACCATTCTCGTCGGCTCGCTCGAGACCCTGGTGGCGGCGGTTCCGCGCTACCGGAGGGCCTGGGACGAGCATCAGGGGGCCGGTGCGTTGACCGTCCAGGGCGACGAACCGATGATCGGGCTCGTGGTCCACCTCGTCGTGGCGGAGAGGGATGAAGAAGCGATCGAGATCGCCAGACCGGCGTGGGAGAAGTACCGCTGGAACCTCGCCGCTCCGCGCCGTCTGGAAGCGGAGAAGCGCGGCCTGACCCAGTTCATGCAGAGCAAGGACGGCTCCTTCGGCTTCGTCGGAGAGCGCCCGTCCGGATTGCCGACCCGGGAAACGCGGCGGGACATCGACGCCGAGCTCGAGCGCTTCGACCAGCAGAAGCACCGCGACCATCCCAACCGCTTGGGGGGCGTAGCCCTAGCCGGCTCCCCGCGGGCCGTGCAAGAGTACATGGACGAGTAACTGGCCACCGGGGCCAATTACTTCGTCTGCTCCTTCCAATGGGGCGATCTCACCCACGATCAGGCCATGCGATCGATCGAACTCTTCGCCACCGAGGTGATGCCCCGTTACCTGACGGCTGCTCCCGTGGCACATGGGTAGCGGCGAGCGGAGGGCGATTGCCTGGAGGAGGAATGGGCGATGAGCGACCCGAAACTCTGCGTCCGGTAGACCGCCGGGAGGTGAACGGTCGGCCGCACGGGACGTCGCCGGGACGCTCATCGGGTCGCCGTTTGTCCGATGCAGCGCATTGCACTATGATCCCCCCGGCTGTCTCACTCCCTCTCATCGGAGACTAACGACGATGGCGGACAACGGATCACTGCCCCTGGGACGCTTCTCGGTGCTCGATCTCACGCGGGCGCGGGCGGGCCCCACGTGTGTGCGGCAGCTCGTGGACTGGGGCGCCAGGGCGATCAAAATCGAGATGCCGGGCGGTCGCTCGGGCGATGGGATGGGCGGCAACCGCCGCGGGTTCGACTTCCAGAACCTGCACCGCAACAAGCGGGCCATGACCTTGAACCTCCGAGAGCCCGATGGGGTGGCCATCTTCAGGCGGTTGGCGCGGGATGCTGACATCGTCGTGGAGAACTACCGGCCGGACGTCAAGCGGCGTCTGGGCATCGATTACGAGACCCTCCGCCAGATTAATCCGCGCCTGATCTACGGCAGCATCTCCGGATTCGGCCAGAGCGGGCCCTATCGCGATCGGCCAGGGGTCGATCAGATCGCCCAGGGGATGGGCGGTCTGATGTCCATCACCGGCATTCCGGGGCAGGGACCGGTGCGGGTGGGCATTCCCATCGCCGACCTGTGCTCGGGGATCTTCCTCGCCCAAGGGATTCTCGTGGCGCTCATCGAACGGGAGCGCACGGGCGAAGGAAAATGGGTGCATACCTCGCTGCTCGAAGCGATGCTGTCCATGCTCGATTTTCAGGCGTCGCGCTGGTTGATGTCCGGAGAGATTCCTCCCCAGGCGGGGAACAACCACCCGACGGGGATCCCCACCGGCGTGTTCGAGACGAAGGACGGTCACATCAACATCGCCGCCGCCGGCGATGAGATTTACGAGCGGTTCTGCCAGGCCATCGAGAGGCCGGATCTGCGGACCAACCCTCAGTTTGCCACCTCGCGGGCGCGCTCCACCAATCGCGATCTGCTGATGGATGTCCTGATACCCGTCACCCGGCAGAAGTCCAGCGCCGAATGGGTGAAGATCCTGAACGACGCGGGCGTGCCCTGTGGGCCGATCTATCGGATCGACGAGTCCTTTGCCGATCCCCAGGTGCGATATCTGGAAATGGCGCAACCGGTGCACTCGCCGGCCCTTGGGGATCTCACCATCTTGGGACATCCCGTCTCCCACGGCGACAAGCGCCTGCCCATCCGGGCCTCGGCGCCCGAACTGGGGCAGGACAACGAGGAGATCCTCACCTCCCTCGGCTACACCAAGGCGCAGATCGCGGATCTGACGGAGCGCGGGATCATCTGATGAAGATCACTGCCCTCGAGACGTACTTCCTCTCGGCGCCCTTGCCGCAGCCCGTCCGCACGTCGACCCATACGATCAGCCGGGTCAGCGAGGTCATCGTCAAGCTCGCGACGGATGCTGGCCCCGTGGGGATCGGCGAGGCGCACGGGCCCTTCCTGTTCCAGGGCGCCGAGGGTCTGCGCACCGTGAACGACATTCTGAAGGCGATCACGCCGCTCGTCGTCGGAGGAGATCCCTTCGACGTCGAGCGGATCTGGCAGGATGTATTCGCGCTGACGTACCGCACGGTGCGGGGGATCCCCGCGCTGGCCCGGCAGCAGCGTCCGCTGGTGACCGCCCTGAGCGCTATTGACATCGCGCTGTGGGACCTCATGGGGAAGGCGATCGGGCGACCAGTCTACGCCCTGCTGGGCGGGGCACTCCGCCGGCGCGTGCCCGCGTATGTGACGGGCTTTTACTACCGGGACGGCGAACGGCCGGACGACCTCGTGCGTGAGGCGGCGCCATGTACATGGAGCAGGGCTATCGCACGGTGAAGGTCAAAGTCGGCGGATTGACGCCGGAGGCGGATGCCGAGCGCGTGGGCCTGATCCGGAGGGCCGTGGGCAAGGGCGTGGCGATCATGCTCGATGCGAACCAGGGCTGGGATTACCCGACCGCGGTGCGCGCCGCCCAGTTGTGCGCCCCTCACGACATCTTCTGGCTGGAAGATCCCATGCCGTGGTACGACGAGCCGCCACACGCTGCAGAAGCTGAAGGCGGCGGTCAGCATCCCAATCGCGGCCGGCGAGACGGAGGCGAGCCCCTTCGGTCTGCGCACGATGGTCGCCGAGGGGTTGGTCGATTACCTGATCATCGACTCGACGTGGGCCGGGGGGGCTGACGACCTGGCGGAAGGCTGCGGTGGTCGCCGAGCTGTATCAGGTGCCTCTGGCCGCACATCACGATCCGCAGATCCACGTCCATGCAGTGGCGGCGAGTCCGACCGGATTCATCCTGGAGTCGTTCGCCGACCCCACCCGCGATCCGCTGTGGTTCGAGCTGTTTCGCGAGCGGCCGCCCATCATCGATGGCTCCATGGCGCTTCCCGAGGCGCCCGGACTCGGGCTCGAGTTGCGCGACGAGACGCTGGAGAAATACGGTGTGAAGCTCGGCTGACGGTCAGGGCCGGTGAAGCGAACGGTGAGCCGGGTGGCCGCCGGTGTGATCGAGGCCGCGGCTCACCGCTGGCGCACCGAGCAGGTCGGGGCCAGAGCGCGGTCGAGACACTGCCGAAGCCGGGCCCCCGTGACCGCGGCGTACGGCTCCTGGAGCATGATATCGGCTCGGCAGCTAGGTGACGCGGGGTGCACTTCGAGACCCGACCCGGCGAACGCCTCCCACTCCAGAGACCGGTCGTCGGCCAGGCTTACCTCGTCGGTGCTCGGCAGGAAGAGCGTGATCCGACCGGGGTAGACCCGCGGCAGGTACCGCCTGGCGGCCGCGGCGGTCGCCTGTTCCACGCGCAGCCGGTACACGCGCTCGGCACTCCCGCGCTCGATGCTTCGCCGCGCGACGAGATCTCCCACCTTGGTCCGCACGTATCCGGCGCGCTCGCCGCGCCCCAAGGTCATCAGGATCCGCCCGTGCCTCCTCAGCCGCTCCAACGCCAGTCGGACTTCTACGCGGCTCCGATGGCGCCATCCCAGTGCCGTCGGAGAGGGCGTGGCGAATAGGGCGAGCAAGGCAACCTCGTGCGCCTGAGCTCGGAGCTGCTGAGCCATCTCGAAAGCCACCACCCCGCCCAGGCAATAGCCGCCGAGCGCGTAGGGCCCTTCCGGCTGGAGGCCTCGCATCTCTGCCACAAAGTAGGCGGCAAGATCCTCGATCCGCTCGAGCGGAAGGCGCGTCCCGTCGAGCCCCGGTGGCCGCAAGGCGTAGAACGGCTGGTCGGTTCCCAGGTGACTGGCCAGGCGGACGTAGCAGAAGACGTCTCCATTGTGCCCGGGCACGGCGACCAGGCGGGGGCGGGAGCCGGCAGCCTGCATGGGAACCACCGCCGAGCTCTTCGACCATTCCTCAGCCGCCTGGAGAAACGCCACGATTTCGGGCTTGCGCAGGCCGAGCTCCTCGCGAAGCGCGAGGGTGAGGCCCCCCTGGGGTGCGTTACAGCGCAGGCGATCCCCTTCCACCCAGACCCGGATATCCCGGCTGCGCAGTTGGGAGAGGAACTCGGCCGTTGTCACAGCTCGATCTCGTCTCGAGCCCCGATTGGTGCGGAGTGCTCTTTTCCCGAGGCCCACGTGAGGGTGTCCACGACCTCGGCCAGCCCGGCTACCGTGGGGGCGATGAAGAGGCTGCGCAGCGGCAGCTCCACGGCGAATTGCTCGCGAGCGCGCGCGATCAGGCGGGCCGCCAGGAGTGAATGGCCGCCCAGGTCGAAGAAGTTATCGTGGATATCGACGCGATCCTGCTGCAGGACGTCGGCCCAGATGGCAGCCAGTGCCTTCTCGGTGTCGGAGCGAGGTGAAGCAGTCGGCCGATCGGCTCTCCCAGACTCGTCCCGGGCGGGAAGAGCCCGACGGTCGACCTTGCCGTTGGGGGCTAACGGCAGCGCGTCCAGGACGACGAAGGCCGAAGGGATCATGTACTCGGGAAGCCGTCGGCGGAGGTGAACCCGAAGCTCGGTCTCGCTGAGGTCTGCTCCGGCTACGGCGGAGGTCACGTAGGCCAACAGCCGCTTGAGCTCAGGCGCGTCCTCCCGCAGCACGACCACACTCTCGCGAACGCCGGGACACCGGGCCAGGGCGTTCTCGACCTCGCCGAGCTCGATGCGGAAACCCCGGAGCTTGACCTGATGGTCGAGGCGGCCCAGGTAGTCGAGGGTGCCATCGGCCCGGTAGCGGGCGAGGTCACCGGTCTTGTAGAGGCGGGCGTTTGGATCGGCGCTGAACGGATGTCGGATGAACTTCTGGGCGGTGAGATCGGGGAGGTGCAGATAGCCGTGGGCCAGGCCGCATCCTCCGATGTGCAGCTCGCCGGGAACGCCGACAGGTACGGGCTGCAAGTGGGGGTCGAGGAGGTAGATCTCGGTATTGGCGATGGGACGGCCGATGGGGACGGGATCGTCGGTGCCCGAGACGCGATGCAAGGTAGACCAGATGGTGGTCTCCGTGGGGCCGTAGAGATTCCAGACACTGACGCCGCGGCGGCAGAGCGCGGTGGCCAGGTCGGTCGAGAGGGCCTCGCCGCCGCAGAGGATCGCGAGGCCCGGCGTACCGGGCCAGCTAGCTTCCAGCATCAGACGCCACGTGGCCGGAGTGGCCTGCATGATCGTGACCTGGTGACGCGCGAGCAGGCCGACCAGCTGAGCTCCGTCGCTGGTGGTGTCGCGGCGGGCGATGATGACGCGAGCGCCCACGAGGAGCGGCAGGAACAGTTCCAATCCGGCGATGTCGAAGGACAGGGTGGTTACGGCCAGGAGGCAGTCGTGGGCGGTGACACCCGGCGTCCGGAGCATGCTGGCGAGGAAGTTGACCAAGGCCCGGTGCGGGACCTGGACACCCTTGGGCTGGCCGCTGGAGCCTGAGGTGTAGATGACGTAGGCAACGTCGTCAGCCGTAACCCCGCTGACGGGAGGGGCCTCGGGCTCGAGACTGATCAGATCCCAGTCGGCGTCCAGATAGACCGTTTGGGCGTCGTGGTTGTCCAGCGTGTCCTCGAGCGCGCGCTGGGTGACAAGGATAGGGGCCTGGGCGTCGGCGAGCATGAAGGCCAAGCGCTCGGGGGGGTAGGTGGGATCCAGGGGCACATACGCTCCGCCCGCCTTGAGGATGCCCAGCACGCCGACGAGCATGTCGAGGGAACGCTCGACGCACAGGCCGACGCGGCAGTTGGGGCCGACGCCGCGACCGCGCAGGTGATGAGAGAGCTGGTTGGCGCGGCGGTGGAGCTCGCGGTAGGTGAGAGCGGCATCCTCGAAGACAGCGGCGATCGCGTCGGGAGAGCACTCGGCCTGAGCCTCGAGGAGATCGGGCAGGGTGGCCTGCTGGGGATGGGCCGCTCCGGTGGCGTTCCAGTCGACGAGGAGCTGCCGGCGCTCGTCGTCAGTGAGAAGCGGTAAGGCAGACAGGCGCTCGGTGGGACTGGCCACGATGCCTTCGAGCAGGACTCGGAAGTGGCCGGCGAGACGCGCGATGGTGGGGGGGTCGAACAGATCGGTGTTGTACTGCAGCGCGCCGCGCAGGCCCTCGCTGCTCTCGCGCAGGAACAGGGTCAGGTCGAACTCGGAGGCACCCGTTTCGGTGTCGATCGGCCTCGCGGTCAGACCCGGGAGGGCGAGGGCGATGGGAGCGGTGTTCTCCAGCACGAACATCACCTGGGCGAGCGGGGCGTGGCCGAGGCTCCGCTCGGGACGCAAGTCCTCCACGAGTTTCTCGAAGGGAAGATCCTGGTGGTCGTACGCGTCGAGGGTGACGCGGCGGACGCGGCCGAGCAGATCGCGGAAGGAGGGGTCGTCAGCTGCGGAGGTCCGGAGGGCCAGCGTATTGACGAAGACGCCTATGAGTGGCTCAAGGTCGGGTCGGGACCGCCCGGCAATCGGCGACGCCACGACGATGTCGCTCTGCCCGCTGAGGCGATGCACCAGGGTCTGGACGGCGGCGAGGAGGCACATAAAGAGGGTGACGTCCTCGCGGCGGCTCAGGGCAAGCAAGTCCGCGGTCAGCGCCGCGGGCAGGGCGAAGTAATGGTGGGCGCCGCGATAGCTCTGCACCGCGGGCCGGGGCCGATCCGTAGGGAGCTCGAGAAGCGGAGGAACGCCGGCGAGCTGCTGGATCCAGTAGGCCCGCTGGGCGGTCACCGCCGGTCCTTCGAGCATCTGGCGCTGCCAGAGGGCGAAGTCGGCGTACTGGATGGGCAGGGCCGGCAGAGGAGACGGCCGGCCGTGGGTGAAGGCTTCGTAGAGGGCAGCGAGTTCCTGGAAGAGCACGCCGAGAGACCAGCCGTCGGAGGCGATGTGATGGCTGACCAGGAGGAGGACGCACTCGTCGGCCGCCAGCCGAACCACGGCCGCCCGCAGCAGCAGATCGCGGGTGAGGTCGAAGGGGCGGCCAGCTTCCTGTCTGAGTAGCCGCCCTAGTTCGGTCTCGCGGGGAGCCGCAGGCCAGGCGCGCAAGTCGACGACGGTTACGTCGGCTGGCCGAGACCCGGCGATGATTTGGACGGGGCTGCCGCGCTGAAAGGCGAAGGTCGTGCGCAGGGCCTCATGGCGCGCGACGAGCAAGTCCAGACTCTGCTGCAGGGCCGGGAGATCGAGGGCGCCCCCGAGGCGAACAGCGGAGGCGATGTTGTGGAGCGGGCTGTCGGGGGTGAGCTGGTTGAGGAACCACAGGCGCTGCTGAGCGAAGGAGAGCGGGCAGGGACCCGTATCGAGACGGCGCGGAATTGCCCCATTCTCTGCGCGCGGGGCGAGGTCGCTCGGCCGGCCGAAGGCAGCGCGGCCTGCGTCGATCAGCGTGGCCAGCTGCGCCACGCTGGGCGACTCGAACAGGGCGCGGAGGGACACGTCGGCGCCGAAGGAATCCCGCAGTCGAGCCACCATCCGCATGCCGAGCAAGGAGTGGCCGCCCAGGTCGAAGAAGTTGTCATGGACGCCGACCTCGGGGAGGTCGAGCAGATCGCACCAGATCTGAGCGATGAATCGTTCGGTCGCCGTGGTTGGCGGTGCGAGCCGCGGCACTGGAGCCCCGTCCGCAATGGCATCGGGCAACGCAGAGCGATCGACTTTCCCGGAGGGCGTGAGCGGCAAGGTTGGGAGGGGCACGAAGACGGAGGGGATCATATAGTGCGGCAGCTTCTGCCCAAGGTAGGCGCGGAGGTCGGCCGCGGAGGGTTCAGCCCCGCCGCGGCCGACCACGTAGGCCACCAGGCGCTGGTCACCGGAGTGGCTCTCGCGGACGACCACGACTGCGTGGCCCACGAGCGGGTGCTGCCCCAGAACCGTTTCGATTTCCCCGAGCTCGATGCGGAAGCCCCGAATCTTGACCTGGTGGTCGAGACGGCCGAGGAAGTCGAGCTGTCCGTCGCTGCGGTAGCGGACGAGGTCTCCCGTCCGATAGAGGCGCGCGCCCGGGCGGCCGGCGAACGGATCCGCCACGAATCGCTCGGCGCTCAGGTCCGGTCGACCTCGGTAGCCGCGCGCCACCCCCGCGCCGCCGATGTACAGTTCGCCGGGCACGCCCACGGGCCGCGGTTGACCTCGCGGGTCGAGGACGTACACGCGGGTGTTGGCGAGCGGCCGTCCGATGGAAACGGCGCCGTCCCCGGGCGTCACTCGATGCGCGGTGGACCAGATCGTCGTCTCCGTTGGCCCGTACAGATTCCAGACCTCGCTGGCGCGGGAGAGGAGCTCCGCGGCCAAGCCGCGCGCGAGCGCTTCGCCCCCACACAGCGCCTTGAACGGCCGGCGGCCTTCCCAGCCGGCCTCGAGCAGGAGCCGCCACGTGGCAGGCGTCGCCTGCATCACCGTCGTTCCCGATCGCGTGATCCACTGCGCGAGCTGCCGGCCGTCCGCCGCCGCGTCCTGGCTGACCACCTCGACCTTGGCGCCGACGACGAGCGGCAGGATCAGCTCCAGCACCGCGATGTCGAATGAGATGGTGGTGACGGACAGCATCTGGTCCGATGGCGTCAGAGTCAGGATCTCCTGCATCGCGCCGAGAAAGTTCGCCACGGCTCGGTGAGGGATCTCCACGCCCTTGGGGCGCCCCGTCGAGCCCGAGGTGTAGATCGCGTAGGCCAGCGACTCCGGGTCGATCGGTCCCGAGGGGGGCCCGGCGCTGCGGTCAGAGAGTTCCGCACAGTCCGAATCCACATAGACGACGGTGGTTGTCCCGGCCGGGACGCGATCGCGGAGCGAGGTCCGCGTCAGAAGAACGACCGCTTGGGAGTCCTCTAACATGAAGCCGAGCCGCTCGGTGGGGAACGTCGGATCGAGGGGCACATACGCCCCCCCCGCCTTGAGAACGGCCAGGAGCGCCACGACGAGATCTGCGGACCGCTCGAGACAGAGGCCGACCAGGACGTCCGGCCCGACGCCGAGTTCACGAAGGCGATGCGCGAGGCGGTTGGCGCGGTGATTGAGCTGCTGGTACGTCACAGTTTCCCCGCCGCACACCACGGCCACGGCCTCCGGAGTCCGGCCCGCCTGGGCGTCGAAGAGAAGCGGCACGGTCGTGGCCGGATAGTCCCGCTCAGTGGCGTTCCACCGCCCTAAGATCTGACCGCGATCCTCCGCTGACAGTACGCTGACGAACCCGATGTTCTGCTGCGGATCGGCGGCCAGCCCCTCCAGAACCGCCTGGTAGGAGCGAAGCCACTGCCGGATGGTATCGGACTCGAAGAGATCGATGTTGTAGTACCAATCCACCACCAGGTTCCCCGCGGACTGCGCGATGTTCACGTCCACGTCGAAGTTGATCGCGCGCCGAGGCGGGATGACGAGCTCGGCCTCGAGACCGGCGAACTTCGGCGCCACCGCGGGGGGGTCGAGATTGAAGATCACCGATGTGAGCGGCAGTCGGCTCCGATCGCGAGGGAGGCGGAGCTTCTCGAGCAGGCTGCCATAGGTGTAGCGCCGGTGATCGTGGACGTCGAAAACGATGGTCTTCAGCGAACTCAAATAGTCCGCGAATGGCATGTCAGGCTCGAGGCGGCTCCGCACCGGCAAGAGGCTTGCGCAGTGTCCCACCACGTCGTTGGCGCCTTCTGCCGTCTGCCCTGCCACCACGATGCCGACGACGATGTCCTCGTGCCCGGTCAGCCGATGGAGCACCACCTTCAGTCCGGCCAGGAGCGCGGTGAAGAGCGTGCTGCCGCGCGACGCGCCCAGGTGTCGCAGCGCACGGCCGAGCGCCGCCGGCAACGTGAGGCGTTCTCGGCCCGCCCGGTACGTCTTCACAGCGGGTCGCGGCCGGTCGGCCGGCAGCTCGAGGACGGGCACAGGGGCCGCGAACTGCTCGAGCCAGTACTGCTCGGTCGCTGTCCGGGCCGCGGTGCCCTCGAGCTCGCGCTCCTCGCGAGCATAATCGGCGAACTGCCTGGCCGGACCCAACGGGGCGGTCCGACCCTGGCGGACGGCTGAATAGAGAGTCCCGATCTCCTCGAGCAAGATTCCGAGCGACCATCCGTCCACCGCGATGTGGTGCACGGATACGAGGAGGACGTGGTGCTCCTCGCCGAGCCTCGCGATGCGGGCGCGCAGCACGGGGCCCCGACCGAGGTCGAATGGGTCCCACACGTCCTGCCGCGCGAGTTCGTCGAGCAGCCCCTCTCGTTGCGCGGGCGGTCGCGCCGACAGGTCGTCCAGGGGCACATCCACCGGCATGAACGCCTCCAGGATGCACTCCTTTCCATCCGCGCTGAATCGGCTGCGCAGGGCGTCATGTCGCGCAACGAGCTGCTGGATCGCCTCCCGGAGCGCGCTCACCTGACACGGCCCGCGGAGGTGTACGGCCACCGCGTCGGCGAACGCCCGCGATCCGTCCTCGCCCATCTGGGTGGCCAGCCAGATCTCCCGCTGCGCCTCGGTCATCGGCAAGGTGGTCGGGGCGGATTGCTCCTGTCTGAACGGATCGAAGTCGACCGGCGTCAACGTGAGGGAAGAGAGACGCGGCTCGGTGGTCATCGCCTCTCGCCCACCTCTAGGTACTTGCCGGGCCGATCGGGGTCGGGGATGAACCAGGCCTCGCGCCCACTCGGGTCCCGCCCCCTTCGCGCCCCGGGCAGCGGTGGGGTGGCCGGCCCAGTGCTGGGTAGCAGACCGACCTCCTGCATCTCCGCCACCGTCTCGGCGAACGCCTGGACCACGCGATCGATGTCCTCGTCCGAGTGCGCCGTACTCAAGAAGGCCGGTCGCCCTTCCCAGACGTGGAGGCCTTTGGCCCGGAGCCACGCGAAGACCACCGGGGCGAACGGATAGTCGGGCGGCAAGCCTATGCAGAAGAAGGAGCTGAAATGCGTGAGGCGGATCGGGGCCTGCGCCCGCGCGACGACGGCCCTCAGCGCCTCGACCAAGCGCGTCGTCCGCTCGTTGAGCCGCCGCTGTAGCTCTGGCCCCTCTTCCTCGAGGTGGATCAGGCAGGCCCGGGCGGCGGCCAGGGCCAACGGGTGGCGCACGAAGGTCCCGGCGAAGAAGGTGACACCGATCTCTGGAAAGGTAAGATCGCCATACTGCCACATGCCCCCGTCGAGAGCGTCCATGAACTCGCGCCGGCCGGTCACGATCCCGATCGGTAAGCCTCCGCCGATGACCTTGCCGTAGGTGGCGAGGTCCCCCTGAATGCCGAGCATGGCTTGGACGCCTCCAGGGTGGGCGCGGAAGCCGGTGACCACCTCGTCACAGATGAGAGCCGTGCCCGAACTGGCGGTGAGCTCGCGGAGCTCGCGCAGGAACTCCCAGGGCTGGAGGTCGGGCCTCCGGCTCTGCACTGGCTCGACGAGCACCGCGGCCAGCTCGCCCGCCTGAGCCCGCAGCAGGTCGAGGGAGGCCGACTGACCGTACTCGAGGACGATGACATTGTCCGCCATCCCAGCGGGGATGCCCGGGGCGATCGGGCGCGAACGCAGTACCCCATCGCTCAGGGTGGGGCGCACGAGCACTTCGTCGAACACGCCGTGGTAGGCGCCGGCGAACATGGCGATCCGGTCGCGCCCGGTCACCGTGCGAGCCAGCCGGATGGCCGCCATCACCGCCTCAGAACCCGTGTTGCAGAAGGCCGCGCGGTCCATCCCGGTGAACGCGCAAAGTCGCCGGGCCACCTCGCCGGCCAGCGGTGATTGGGGACCGATCTCAAATCCCAGCCGCAGCTGGGCCTCAACGGCCGCGGTCACGAACGGCGGGGCGTGGCCGAAGAGGACCATTCCGAAGCCGTTGGTCAAGTCGACGTACTCGTTCCCATCCACGTCCCACAGCTTCGAGCCGGCGGATCGGACGGTGACGATCGGGTAGACCGCTTCCTTCCAAGGCAGACGGAAGCCCGCCACCGAACGCGGATCGGCCAGGTGGCGACGGTGCTGTTCAGCCAGGCGCTTGGAGCCCTGGGTGCGCGCCGTGTAGCGGGTGATGAAGGCCTCCAGGCTTCTCTGCTGGGACGGTGTGAGGCCGCCACCCGTGCCCTTGTCGATCGGCCGGTAGGGCCCGAAGGCCCGGGACTCTTGACTCGCGGAGTCGGCCAAGGCGGCTTGGTAGGCCGGGCTCACGGGCACGCCGTCAGGCGGCCGCTCTGGGGTTGCGCGGGCGCCTCCGCCGGCGGATGCCGCAGGGGCGCCACTGCGCAGGAGGTCGAGCTGTCTGGACATCAGCTCGAGCTGCTGGGCGACCAGCCATTCCACGGAACCGACGGCGGCGTCGGGTTTCTCGCGCCGCGGAACCTCGAAGCGAGAGCCATCCTCCTGGCTTTCCGGCCGGACAGCCGACCCTCGAGGTACAACCTCGCTCGACTCGGTCGTAGACGAGACGGGGACACGGACGGAGGGGGCCGGCGACGGGTTGGGCGGCAAGGTGCGATCCAACCAATCCGCCAACGCTCCGGGCGACGCGAGATCCTCGAGGAGCTGTCGGAAGCTGATCTTCACGCCGAAGGCCTTCTGTATCGCCGCGCTGGCCTGAGTGAGGCTAAGGGAGTCCAGGCCGGCCTCCACAAACGGGGTGTCGTGGTCCAGCGCCGCGGCGTCGATGCCGGAAAGCTCCGCGAACAGAGCTCGCACGCGGCCCAGTAGGATAGCGTGCCGACCTGGCGTCGGGGTGACCTCGACAGGAGTGTCTGCCATGCTCTCCTCGCTCCGACTGTCGTCCGCGGCGGCCGTCGGAATCCCCGCCATCCCGACCGCCGTCACGGTTTCCGGCGACGCCTCCGGCGCTCGTTCGGCGCTGGTGGGCGGGTCGATCCAGAACCTCTGCCGCTCGAACGGATAGGTCGGCAGCGGCAGGCGACGGCGCCGCTGCCCGTCGTGGACCGCCGCCCAGTCGATGTCGGCTCCGGCGATCCAAAGACGTCCCAGGGCATCGAGAATCGATTCGATGTCAGGGCCCGCATTCTCGTCGAGCGGCAGCGAAGCGATCACTGTCTGGCCTGCGGACCGATCGGTGTGCTGTCGAGCCAGCGCGGTGAGGCTCCGGCCCGGGCCGACCTCGAGGAGCAGTTGGCTGCCTTCGCGCACGAGCAGAGCCACGCCGTCGGCGAATCGGACAGGTTGCCGGAGCTGTCGCGCCCAGTACGCTGCGTCCATTGCCTCTGCGGCGGTGATCCACTGCCCGGTCACGCCGGACACCCACGGCACCTGTGGAGGCTTGAGGCGGACACCTCGCATGACCGCCTCGAATGGCTTGAGGACGGAGTCCATCATGGAAGAGTGGAAGGCGTGCGAGGTCGGAAGCCGGCGGAAGGCGACGCCGCGTGCGCCGAGTTCCGCCTCAAGAGCCTGAACCGCCTCCGCGTTCCCCGCCACGACCGTGACCGCGGGGCCGTTAAGCGCGGCCACCGATAGGGTGCCAGACAGAAGCGGCTCGACTTCAACCGCGGGGAGTCGCACGGCGAGCATCACGCCGCCCGGCATGCTCTGCATGAGCCTCGCCCGCTCGGCGACCACCCGCAGGGCATCCTCACGCGAGAGGACGCCGGCCAGGCACGCCGCCACGTATTCGCCGAGGCTGTGGCCAATCATCGCCTGGGGCTTCACCCCCCAGCGCATCCAGAGGTCGGCCAGCGCATACTCGATGGCGAACAGGGCGGGCTGGGTGACGCGCGTTTCCTCGAGGAGGGCCGCGGCCGCCGCGGCGCCAGTGGCATCCGGATAGAGCACCGTTCGTAGGTCCAGCTCCAGCTCCGGCTGCAGAGTCTCCGCGCATTCGTCGACGGCGGTCCGAAAGGCCGCCTCGCCCTGGTAGAGTCCCCGCGCCATGTTCACCCGCTGCGCGCCCTGCCCGGGGAACAGGAAGACCACGGGCGCCGCGCGGGCATCGCACTGGGTGCTCACCAGGTGCTCGGCCTCCGGCCGGCGTAGCGAGGTGATGGCCTCGGCACCATCACGGCACACCAGCATCCGCCGATGGGCGAATCGCCGGCGGCCGGCCTGGAGCGTGAAGGCCACATCGGCGAGGTCGAGTCCCGGCGACGTCTCCAGGCACCGGGCGAGGCTGGCCGTGGCCTGTTCGAGGGCAGAGGCCGTCCTTGCCGAGATCACCAGCAACTGCTCGCGCCGGGCCGGCGCCGGACCCGGCGGTGTTGGCGCCTCTTCCAAGACCACGTGAGCGTTGGTGCCGCCCACGCCGAAAGAGCTCACCCCGGCTCGGCGCGGCGTCCCGCCCGGCGGCCAGTCAACCAGCCTCGTGGCAACGTAGAACGGGCTGTTCTCCAATTCGAGCTTCGGATTCGGCGCTGTGAAGTGCAGACTGGGGGGAATCTTTCGATGCCGCAGGGCCATCGCGGCCTTGATCAGGCCGACGATCCCCGCCGCCGCGTCCAAATGCCCGATGTTCGTCTTCACCGACCCGACGGCGCAGAAGCGAGTCGCGGAAGTACCGGCCCGGAAGGCCTGGGTGAGCGCGGCGATCTCTACCGGGTCCCCAAGGGGGGTCGCGGTGCCGTGCGCCTCGACCAGGGAGATGGTTTCCGGCTCCACGCCAGCGAGAGACTGGGCCAGAGCGATGCACTCGGCCTGGCCATCCACGCTGGGCGCCGTGAAGCTCACCTTGGTGGCGCCATCGTTGTTGAGCGCCGCCCCCTTGATTACCGCGTAGACGTTGTCGCCGTCGGCCAGTGCGTCGGCCAGGCGCTTGAGCACGACGATGCCGACCCCATTGCTGAATACGGTGCCCGCGGCCTCGACGTCGAAGGCCCGGCAGTGGCCGTCAGGGGACGTGATGGCGCCTTCCTGATAGAGATATCCGCGTTGCTGGGGGAAGGTGATGGACACGCCGCCGGCTAGCGCCGTGTCGCACTGATAGTCGATCAGGGCCTGCACGGCCTGACAGACAGCCACCAGCGAGGTCGAGCAGGCGGTGTAGACGCTCACGCAGGGCCCGCGCAGATCCAGCTTGTAGGCGACCCGGGTGGCCAGGTAGTCCTTTTCATTGCCCATCATGACAAGCAGACCGCCCGCCCGCTGGATCGCGACCGGATTGGGATACAAGTTCTCCAGGAAGTAGGTGTTGTTGCTCATCCCAGCCCAGACGCCGATCGCACCCCGGTACATCCTCGGGTCATAGCCCGCATCCTCGAGCGCGGTCCAAGCCGTTTCCAGGAACACCCGCTGCTGAGGATCCATGACGGCCGCCTCGGTGGGGTTGATGCCGAAAAACGCGGCATCGAACAGCTCGGCGCCGGGCAGGACACCCCGCGCCGGCACGTAATTCGGGTCCTTCCTCATACCGGGTGATTCGGCCCGACAGGGCTCTAGCTCGTCGGTCGCGAAGCGAGAAATCGACTCGACTCCGCCCTCAATGTTCCGCCAGAATTCCCCCACGTCCCGGGCACCGGGGAAGCGTCCGGCCATCCCGATGATGGCCACGCCGTCCATGGGATCTCCGTGATCCGAGTGCGCCATGCTACGGGTTCCGGCCGATCCTTCGCGGTCGGGATTGCGCGTCCCGCTGGCGCCGAGCCCGATCTCGAACGTGGCTCAGGCAAGATGCCTCGTTCGGCTGGTGGCTGAGGTAGCCGGCCAGCGCACTGACGGTGGGGTATTGGAGCAGCGCCACGATGGGAAGGTTCAGGCCCAGCCGGGCCTGGAGCCGGGTGTGGGTCTCGACGAGCAGAATAGAGTGCCCGCCGAGATCGAAAAAGTTATCGTCGAGCCCGACCCGCTCTACTTCGAACAGCTCCTGCCAGATCGCGGCGATGGCCTGCTCGAGCCGCGTGCGCGGGGCGAGATACGCCGCGCCCTCCTTCGAGCGGTGATCGAGCCCCGCGACCGCCAGCTGCCCGTCTGGAGGTGGAGGCAGCACCGCCAGGATGTCGGCGATCGTCCGTCGCGTGGCGGTAGTCATGGCCTCGAGGACCGCGGCCAAAGCGGCGAGCGAGCGGCGGATCGCCGCGCCGTCGAACTGGTTGCGGCGGTAGATCATCTTCAGCCGGAGCTCAGGAGCCGGCGTCACCACCAGAGTCAACGGATAGTTGGTCGCCTCCGGCATCGAGACCGGAGCGATCTCGACGGTTGGTCCCAGCCGGCGCGCCTCCTGGCTGACGGCGTAGTTCTGGAAGACGAGCAGACTGTCGAACAGGCGAAGCCGCCACGGAATGCCCGTCCAGGCCTGAATCTCGAGCGGGGAGACGTACTGGTGGAGCACGGCATCGGCCTGCTTGTCCTGTGCCTCGGCGAGCCAGACCGGTACAGACATCTCCGGCCTGACCTGGAGCCGGATGGGGAGATTGCTCACGAAGGTCCCCACCATCGATTCGATACCGGCCACCTTAGGTGGTCGCCCGGAGAACGTGACCCCGAAGACCACGTCGGCCTGGCCACTGCGATGGCTCAGGAGTAAGCCCCATGCCCCTTGGACGAGCATGCTCAAGGTGAGGTGATAGCTCCGCGCAAACGAACGGAGGGCCGCCCCAGTCCGCTCTGACAGCCTCACCTCTTCCTCGGCGTGCGACTGCCCTGCGCCCTCTGAGCGTCCCGCCGGCGCAGGCGGCAAGCCGAGCGGGGTGGGCGCGGTGAAGCCCGCGAGCCAGCGCCGCCAGAAGGCCTCGGTCTCCGTACTGTTCCGACCTTCCAGCCAGCCGATGTAGTCGCGGTACGCGTGGGGGGGCGCGAGTCTGGCATCTCGGCCCGCGCGGAGGGCTTCGTAGCACTCCGACAGCTCGGAGAAGATTAGGGGCCACGACCAGCCGTCGACGTGGAGGTGATGGGTGGTCCAGAGAAGGTGGAACGTTTCGTCGGCCAACCGGAGGAGCGTCACGCGCGTGAGTGGAGCCCGCGACAGGTCGAAGCCCTGAGCGGCGTCCGACTCCACGAGTTCGGCCAGTCGCGTGCTCTGGTCGGTGGCGGAGAGAGCACTCCAGTCGTGCTCGCTCCACGGCAGCGCCACGCGGCGGACGACGACCTGCAACTCCCGCTGGCCGTCGGAGACGAAGGCGGTGCGGAGAATCGAGTGCCGATTGACGACCAGTTCCCACGCGCGCCGCAGCGCCGGCGCGTCCACCGAGCCGTGCAGGCGGTACTGCCACTGCTCCAGCCCGGAGCCGGCGGCCTCCATCGAGTGAAACAGGCGCTGCATGGGAGACAACGCGTATATGTCTTCCACCTCCTCGAGGTCGCAGGGAAGCCGGTCGAGAAGAGCCAGGTCGAACGCCGCCGGCGCGACGTGGGCCGGCCGTGCGTCAGTTGCCCCTCGCGTCTCACAGGCCAGGAGCACTTCGCGCACAGCCTCGACGAAGCTCTGGGCCAATCGCTCCACCGTCTGCCGGCGGTGGATGTTTTCGCTGTACGTCCACCGCATCTGGAGCCGTCCGTGAATGACCAGGGCCAAGAGGTCGATCAGGTGCCGCCGCGGAGCTCGTGGGCTGTGCCAGGGGCCGGCGGGTTCCGCGGCGAAGCGGAAGAGGCCGGAGCCGGCCAGAACCTGGTCGAACTGACCGAGGTAGTTGAACAGCACCGCGGGCTGGGGATGGTCGCCGAGGAGGGTGGCGGTGGTCGGATCGCCGAGGTAGCGAAGGACGCCGTAGCCAATGCCTCGGCCCGGGACCTGCCGCAGTTGCTCCTTCACCGCGTGGAGCACGTCGGCGAGGGGACCACGCGGGGGCTCGAGCCGCAGCGGGAAAATGCTGGTGAACCAACCCACGGTCCGCGAGAGATCCACATCGTCGAAGATCGCCTCCCGACCGTGGCCCTCGACATCCACGCAGAGGGACCCGCCCTTCGTCCATCCGGTGAGGCACCGCGCCAGCGCCGCCAACAAGACGTCGTCGACCTGCGCGCGGAATACTTGGGGCACCCGCTGCAGTAGCGCACGTGTCTCCTCGATCCCGATGGACCACGTCACGGTTCGAGCGGACATCTCGGTGTTGGCACCGCCCTCGAAGTCGACAGGGAGGCGGGCGGAGTCCACGTTCGCGGTGGCCAGCCAATGACTGAGCTGATTCCGGCAGGCTGGCCACTGCGCGTACTCAATGAGCCGCTGCGCCCAACGCCGATACGACGTCGTCCGGGCGGGCAGCCGCACCGTGTCGCCCCCATGCAGTGCTCGGTAGAGCGTGTCCACATCCCCCAAGAGGATTCGCCAGGACACCCCATCGATCACCAAATGATGGGCGATGACAAGGAGCCGGCCCGGGCGCCGGGGGCCGAGTCCGAAGTGGGCTATTCGCAGGAGTGGGCCATCGGCGATGTCGAGAGTGCGCTGGAGCTCAGTCGCCTTCGCTTCGATGGCGGCTGGCAATTCGGCGTCTGGCCGTCCAGAGAGGTCTATCTCCGCGACAGAGATGGTCCCGCCATCGTTGCTATAGCGCTGCTCCCAGCCGTGGGCGCCGCGCCGGAACCGCAGCCGGAATGAGTCGTGGTGATCGACGACGTGCTGGCTTGCCGCTTCCAGAGCCTGTACATCCACGTCGGTCGGCACCTCGAACAGGAAGGCTTGGTTCCAGTGATCAGGCTCCGGTAGTTCCTGCTCGAAGAACCAGCGCTGGATCGGAGTGAGGGGAACGCACCCCTCCGCTCGATGGCCGTCGTCCTGCGGCGTCGCGACTGCCGTCACCGCAGCCAGCTCGGCGATCGTCGAGTGCTGGAACAGCTCCCGAGGCGTGAACGATAGACCAGCCTGACGGGCGCGCGCGATGATCTGGATCGCGAGAATCGAGTCCCCGCCCAGCTCGAAGAAGCTGTCGTGGACGCCAACCCGCTCGAGCCCGAGCACGGCGGCCCAGATGCCGCTCAGGGTCTCCTCGATGGCCGTCCGGGGAGCCACGTAGCCCCCACGCACGTCGGGACGCGTCTGATCGAGTGCGGGCAACGCCTTTCGGTCCACCTTCCCGTGGCCGGTTAGCGGGAGCCCGTCGAGCCGCACGAACGCGGCGGGCACCATGTAGTCGGGAAGCTTGGCCCGCAGGAAGCCGCGTATCTCGTCGGCCATGAGCGGCGCGTCGCGGTCAGCGACGTAGTACGCCACCAGCCTCTTGTCGCCCGGGATGTCCTCACGGACGATGACCACCGACTCCCGCACCGCCGAGTGCTGGGCCAGCGCCGATTCGATCTCCCCCAACTCGATCCGGAAGCCCCGAATCTTCACTTGGTCGTCGATTCGGCCGAGGTACTCGAGATCCCCATTGGGCAGCCGCCGTGCCAAGTCCCCCGAACGGTAGAGCCGCGCGCCCGGAGCGGCAGTGAACGGGTCGGCGATGAATCGCTCGGCGGTGAGCTCGGGCCGGTTCAGGTAGCCACGCCCCACGCCGGCACCACCTATATAGATCTCCCCGGCCACTCCGATCGGGACGGGACGGAGCCAGCGATCCAGAACATAGACCTGGAGGTCTGGGATCGAACGGCCGATGACGCTGCCGCTGCCGGAAAGGACGTCGTTGAGCGCGATCGGACGGTAGGTGACATGCACGGTGGTCTCGGTAATGCCGTACATGTTGATGAGCCGAGGCGGCCGATCTCCAAACCGCTCGAACCAGGGCCGCAGCGCTTGCAGGTCCAGCGCCTCGCCGCCGAAGATAACGTACCGAAGGGCGAGCCCACGCGACTCGCCCTCCAGTATCACCTGCATCAGCTGTCGAAATGCCGACGGCGTCTGGTTCAACACCGTCACCTGCTCCCGGTACAACAGCTCGGCGAACGCCTCCGGCGAGCGACTCACCCAGTAGGGCACCAGCACGAGCCGGCCTCCGTACAAGAGCGCGCCCCACAGCTCCCACACGGAAAAGTCGAACGCGTACGAGTGGAACAGGGTCCATGCGTCCGCGGGGCCGAAGCGGAACCACGGGTCGGTGGCGTCCATGAGCCGGACGACGTTCCGATGGGTGATGAGGACGCCCTTGGGACGCCCGGTGGACCCTGACGTGTAGATGACGTAGGCCAGGCTGTCGGCCGTAGCGCCGCCGGAGACATTGTCTTCGGCTGCGCCGCCGTCAGCTGCCTCTTCGCCCGAATCGCCCTCGAGCAGGACCATCCGAGCTCGATGCGGGGGCAGTGCGGAGGCCAGTTCGCCCTGGGTCAGCAGAACGGCGACTTCGGAATCCTCCAGCATGAAGGCGAGGCGATCCTTGGGGTACCGGGGATCGAGTGGGAGATAGGCGCCCCCCGCCTTCAGGATGGCGATGATCGCCATGACCATGTCCACGGATCGCTCGACGAAGAGCCCGACCAAAACCTCCGGCCCCACGGAGAGCTCCCGCAGGCGGCGAGCCAGCCGGTTTGCGCCGCGGTTCAGCTGTCGGTAGGTCAGCGCCCGCCCATCATGGATCACCGCCACCGCGTCCGGCGTTCGCGCAACCTGCCGCTCGAATCGCTGGTGAATGCACAAGCCGTTGGCGGGGCCGATGGGGAGTGGGTTCGGGCTAGGCACCAGCTCGGCGCGCTCTGTCGCGGTGAGATACGGCACCGCCCGCAGCGGTTGGTCTGCGGCAGTGATCATCCCCTCGAGAAGGAGGCCGACATGATCCAGCATCCGCGCCGCGGTGTCGTCGTCGAATCGCCGGCGGTCGTACTCCAGGCGAAGGAGCAGCTCGGCGTCCGCATAGGCAATGAAGGTGAGCGGGTAGTTCGTCTGCCCGAGGTAGCGAAAGCGCCGGCCGGTCCACTCTCCTCCCTGCGCGCGCAACGCGGTGTTCAGGAGGTAGCGCTCGTAGACCACGAGACTCTCGAAGAGCGGCGTACCGCGCGGCACGTCGCTCCAGTCCTGGATCTTGACCAGCGGTGTGTGCTCGTGCGCGCGCAGGGCCACCCCTTGGCGGCGAAGCTCTCGCAGCCAGGGCACGAGCGGCGCGTCGGATTTCACGCGAACCCGAACGGGCAGGGTATTGATGAACAGCCCCACCATGTCGTCGGCACCCTCGAGGGACGAGCGCCGACAAGCCCGGGTGGCCCCAAAAACGATGTCGTCCTCGCCGCTGTAGATGTGAAGCAAGAGCGCCCAGGCGCCTTGCAGCAGGGTGTTGACCGTGAGCTCATGCTTCTCGGCGAAGTCCCGGAGCCCGGCGGTGACGTCGGCGGCCACTCGTGCCTCGTGGGCGCCGTGAGTTCCCTGCGCGGCAGGTGCCGTGCGCGGGTTTTGCCCCACTCGCAGCGGCGTCGGTGTCGTGAAGCCTTTGAGCAGGCGCCGCCAGTACTCTTCCGCGCGGGCGGGATCCTGTCCATGCAGCCACTCGATGTAGTCGCCGTACGGCCGCGGCAGGGGAAGGTCGAGCTCCCGCCCGTCGCGGATCGCCTCGTAATAGGCGAAGACCTCCCGGAGCACGAGCGGGAAGGAGCGCCCGTCGAGCACGGCGTGGTGGAACGTCCACAACAACCGGGCCACTCGGCCGGGTAGCCAGACCAGGGTCAGGCGCATCAGCGGCGCCTGGCTCACGTCGAAGCCTCGCCGGCGATCGGCCTCGAGCAGAGTTGACCACCGCGCCTGGCAATCCCCAGCGTGGATCGTGGACCAGTCCAGCTCGGCCACGGGGATTTCCACCGAGCGGTAGACCTCCTGCACCGACTGCGCGACCCCGTCGACGCGGAACCGCGTCCGCAAAATCGGGTGTCGGGCGACGACTCGCTGCCAGGCGGTGAAGAGGGCCGGCGCGTTCAGCACCTCGTCCAGATCGCAGATGATCTGCTCGATGTCGACGCCGGACGCATCGGACGAAAGACTGTGGAAGAGCATCCCGTGCTGAAGGGGCGAGAGCTCGTAGGAGGCTTCAACGGCTCGGTGGAGGCCCAACGGTGTCATGGGACACATGAGTCAACCCCAGGACCTTCGTGGAGCCGCCTCTTGTGGCCCACCCATGCCCCGCACACCAGACGTTCGATAGCGCCCTCGACGGCAATCGCCGCGACATGGCTCCGATCGATCGGCACCTCATGAAGGCTGAAGTGCTCGCTCTCGCCCGGACTGTTCTCGATGCGCAGCAATCGAGCCGGCTCCCCGGGCGCAAAGGCCACGTCAAAGTTCGCGAGAGGGTAGGAGAGCCCCTGCCCGAGGGCCTTGACGATTGCCTCCTTCCGCGTCCAGCAGCGAAAGAACGCGGAGAGCTGCTCGTCAGGTCGCAGCGACCGGAGCACTTGACGCTCCTGGGCCGAGAAGACGCTGGCGGCTAGCTCGTCGAGGTCCTCTACCGCTCGGATCAGCTCGATATCGACGCCGATCTCTCGGTCGCGCGTCAGTGCGCACAGGGCAAGCCCATGTGAATGGGACAGGTTGAAGCGGAGCCCGTCCCCGCCCGCATCCCCGGATAGGGAGGGCTTGCCATGAGCGCTGTACTCGAACTCGAGCCGATCCGGGTCGACGCCACAGTAGCCGGCCAAGACCTCCCGCAGGAAGCCGCGGCCGACCACAAACCGCTTCCGGTCCCGCTCGAAGTGAAACCTCGCCGCCCGTGCCGCCTCATCCGCGGACAGCGCGCTGGCGAGCCGCCGAACCTCGGGCGCGAGCTGATCCAGATCCGCCACCCACACATGGATTTCGCCTCCGGGCAGCGGGACGCTGGCTGCCGGAGTCGGCAAGCATAGGGATCGAGGACCCGCTTGGACGTTGGACTCGAAGTGCACCACCGTCACGCCGGGCGATGGCTTGTTTCGGCGCCTCGGGCGAGTGGCCCGGGCGGCCCCTCGTGCAGCCGGGCCTCGGCCCCGCGCATATCCGAGGCGTCTTGCTCCATGGGCGGCTTCTTAGCAATTTCGCGGCCGAATCTGGCCCGGCGGTGTCGGAGGGATTTCGACACTGCCTGCCCGCAGCGCCATGCCAACGTTGCGTCCTACCCCGGGCTGGATCGGCGCTTGTTACCTCAGTTTCTTGGCCCTCCCGACGGGGGAGGAGCCGGTAATGGCATCGACCTGAAGACAATGGGCCGGTGCGCACGTTGTAGATATGACAATGACGAGATTTCCGGCGGCGGCGCCGGACTTTCCGGGCCGGAACCCGCGCTGCCGACGGGACGTCACATCGGGACCGATTCGCGCTTGCAGGGAGCCTATTGCGCGCCTACGCCGTGAAGCGCGCGATGGGCAGGGCGCGCTCGCTCGTGGCGCCGACCGGCGGTCGAGCACGCTCTCGCGGGCCCGCCGCTTGCTGGATTTGGAAGTACATGCGGATAAAGGCAAATCGGAAAGCAGCTTCCGAAGGGGAGAAGGCGGCGACGCCGCCCTCTCTCTGGCTGAGAACAGGAGGAACTTGAGATGCTGACACAGTATCGCGTGGCCTGGGCTCTGATGGCCGTGGCCGTTCTCCTCGGAACGGCCGGATGTGCAACGACGGCAACGACAGCACGTACCACCGGAGAGTACGTCGACGATGCCAGGATCGCCGGCGATGTCCGCACGAAGCTCCTGGCGGATCCGACCCTGAACGGGTCGAGTATCGCCGTCACGAGCTCGGACGGAGTCGTCTATTTGAGCGGTACGGCCCCGTCGTCCAATAGCCAGACGCGGGCCACTCAGCTGGCGAGGGAGGTCGCCGGCGTTCGCAGTGTCGTGAACAACATGGTCGTCGCCACTTCGCCACCCGCGGTGGCGACGGCGACGGCGGCACCGCCCCCGAAAGCGGTGGTGGCCCCTCCGGTCAATATCGTTACCGGTCAACCGGCGATCGACGCCACCGGCGTCGTCGCTCAGTACGACCCGCAGACCGGGATCATCATTTTTCAGGATGGCCGAATGGTCAGGGTGACGACCGAGTCCGCCGTAGGCGCGCCGGCCAGCGTCGTGGCCTTGCAGCCCGGCACCCAGGTCATGCTGCGCAATGTGCAGCCGGTCGGGTATCAGCCGACCATGGTGCCCGCGCCCGGCTCATGGCGAATGGCCACGGTGAGCCACGTGGATACAACGAACTCGTTGATCTTCCTCACCGACGGTAGCGTCGTCCACGCGGGACCTTCGACGGTGCTTCGCTCCGGCACGCAGCCGATCACGCTCGCCCAGCTCCAACCCGGCTCTCAGATCGCGATCAGCGTGCCCGCGACCGTCGCCGCGACGCCGGCTCCAATGACGGGGAGCGCGCTCCCTCGGCAAACGGTCGTCCCCCAGGAGACGCCCGAAATACGGATCTTTACGGTACCGCGCTGACGCGACTGCGCAAACGCACGGCCGGCGACCGCCCGCCTCACCGCGGTGGTCGCCGGCCTCTTACTTCCCCATCACCGCATCCGGCAGCCAGAGGGCGATGCCGGGAAACATGAACAAGAGGGCGATGCAGATCGCCATGCCGACCATGAACGGGAGCACGCCGATCCAGAGGTCGAGCATGGTCCCGACCTGCAGGCCCGCATCTTCGGAGACCGACTTGCGGATCCCCTGGATGATGTAGAGGTTGAGGCCCTCCGGCGGACTGACGAGGGCGGCCTCCAGCAGGATGACCATGATGATGCCGAACCACACCAGGTCGACCCCCATCGCCTTCAGCACGGGCACCAGGATCGGCATGGTCGTCACCATCATCGAGAGGGCCTCCATGAAGGTGCCGAGGATCAGGTAGAAGACCACCAGGATGAGCACGAAGGTCAGGGGGGTGAGGTTCCATCCCGACAACAATGCGGTGAGCTGGCCGGGGACTCCGAGAATCGCCAGCGCGAAGCTCAGGATGAAGGCCGAGGTCACGATGAGCATGATCATGGAGGAGGTGCGCACGGTGGTGACCATGACCTGTCTGAGCATGCGCAGGCCGACCTCGCGGTTCAGGGCCGCCAGAACGAAGCTCGCCACGACTCCGAAGGCAGCAGCTTCGGTGGGCGTGGCGACCCCCAGATAGATGGTGCCCAGCACGATGAACATGAGCGCGATGACGGGGAGGAGCGCCAGCAAGCCGAGGAGGCGCACCCGCCAGGACGGGGTGGGCTCGCGCGGCGCGACCGATGGCCACATCTTCGCGGCTACCGCGATGATGAACATGAAGATTCCAGCGAGCAGGAATCCCGGGACAAATCCGGCCAGGTACAGTCGGCCGATGGATTCTTCGGCCAAGACCCCATAGATGATCATCGAGATGCTGGGTGGGATAAGAATGTCGAGGGTGCCCCCGGCGGCCAGACTGCCGATCACCAGTCGCTCACTGTAGTTCCGCGCTCGAAAGGACGGCAGGGCGACCGCCCCCACCGTCGCCGCGCAGGCCGCGCTCGAACCTGAGATGGCCCCGAACACCGCGCAGAAGGCGATATTGGAATGCAGGAGCCCGCCGGGCAGAGGGGCTAGCCAGTGGGACAGCACCTGATACAGTCGCTCGGACAGGCGACTGTGGATCAGGACTTCCCCCATCATCACGAACAAGGGGATCGCCACCAGCACCGAGCTACTGTTCACGTTCCAGGCGATCTGCCCCAGCATGTCCCAGAGCGGCCGGTCGGAAAAGAGGTACATCAACGCCATGCCGATGAGGCCCAGCGCACTGGCCACATGTAGCCCGGCCAGGAAGAGGATAACCATGAGCGCCGCGGCAATCCCGAGGACCATGGGTCGACCTAGGCCTCCGGTCCCCGACCGGCTTCCGCGGACTCCCATCCCACCACGGTCGCCACGGCCGTGAACGCTGCGGCCAGCGCCAGCAGACTGAATCCCACCCCCAAGATGCCCTGAGGGATGTAGAGCGGGGTGAGCAGATAGGTGGAGGACCTCATGTCGCTCTGCATGGAATCCGCTACTAATGCCCAGATCTTCCACGAAATGACGGAGGCAAAGACCGCCATGAGCGCCTGAGCCATGAAGTCCACGGCGGTCTTCACCGTCCGGGTCATGTAGGGAAACAGCACGTCGACGCGCACGTGACCGCCGGTGCGGAGCGCATAGGCAAATCCCCAGGTAGCGGCGACGGCCAGCATGTACCCGCTGATCTCATCGGTGACGCGCGTAGTGGGCAGGCCGAACGCGC
This sequence comes from Candidatus Methylomirabilota bacterium, assembly GCA_046726415.1. GTDB lineage: Bacteria > Methylomirabilota > Methylomirabilia > Rokubacteriales > CSP1-6 > CAVWFS01. The sequence continues at coordinate 67,864 of JBKPAK010000020.1, forward strand.
TCCCCCACTTTCGGGCCAGGGCATCATAAGTGACGAAGAAGGCCAGGACGACGTACAACACACCGGCGAAGTACCCGGTCCCGGCAAAGAGGAGATCCACCGCCCGCGCGACGGTCGGAGTTCGCATCGCGCCCGGCCTAGGGGCTGACCGTGAAGCCGACCAGGGGGGCGATGATCTCGTTGAACTGGCGGGCCGCGTCGGGGCCGCCCGCTCGCTTCACCCAGTCCGGGACCACCTTGGTCCGCAGAACGTCCTTGATGGCGGACTGAGTCTCGGGCGAGAACGGGATGTGCTCCATGCCCTTCTCGACGCTCTTGTCGATTCCCTCCTTGTTCCACGCCTCGATCAGCTCGAACGCCTTGCCCTCGACGATCTTCTCCGCCTCTTGCCTCATGATGTGCTGGATATCGGGCGGCAACCGCTTCCAGCTGTTCTTGTTGATGGCCAGCGCCACGTGCGGCCGCATGGAGATGGGACCGATCAGATACTTGGACACCTCGTACCACCGAAGACCGAACCCCGGCTTGGTGCCGCTGATCGCCGCGTCGAGGGTGCCACGCTCGAGGGCCGTGTAGACCTCGGCGAAGGCGATGGTGAGGGGCTCGCCGCCGAGGCCGGCCACAAGCGATGCGAGGGCCACGCTATGCACGCGCGTCTTCAGGCCCTTGAAGTCGGCGGGCTTGCGCACGGCCTTCTTGCTGAAGAATGCCTGGTCGGGATACACCGCCATGGCCAGCATCACGGCATTGGCCTTCTGGTCGAGGAGCTTGGCCTCGGTCGGCTTCCAGGCCAGGATCGCTCTCTTGGCGGTTTGGGGGTCGGGGAAGATTCCGGGCAGCTCGAGGATCTCGACCATGGGGAGTTCTCCGGCCACGTATCCACCGTACGTCTCGGTCACGTCCACCACGCCGGTCCTCAGGACGCGCAGAGTCTCGGCTCCCCCCAGGCCGAGCTCGGGCAGTGACGTTAGCTCGAACTGCACCCGCCCGTTGGTGCGCTTCTCCACCGTCTGGGCCCATTCCTGGTAGAGCTTCCAGGGATCGAGCGTCCGGTTGATGCCCATCAGCTTCAGCTTGAATTCCGCTTTCGGCCCCTGCGCCACCACCGCCTGGGGCCTCCATACGCTACCGAGCAGGACGAACAGCCCCAGGACGCCGAGCACAACGGCGATTCTCCGCATGGACATGCTCATGGACGTGCCCTCCCCATCACTTGGTCGGCCTACTCACAGTTCGACCGTCGCCGCGGTTCGCGTTCAGTCGGTTTCCCGCGCGCCCGGCGGGGCGGAACGCCGAGTACTTTAGGCGACACCACTTCCTTCGGCAAGGACGCAAGTCGTTCCGCCGTTGCCGACGACCGCCGGCGGGCTGAGGGGGCCGGTCGAGGCCGCCGACGCACTGGACACCGCGGGAGCTCTGTGAAGGCGACCTTCCCCCGCCACGACGATGCCGTCCGCGCCGAAAGCCGGACCCAGTCAGATGCGCGTGACGTGGCGAAGACTCTGCAGTATGGTTCCAACACGTGGGTGAGGATGATGTCGCCGACTCGAACGAGCGGCGCCGGGGTGCCCGGGTGACAGGCATGGCGGCCGAGGCTCAGGGCGAGTCGGTGGCACGCATCACCCTGGCCGCCGAGAGCGCCTACGTCGGCGCCGCGCTCGCGCTCCTGCGGGAGGCGGGGACGAAGCTCGGGCTGGCGGCGGCCGATGTGGACAGCCTGGCCCGCGCCGTCGGAGAAGTCGCCCTGAACGTCATCGCGCACGCCTTCGAGCCGGGCCAGCGCGCGACCTTCGACATCGTGCTCATGCGCCGGCCGGGCCAGATCGCGGTGGCCATCGAGGATCAGGGCCTGCCGTTCGACTACACGGATCTGCAGGCGGAGAGCCGCTCGTCCCTGGCCGCCCCCGCGCTCGCCGGTTCCCTCGACGCGGTGCACTTCACGAACCTCGGACCGCGCGGCAACCGGGTGGAGCTCGTGAAGCGCCTGGCCTTCGCTCACATCGAAACGCGCTTGGGGTCCGCGGACGAGCGCGGGACGGCAGTGCCCGTCGTGGCGCCGGACGTGCCGATCAGCCTGCGGTTGATGACGGCCGACGATGCGGTGGGGATCGCCCGCTGCACGTATCGGTGCTATGGCTACAGCATCCCCGATGAGTTTCTCTATTACCCCGACCATCTGTGCGAGATGCTGCAGGGCGGACTCCTCGAGGTATGCGTCGCCGTCACCGAGGACGATGAAATCGTGGGCGTGCTCACGGTCGAGCTTGATCACCCGCGCGCAGTCGTGGGCAATCTGGGCGAGGCCATGGTCGATCCGCGCTTCCGCGGGCACCGCCTGTTCGAGCGCATGATCGCGCTGGTCAGGCAGCGGGCAGCCGAGAAGGAGATGCTCGGACTCTACGGCGAGGCCGTCACCGTCCACCCCTTTTCGCAGAAGGGCAACATCGCGCTGGGCGCCACCGAGACCGGAGTCCAACTGGGCGACGAGGCGCCGGTCACCATGAAGCAGATTGACGCCGGCGCACCGAGAAAGCGCACCGCCACCATCCTCTACTACTTCAAGACCAGCGACGGCCCGGCCCGAGCCGTCCATGCTCCCCCCCATCACCGGATGATGATCGAACGGATTTACCGGCACGGCGGGTTCCCGCGGACGTTCGAGCCGGTGCCAGCTCTTCCCCCGGAGCGGCGGGCCACCTCCCAGGTGAAGGTGGAGCTCTATCCGGAGTGGAGCGAGGCGGCGATCCGCGTGGCCGCCTGCGGGAGCGATCTGCCCGAGTTGGTGCGCTTCCGCTTGCGCGAGCTGTGTCTGCGGCGCGTCGCGTGGATTGGCCTCGACCTGCCGCTGTCCGATGCTGCCGTGCCCTCGCTCTGCGCCGCGCTCGAGGCTCTCGGCTTCTTCTTCGCGGGGGTCGTTCCCGAGCTGGCCGACGGCGATGTGCTCAGGCTGCAGTACCTGAACGAGGTGGACGTCGAGGTGGCGTCCGCGCAGATCGCCTCCGACTTTGGTCGGGAGCTGTTTGGCTATGTCGTGAAGGCGATGCCGCACTAGCCGGATCCGCGAGAAGGTTCGCGGGTTGTGCATTGAGCCAGCTCGCCCGGGGCGGTGATAGGATGGAGTTCACTGCGGGACGCAAGGGCCCGCGACATCTCCTTCCACCTGTCGGACTTCGGGGCCGACGCCAGACGACACACGAAGGGAGAACTGCCATGACGTCGCCCGCTCTCGCGCCCCCCGCGCGCACCGTCGTCCCCCTGCTCATCGCCTTCGCGGACCTGACGCACTACGGCGCCGAGAGCTCGCGCCTGGACGACCGGCGGCTCTCCGAGATCATGGACGAGTTCTACGAACGTGTCTCCGCGCGGATCGAGGCCGGGGGCGGGACGGTCGTGAAGTTCCTGGGCGATGCCGCGCTCGTCGTTTTCCCGGAGGAACGGGTTGACCAAGGCATCGCCGCGCTGCTCGAGCTCAAGCGGGAAATCGACGCGTTCTTCGAGGACCTGGGCTGGCCGTCGCGACTCCTCGTGAAGGCTCACTTCGGGACGGTCGTGGCGGGACCGTTCGGTGCGGCGCGCGACAAGCGGTTCGACCTCGTCGGCCGCAACGTCAACATCGCGGCGACCCTCGACACTCGGTCGTTCGCGCTTTCGGTCGAGGCGTTCCGACAGCTCGCTCCGGAGACCCGCAAGAGGTTCAAGAAGCACACGCCTCCGATCACCTACATCCCAGTCGAGGCGCGCCGGCCCTGACCGAGCCGGGCGAAGTCGGAGAAGAAAAATCGGCGGCCGATACGAGCGGTGACCCGTACCACGTGGGCGGACACCGCCCTATTTGATGAGCTGCTTGGCCAGATCCTGGGTCTTGACGATGTCCGGGAGCAGCTCTTCCGAGTCGATCTGGGTCAGGCTCACGCCCGGGGGGACAATGGCGTGCGGGTCGCCCGGTTCCACGCCGAGGAAGCGACTGTTGGTCTGGAGCTCCTTGGCCCAGGCCACCTGGGCATCCCGGGAGAGCAGCCAGTTGACGAAGAGCCTTGCCGCGTTGGGGCGGGGCGCGCGATTGAGCAGCCAGACAGCGCTGCCCGAGGCCTGGTAGTCCATCTCCGGCAGGAGGACCGTCTTGACGTTCTTGCCGACGCCATGGGCCTGGAAGTCCTGGAGCGTCAGCGCGTTGAGGCCGATGGCGATGGGATACCGTCCGCGCACCATGAATTCCGTGAGCTGATTGCGATCGCGACTGAGGACGGGCTCTTGGTCGACCAGCAACGCCTTCATGATCCCGTCGCCCAGCTTCAGCCGGGCGACCGTCAACGGCCAGAACGTAGAGCCGATTGCCCGCGGGTCGGAGATCGCGATCTTGCCCTTCCACTTGGGCGCGAGGAGATCCGCAAAGCTCTTGAGCTCGCCGTCCTTCACCCGGTCGACGTTGACGAACACGCCGACCGCGCGCACGAGAGTGAAGGCGTAGGCCAGGTGCTTGTCCTTGTCGAGAAAGCCGGCCTCGAAGCCCCCGCGCCAGTTCGCGTCGTTTCTGGCCTCGGGCGCGACGATCGCCGGCTTCACCGGGTCCCAGACCCCCGCCGGCTTCAGCACCTGCAGCGCGGTGCTCGTCGGCATGGTGGCGACGTCCCAGGTGAAGAGGCCGGCCCGGCGCTCATTGAGAATGCGCGGCGAGAAGTCCACCGGCTCCAGGTTGGTGTGGTCGAGCTTGATCTCCGGATAGGTCTGGGTGAACAGCTTGAACACGCGCGCGTAGCCCTGACCGGTGAAGGTGTTGACCGCGAGCTTGCCTTCCTTCTTTGCCGCGGCCACCAGGTGGGTCCATTCCGGCGAGGCGGTCACGGCCTCGGCCCGCGCGGACCGGCCACCGGTCGCGGCGAGCGCGGCGATGCCACCGGCCCACGCGATCGTGCGAATCAGGACCCGCCGTGAAGGCCGGCTCCCCGCGGCCGTCCGCTCACCCTGAGCGTCGCGCATGGTTCTGGTATCTTACCCGGGCCGTTCAACGATGATCGAGGGATGAAGGGCAGCCGCGAGCGCATCCTGACCACGCATGCCGGCAGCCTGCCGCGGCCGGACGACCTGCGCGACATGCTCATCGCCCGGGACGAGGGCAAACCATACGATCGCGAGGCCTTTGCGGCACAGGTCCGCCGCGCCGTGGGCGAGGTCGTCCACCACCAAATCGACGCCGGTCTCGACGTCGTCAACGACGGCGAGCTGTCGAAGCGCAACTTCACGACGTACGCGCGCCAGCGCCTGGGAGGGGTTGAGACGCGGCCGCCGGCGCCAGGAGAGCGGGTCCTGGCCAAGATCTACGGCCGGGACGCGGCGGAGTTTCCCGAATACTTCGCTGGGCGAGGGAACCTGGCGGGACGCGAGGCAGTCTGCAGAGGGCCACTGACGTACACCGGGCGCGACGATGTGCAAGAAGACATCGACAACCTCAGGGCGGCGCTGGTGGGTGAGGCGGTGGCCGAGGCGTTTCTGCCGGCGGTGGCCCCCGGCACAATCGAGCACTGGTTGCACAACGAGTACTACGCGAGCGATGAGGCCTACCTGTCCGCCATCGCCGACGCGATGAAGCTCGAATACGAGGCGATCGTCGGGGCCGGCTTTCTCCTGCAGATCGACGACCCCGACCTGGCCGATGCTTGGCAGATCCACCCGGCGATGAGCGTGCCGGAGTATCGAGCGTTCGCCGCGCTGCGGATCGAGGCGCTCAACCACGCGCTGCGCGACATCCCGCCAGAGCGCGTGCGCTTTCACATGTGCTGGGGCAGCTATCACGGCCCCCACAAGCACGACCTCCCACTCCGCGACCTGGTGGACCTGGTGTTGGCCGTCCGCGCTCAGGGGTATTCCATCGAGGCGTCCAACCCCCGCCATGACCACGAGTGGCGGGTGTGGGAAGAGGTTGAGCTACCCGACGACAAGATCCTCATCCCAGGCGTCGTGGGTCACGCCAGTGACTTCGTCGAGCATCCCGAGCTGGTCGCCGAGCGCCTGGTGAAGTACGGCCGGGTGGTCGGCCGCGAGCGCGTGATCGCGGGGACAGACTGTGGCCTGGGACCGCGTGTCGGTCATCCCAGGATCGCGTGGGCCAAGTTCGAGGCGCTCGTGGAGGGAGCACGCCTGGCCACGCAGCAGCTCTGGCGACGGTGATCGCGCGACCGCGCGCCGGGATGGGTCGATCGCTTGACAGGGTCTGGGGCTTTGGCTAGAACTGCTCGCAATCCATCGGGCGGGTCGCACGGGGCGGCGCGCACAACCTCGAGCTGTTCGACGCGCGGTCGGGGAGGTCAACGATGAGCGACCCGGGTTCACGCAAAGGGATCAACGGCGCTCACCAGGCCGTGACGCGACGGACGGCGTTGCGCGTTGGCCTCGCGTCCGTCGCCGCGGGGGCGGCGGGCGTGGCGCGCGCGAGGCCCGCGGCCGCCCAGATCGGGGGGGCCCAGCCTGCGGCCCCCTCAACGCCGTCCGGGGAGCTCAAGAACCCGGCCGAGTTCAAGCCGCCGCGCGTCAAGGCGAGCGCGCCCACCACGCTCACCTTCTGGCAATACGTCGGGTTTCATGTCAACGCGCAGCGCTTCATCGCCGACGAGTACAAGAAGCGCTTCGATCCGAACCTGGCGCTGGAGATCACCGCCTTCCCCGGACTCAATGAGCAGCGCGTGGCCGTCAAGGCCGCGCTGGCCGCCCAGAGCCCTACCCCGGACATTATCGCCGTCGAGCCGGGGGCCTACGCGGTCGACGTGTATACGAGCGGCAGCGTGCTCGACTTCACCAAGGTCTTCGCTCAGGATCCCGACTTCCATCGTGGCTTCTGGCCGAACGCGCTCGAGCTGCTGACCATCAACGGAAGCGTCGTCTCCGTTCCCGCGGTCACCAACACGGTGATCGTCTATTACAATAAGGCGCTGTTTGCCCAGCACGCGCTGGAGGTGCCGCAGACCCTGGAGGAATTGAAGAAGGCCGGCGCCGTCCTCAACGCCAAAGGCATCGCGCCCATCGCCTACCCCGCCGGACAGGACCGGAACTTTCCGATTTTCCCCTTCTACACGTATGCCGGTGGCACCAAGGCCGACAGGCTCCTGCGCGAGGCGGATCTGGGCCGGAAGCCGTGGACGAGTCCGGAGCTCGTGGCGGCCGCGGAGTTCGTGGACATGCTGGCGAAGTCCGGCCTCTACGCCAAGGGCCCGCTCGGCATCAAGGAGCCCGACGCGATTTCCATCTTTGCCGGGGGCAAGTCGGCGATGTTCTGGGGCGGGCAGTGGATGCGGCGGTCCATCCGGGCCGCGCTCCCTCCGGGATTCGACCTCGGGATCTTTGCCTTCCCGGCCGTGGTACCGGGCGGCCACAAGCCCGTTCTCAGCTCGGTCGGGATCACGCTGACCGTCAACGCGCGCAGCAAGCAGCCTGAGCTGGCTTTCGAGATGGTCAAAGCGATCACCGGCGCGTGGGGGAAGATCGAGTACACACGGAATCTCGGCCTCTCGCCCAATGGCCCCATCAGCCCCGAGGCTATCGCGTACCAGATGCAGTCGCTCAAGGACCCCCTCTATCCGGAGTTCCTCAAGCTCCAGCCGACAGGAACCACGCGAGTCATCTTCACGCCAGCTGTGGAGGAGGCGCTCACTCAGGGGATGCAAGCGCTCTTCGCGGGGCAGAAGACGCCCAAGGCCGTCATGGAGACCGTGGAGGCCGCCTCCCAAAAGGTCGGCGTCCGCAAGTTCAAGGTTGGCTGAAGCCCGGGCGCTGACCTGGGCGGGGCGGGCGGCAAGCGCCGCGCGACCCTGGCGGTATCACCTGACCGGGTACGTGTTCGCAGCTCCGGCGATCCTGGTCCTCGCGACCTTCCTGCTCTATCCGATCGGCTATTCCGTGTGGCTGAGCTTTCACGAGTGGAGCGGCTATACCCCGGAGTGGGGAGGGTTCGTCGGCCTCGCGAACTACGCAGCCCTGGTGCGGGACGAGGTCTTCTGGAAAGCGACGGCGAACTCGATCGCCTTTGTCATCGTGCGGACCCCGCTGGAGGTCGGTCTCGGGTTTCTCCTGGCCCTCCTGCTGAACCGCCGGATGCGCGCCCGCTCACTTCTCAGAACCCTCTTCTTCGTCCCCGTCGTGATGTCGCTGATCGTCGTCACCATCATCTTCCAGCGGATCTACGAGCCCAACACGGGGCTGCTCAACACCTTCTTGCATGGCATCGGCCTCGGTGGCCTCGCCCATCCGTGGCTCGGCGATCCGGTCACGGCGCTCCCGGCGGTGATCGCGGTGTCGGTCTGGAAGAACGTCGGCTTCAGTCTGGTGATCCTGCTCGCCGGGCTGCAAAGCTTGCCCCAGGACGTCATCGAGGCCGCCCGTGTGGACGGCGCCAACGCCTGGCAGCTCAGCACGCGCGTGGTCACGCCGCTCATGCGGCCCATCCTGGTGCTGACCGCGCTGCTCTCCGTCATCGGCGGGCTGAAAGTCTTCGATTTGATCTTCATCATGACCCGGGGTGGGCCGTCTTACTCGACCGAGGTCCTCGCCACCATGCTGTATCGCCACGCTTTCGAGCTGAACGAGATGGGCGTGGCGTCGGCCATCGCAGTCATCTTGGTGGCAATCGTCCTGGGTACGGCCCGACTCCAGACGTCCCTCCTCCGCGAGCGCAGCGACCAGGGCCAGAGATGAGCGCCGGGGACTCTTCCGCGGCCGGGCAAGCGCGGTGACGGTTCGGCCGGCATGGCGCGAGCGCAAGCTGGGCGCGGCATCGCCGGCCGCGCTACTGGTCCTCCTCATCGCGCTCGCGATCTCCCTGGCCCCGGCCCTCTACATGCTCAGCATGTCGCTCATGGACAATCCCCAGCTGTTCGCGGGGCGGGTGGTGGCCTGGCCGCTCCGGCCCGAAAACTATCCCCATGCCTGGGTGGCCAGCGGTATCGGACAGCTCTACTGGAACAGCATCGTCGTGTCGACGGTCTCGATGCTGGTCACCGTGGCCATCTCGGCCCTCGCTGGCTACGGTCTTGGGCGCATCCGTTTTGCGGGGCGGGGCGTGGTCTACACGCTGGTGCTGATCGGCCTCACCATCCCGCTGCAGATCGCACTCATCCCGCTCTTCATCAACCTGCGCTCTCTCGGGCTCCTCAATACTCGGCTGGCCCTGATCGGCCCGTACACCGGCTTCGGTCTGGCCTTCGGCACATACATCATGAAGGGCTTCTTCGAGAGCCTCCCCCGGGAGCTCGAAGAGGCGGCTCGGCTCGACGGCGCCGGGGAGTTCGGCATCTTCGCTCGGGTCATGCTGCCGCTGACCAGACCGGCGCTGGCCACCGTCGCGATCTTTTTGTTCCTACAGAACTGGAACGAGTTTCTGTTCGCGTTGACCTTCATCACCGAGGGGGCGATGCGGACACTGCCCACGGGCATCTACGCCCTCCTCTCCAGCGAGTTCTACGGGAACTACCCCCTCCTCGCCGCCTCCCTGGTGCTGTTCTCGGTTCCCGTCTTGGTGCTGTACTTTCTCTTCCAGCAACAGTTCATCGAGGGGCTCACCGCAGGCGCGCTGAAACACTAGCAGCATGTCGCGGAATCGAGGGCGCGCCACGGCTTCGCCGAAGGCGTCCCGCGCATCGGGGGGATTCGAGGGGCCGCCCCGGCTTCGCCGGGGGCCCCGAGCGTCGGGGGGGTTTGGGGGGCCATTTCGGGGCCCCCCATCTCAACAGCCCCGCAGGGTAGGATAGCGCCGTGATGCCATCTGAGCGTGACGGAGTCGACGTCAGCGATCCCTGGGAGGCGATTGAGGTTTGCTACGAGCGGGGCTGGACCGACGGGCTGCCTGTTATCCCGCCGACCGAGGCTCTTGTCGGCCGGATGCTGGCGTCCGGGCCGTGGGCCTCCGATCACGTGCTTCTGTTCGAGCCTGTGCGTAGCCGCGCGGTAACGGCCGAGAAGGCGGCCATCAACGCGGTGCTGGCCGGATGCCGGCCGGAGTACTTTCCGGTGGTTGGCGCCGCGCTCATCGCCATCGGCGATCCGGCATTCGAGCTCCACGGTCCGGCCACGAGCACGGGCGGCGCAGCCCTCATGGTGATCGTGAACGGCCCCGTCCGGCGGCGCCTCGGCGTCCAGGGCACCGCCAATCTGTTCGGGCCGGGGTTTCGCGCCAACGCGACGATTGGTCGC
>JBKPAK010000021.1:0-35009 GCA_046726415.1 Candidatus Methylomirabilota bacterium
CGGGAGGGGGCGCGGCGCCCCCTCCAAACCTCCCCGCTCGCCCGCCGGGCGACAATGCGCTCATCCAACCTCTCCGTGTGAACCGGGAGGGGGCGCGGCGCCCCCTCCAAACCTCCCCGCTCGCCCGCCGGGCGACAATGCGCTCATCCAACCTCTCCGTGTGAACCGGGAGGGGGCGCGGCGCCCCCTCCAAACCTCCCCGTCGGCGCGGGGCGATAGACTGTTCCCTAGCTTTCCCTAGACCGCTATCGACGCGAGAGGGCGAGGCCGAGGTAGATGATGACCGCGGCCAGAAAGAGCACGATGCGGTCGAGCCAGGCGATCGCCCTGAGCGCGGGCGCGGGATCGACCCCCGCTTCCAGGAGTGCTCTGACGCGCGGGAGCTGGGCGAAGTCTCGCTGGCCGGCCACGGCGATGGCCGCGATAACCAGGATGAACTTACCGGCCAGAATCAGCGCGGCGCCGCTCTCGATGACCTGGGCGAGCGGTCCGAGACGGGTGACATTGTAGAACCCGGTGAGCACGACCACAGACGCGGCCGCCCACGAGATCGGCCGGGCGCGCCGGGCCACCTCCACGAAGACATTCACGCGTTTCGGGCGGACTGCCGGCAGCAGCGCGAGTGACTGATAGAGCACGCAGCCGATCCACGTCACGACGGCCAAAAGATGGAGCCAGACGACGAGCAGCGTCACCGCGGCGCGAGCGCCGCCAGCACCGCGTGGACGTCGCCGAAATCGTCGAACAGCAGGTCGGGGCCGTGGGCCGCCAGCTCGGCACGCGGATACAGGCCGGTGGCCACGGCGACGGCGAGGGCGCCGCAGGCGCGCGCACAGTCGATGTCGTGCGGCGTGTCGCCAATGATGACGAGGCGATCGAAGGGCAGATCGCGGCCCGTGAGGTCACGCGTCCGGGCGCGAGCCACGGCGGGTAGCCGGCGACGATCGATGTGATCAGAGCCGAAGGCCCCCACTCGGAAGTACGGCCACAGCCCGGTCGGCCGCAGCTTCAGCTCAGCGCCCTCGACGATGTTGCCGGTGAGTAGCCCGAGCATGGCGTCCTCCCGCGCACTGAGGATCCGCACGACCGCGTCCATGCCCGGCATAATCTGCACGCACTCGCCGGCGCCGATGCGAGCTTCGAGGATCCGCGCGTAGGCAGCGAAGCAGACCTCGAGCCGGGCGCCGATGGCGTGGTCGCTGACTCCGGCGCCGCGCAAGACGTCGACCACGATGCGCTGATCGGTCTTGCCGCGCGTGTCGTAGCCTTCAATGGCGCCGCAGGTACCGTAGACCTCGAGCAGGGCCTCGGCGATAGCCCGGCGGCCCACGCCACGCGACGAGATCAGCGTGCCGTCGATGTCGAACAGGAACAGACGCACGTCAGGGAGCGAGCCGGCGGAGGCGGTCGACGGCGGCCGGAAGGACACCCAGCACATACTCGACCTCGGCGGATGTGGTCCAGCGCCCGAGACTGAAGCAGAGCGTGCCCTCGGCGTCTCGCGGGTCGCATCCGATGGCGCGGAGCACGTGAGAAGGCTCGCCGGTCAGACTCGCACATGCGGAGCCCGACGAGGCGGCGACCCCGCGCTGATCCAGCTCTAGCAGGAGCGCGTCGGCTTTGATCCCCGACACGATGAGGCTAGCGTGGTGCGGGAGTCGCTGGCCGGCGCGGGGGCCCGTGATGCGCGTCCGCGCGACCCGCTCGAGCACGCCGACGACGAGGCGGTCGCGCAGGTCGGCCAGCCGCGCTGCCTCCGCTGGCCCCTCCACTCGCAGGAGATCGGCCGCCACGCCCATGCCCGCGATGGCCGGCAGATTCTCGGTTCCCGCCCGCTGACCCGCCTCCTGAGCTCCACCCAGGATTTGCGGCATGACCCGAACCGTCGAACGGATCCAGAGGGCCCCCGCCCCGGGCGGGCCATACATATCATTGGAGGAGATGGTCAGAAGGTCAATGCCACACTCGTCGACGAGGAGCGGAATCCGACCGACGGCGCCAACGGCATCGACGTGCAGGGGCACCCCGCACCGGCGACTTACCCGCCCGATCTCGCGGATCGCCTGGATCGCGCCGATTTCTCCATTGGCCGCCATGATCGAGACGAGTCGCGTGTCCGGTCGGATCGCCCGGGCGACGGCCGCGGGATCAACCCGCCCTTCGGCGTCCACCCGGAGGTAAGAAATCGAGTGCCCACGCTTCTCCAGATCTCGACAGGCGTGCAGCACGGAGAGGTGCTCGACGGCGGAGGTCACGACGTGACATCCCGGTGTGTGCTGCGCCGTGCCTCGGACGGCGAGGTTGTTGGCCTCAGTGGCGCTCGAGGTGAAGATGACGCCAGCGGGGGTGGCGCCGACGAGCCGTGCGATCTTCGCGCGGGATCCCTCGACCGCCGCGCGCGCCTCGACCCCGAAGGCGTGCGGTGCTGCCGGGTTGCCTACGCCGCCCTCGAGAAAGGGGCGCATGACCGCTAGAACGCGGGGATCGACGGGGGCCAGTCCTCCGTAGTCGAGATAGACCCGCAAGGGCTCAGGACTTGCGGATGAGGAAGCGGAACACCGAGCCGTTCCGTTCCACAGCCAGAAGCTGGTGACCGGTTCTGGACGACCAGCTCTTCATGTCGGCCTCCGACGCCGGATCGTCGGAGGTCATCTCAAGGACTTGCCCCGCAGCGAGCTGCTTAACAGCCTCACGTGTTTTAAGAATCGGCATGGGGCAAAATAGCCCCAGACAGTCGATTTTTCGATCCGGCGCGATTGCCATTGGAGGTACAGGAATTGTGACATTGACAGGCAGTGTGAGCAACCGAATAATCAGTGGCAGTGGCGGACGCATCTTCCCAGTCGGGCGCGCGCCAGATCGGCCGAACACTTCCCCCCCTTCTCATCGCCGCGACGGTCATCGCTCTCCTGGTCCTGGCGTGGCTCGCCTGGGCTTTGCCGCCGACTCGGCTCCCCACCAGATGGGCTTGGATCGGAGCAACCGCCGTGGTGGCCATGGCAATCGGGATCGGTCTCGGCTGGGGACTGATCGCCGCCTTCACCCGCGGGACCGGGGTCCGCAGCGTACCTCAAGCCCCCATCGCGCATCGACCGAGCGAGCCTGCCACTGAGGCCGAATCCGTGCAGGCGCTGCGAGCGACGGTGGCTCATCAAGCAGCAGAAATCACCCGGTATCAGGGCCGACTGGAGGAGGTCCTCAAGGAGCTGGATATCACCAGCGCCCGACTCCAGGAGACATCGTTCACGGACGAACTGACTGGCCTCTACAACCGTCGTTTCTTGTTCGTGCGCCTCGAAGAGGAGATCTCCCGTCACCGCCGCTTCAATCATCCGGTGAGCGTGGTGCTCTTCGACCTCGACGGATTCAAGGAGGTCAACGATAGACAAGGCCACATGATCGGAGACGAAACCCTGCGCGACATCAGTCGAATCGTCACGAGGCACTCTCGGGGGATCGACGTGGTGGTCCGATACGGGGGCGATGAGTTCGCCTTCTTGCTCGTGGAGACCTCGAAGGCGGGGGCACGGCTCTACGCAGAGCGCATCCGTCAGATCATCTCCACCTATCCGTATTCCCACGACCTGCCCGTGACGGCCAGCTTCGGCGTGGCCAGCCTTCCCGAGGACACCGCCACCACCGCGGTGGACCTGATACGCATCGCCGACGAGGCGCTCTACGTGGCAAAGCGCGGAGGAAAGGATCAGGTGGCGGGCGCGCCATCCCCAAATCGGGGGACGCCTCTGGCATAGCGGGCGACCCCGGTTCTGATCGTCAACGGCGATCCCGATGTTCGCGACATCGTGGGCCAGACGCGGAAGACGCAGGTGCGGGTGCCGGTTTTCCCAATAGTGCCCGATTCGCTCCAGGCGGAAATCCCGCGACTAGCGCCGAGCCCGCGTGAGCATCAGCCTCGGTTGATCCCGGGACTGCGGTCATCGGGCCGGCGCTCGGAAATGCGGGAAGAGGCCTGCGACCATTGCTCCCAGATGCCGCGGGCCAGAAGTCCAAGGCCGAGGAATACAGCACAGAGAATCAGGCCTTCCTCGGTCAGCACGGCGACCGTCAGCTAGTGGCGAGGCGTCCAGTAACCCGGCACCCACATCCACTGGAAGCCATTCCACTGCCACGACGGCTCGATCCACACGAACCCGCGGTGGTGAGGGTGGACATGGTGGCGCGGCGGATTGGCCCGGAGGTACTGGTGCAGTCCCAGACGTCCCCACGCCTCGTTCTGCAAGGCGCCCAGCGGGGGTCCAGGGAAAGGTCCGTTCAACCGGTGGCCGTGGCCGCCCGACCCAGCCCCTACACTTGCGGGCAAAAGGGCCAACGCAAGCGCGGCGAGCAGTCCCGGAAGGCCGAAAGCTCTCATCATCTGACTCCTCCTATCGCTAGGACGTACCGCGTGCGGCCGCTATGTACGCCTCCGATCCTTTTTATGTACGCCTTCCATCCTTATGTAAGCCACCCATCCATTGTACCGACCCGACGTGCGTGAGGATGTCCGGAGCGGCAAGGCCGTGGAAACGCTGCCGCGGTCAAGGCGCCGGATCGGAGTGTGGCATAGTGAGCGACCGAGGTGTTCAATCTGTTGATGCGGGAGTCGCGTGACGAAGACAAGCTCCCTCCCCAAGCTGGCATATCTCACGTGGGTCGACGCCTTCATCTTCACATGCTACTCGATCATCTTCCTGTCGATCGTCGAGGATATGGCGGTCCACGTGACGTGGCGGAGCGGGCGCCGGCAACTGGCTCGGCAGCTCGACCGCACGAGTCGGTGGGCCTTTCCCCTGGCCTTCCTCCTCGTCAAGCTCTTCCTCGGCGTCATCTTCCTGGGGGCGCGCGCCACTCCTGTCGCGCTATCCTGAACGCACCGAGGCGACTAGTCCTCGTGCGTGCAAGCATGTCGGGGAAACGAGGAGCGGGGTCCCGGGCGTTGGGGGGGGCTTCGAGGCCCCTCATCTCATCAACCGAGGAGTGATGTCATGGATGACAAGGAGCAGACGCCGGGAGTCATCGAGACGCAGCTCAAGACCTGGGGCGCCGAACTGGATCGGCTGAAGGCCAGAGTGGACCGTCAGATCGCCGAGGCCAAGAAGGACTACTACGAGCAGATCGAGGACCTGCGGGGGGACATGGAGGCGACCCTGCGGAAATGGGGGACCGAACTGGAAAGCGTGCGCAACCGCACAGAGGCGGAAAGCCAGAAGACGCTCGCGCAGCTCCGGGGCAAGATTGAGGCAGAGCTGAAAGAGTGGCGCCCGGAAATCGAGGGCCTGATGGCCCGCGCCAGCCGCGCTCAGAATGAGGCTGACCGACTGATCGAGGATCTCAAGGCGCGCCACCGCGCGCTCAAGGCCAAGCTCGGCGAGCTGAAGCACGCCAGCGGGGGAGCCTGGGGAGATGTCAAGAGCGGTATGGGTAAGGCCTGGGAGGAGCTGAAGCCCGCCCTGCAGAACGCCATCGCCAAGTTCAAGTGAGAAGAGGCCGTGGCGGCGCGGCCGCACTGCCGCGGTGAACTGCGATACAGTCTGGCCCATGACGCCTCGCCAGTCGCTGAGACGCATGTCCTGGAGCGCGCCGCCCGCGCCATGGAGGTCGAACCGTGCAGAAGACGGTCCGCGTCGTCCACTATATCAATCAGTTTTTTGCCGGCGTCGGCGGTGAAGCAGCCGCCAACGCTCCGGTAACCGTCCGTCACGAGGTGGTGGGGGCGGCCCGCGCGCTTCAGGGCGCGCTCCCCGCCGAGGCAGAGATCGTCGCCACCTTGGTGGGTGGCGATAACTTCTTCCACGACGAGCGCGAGCGCGCGCGTGGCGCGGTCCGCGAAGCGCTGCGCGCCGTCCGCCCCGACGTCGTCGTGGCCGGACCCGCCTTCGAAGCCGGCCGCTACGGCATCGCCTGCGCCGAGGTGTGCCGGGTGGCCGCGGCCGAGGGATTCCCAGCGGTGGCCGCCATGCATCCGAGCAACCCGGGCGTCATGATGCACCGCCGCGAGGTGCTGATCGTGCCAACGGCGGCGAGCGCGGCGGGCATGCAGGACGCGCTGGCGCCCCTCACGCGCCTCGCGCTCAAGCTCGCGCGAGGCGAGGCGCTCGGATCCGCGGAAGCCGAGGGGTATCTTCCGCGGGGTATTCGCCGGACGGCCTACCGCCCGGAGCCCGGTTACCGCCGCGCCGTCGACATGCTCCTCGCCAAGCTGAATGGCCGGCCGTACCTCAGCGAGATTCCGTATCAGGCTCCCGACATGGTCGAACCGGCGGCACCTATTCGAGAGCTCCGCCGGACGTCGATTGCCCTCGTCACCACCGGTGGCCTCGTCCCCAAGGGCAATCCCGACGGCCAGACCTCCGGCAACGCCCAGAAGTACTTCCGCTATCCCGTCGATCAGCTCCAGTCGCTGAGACCGGGCGAATGGGAGGCGTACCACGTCGGCTACTTCACGCACCTGGTGAACAAGAACCCCAACTACGTTCTTCCCCTCGGCTACCTGCGAGAGCTCGAGAAGGCCGGCGTCATCGGGTCCGTTCACCCGTATGCCTACACTCTGCCCGGGGTCAGCACGCCAGTGGCCCAAGCGGAGCGACTGGGACTCGGTATCGCCTCCCAGCTTCGCGAGGCTAAGGTGGGCGCCTGCCTCCTCGTCTCTACCTGAGGGACGTGCAATCGTTGCGGCGCAACGATCGCCAAGGAGATCGAGCGGGTCGGGATTCCCGTGGCCATGATCTCGGCCATCTATGACCTGGCGCTCACCACGGGGGCCAACCGCGTGGTGCGCGGTTGCCGCATCGAACACGTGTGCGGCAACCCCGATCTCGGTCCCGAGAAGGACAGGGAATACGGCATGCGCATCATTGCCACCGCCTTGCAGGCCCTGACCACCGCGGTGAGCAGTCCGACGCTCTTCGAGCCGCGGAGCGCCTCGGAGGAGACCGCCCATGCGCCTTGAGCTCGGCACCTTCCCCGTTCGCGAGGCGCGCTTCGGCACGGGGACGCACTGGGACGATGGCCTGCTCACCGTCGATCGCCAAGCCGTGCTCGACGCCGTTCGGGATGATCCGCTCGTGGCCGCCGCCAGTCTCGAGATCGCGCGACCGGGCGAGTCCGTCCGGATCTGGCCGGTGCGCGATGTCGTCGAGCCACGAGTCAAGGTAAGCGGTCCGGGAATCGTCTATCCCGGCTGGTTCGGACGCTCCATCGACACGGTCGGCACCGGACGGACGCATCGACTGGCGGGGACAGGTGTCGTCGAGGTCTCCTCGGTCAACTGGCACGATGCTGGGGGCGACTTCGTCGACGAGTACATCGACATGGCGGGGCCGTGGGCCGAGATCACGCCGCAGTCGGCGCTGATCAACATCTGTCTCGTCGTCGAGCCCGAGCCGGCTCTCGCCGTCCAGACCAAGAACGAGGTCGTCCATCGGGCCACTTTGGCCGTGTCCGACGCGCTGGCGGCCGCGGTGCGCACGCTGCCCCCGCCAGAGCTGGAAACCTTCGAGCTGACGGCGGCCCCGGCGATGCTGCCCGGCGTGGTCTACATCCAGTGCGTGCACTCTCCGCAAGCGATGTCCCACTCCGAGCATACGTTCTGTACTGGTACCTATGGGCTCACCAGGCTCACCACCCCCTGGCTCCTCCATCCCAACGAGATTCTCGACGGTGCGCTCTCTGGCCCGTACCGGACGCTCTTCGCCACGTCGTGGACCGTCGTCAACAATCCCATGCTCCTCGACCTTTACCGCCGACACGGTCAGGACCTGCGCTTCCTGGGGGTCATCGTCTTCCGCACGGAGTGGACCACGCAGACGGAGAAAGATCTGATGGCGGAACAGGCGGCCAAGCTCGCCAAGATGCTCGGCGCCCAGGGCGCCATCGTCACATGGGATGCCGGCGGCAACGAATACATCGAAGTCGTCCACACCGTGCGGGCGTGCGAGCGGCTCGGCATCAAGACGGTGTTCCTCACCAGCGAGGACAGCCCGGAGGGTGGAGCACCGTCGCTGCTGAAGCCGGTGCCGGAGGCCGATGCCATTGTGAGCACGGGGTTCTTCAACACCCGCTACCTCGGGCTGGGACTCATGCCAGCGGTCGAGCGCGTCATCGGCTACGGGTCGAAAGCAGCAGGGCGCGCGGTCGACGCCACCGTCGTCGGCGCTCCCCTGGTCGACACCGTCGGTGCCATCCCGCCTCCGTGGCGGCACGACGACCACTACGGCTTCACGCGGCTTTCTTCGTTCGCCTACTGATGACCTCCGCTCACCTGTCGTCCTACGCCCCGCGATGGCCTCCGCGAGCAGGCCGTCCCTCACCCCGTGATGGCCTCCCCGAGCGGCCCGTCCTTCCCCCCGTGATGGTTTCCATGAGCCCATCGTCCTTCGCCTACTGATGCCCGTCGTCGTCGTCCGCGGCGCGCGAGCGTTTCTCGCTCACACGCCGGGGCTGGTGCGCCATGGGTCGAAGCCCGCCCGCGAGCTGGCACGAGATCCCTCGCTGCTGGATCGCCTTTCAGCACGTCTGCGACCCTACGAGGCGGCCGCGGCCTATCCGCCCAACCGCGTGTTCCTGGGGGCACTCTTTCCCGACGCGCTCGCGGCCCTCCCGCGGCCGTGGTTCGCGGCGCCCGGGCCTGCCGACGCCCGTGGGCGGCACGGCTTTTTCATGGCAGAGGAAGCATTCTACGGTTTCCTCAAGGCCGACGATGAGTTCGACGTCGTCTGGCTCGATGAGGGATTCGTGGCGGGAGTCCGGGAATCCCTCATCCGCCATCCGCTAACCACGCCGGATGACCTCGATCGAATTGGCGGGGGCAAACCGGCCTCCGCGATCCGGACGCGCTTGGAGACCGAGGGCGCCCTGCCCCTGATGCTTCCCGGCGGGCGGTTGGTCGGATGCGTGGGCCGGGCTCACGAGGAGGATGCCGCGCTCGCCGCCGACATTCTCTTGGAGAACCTGGCGGCAAAGACCACGGCCGTCTTGGCCCTCCGCACGCTCATCGCCGATGGCCTCGCCGAGGCGGCGGCGATTCCCTACGTGATCAATTGTGGCGAGGAGGCGGTGGGCGATCGCTACCAGCGCGGGGGCGGCAATCTCGCCAAGGCCGTCGCCGAGCGGTGCGCATGCCACCGGGCCAGCGGCGCCGACGTCAAGGCTTTTTGCTGCGGCCCCGTCCATGCGCTCGTCATGGCCGCCGCTCTGGTGGCGGCGGGGATCTTCGAGCAGGTCGCGGTCGTGGGCGGCTGCTCGCTCGCCAAGCTCGGCATGAAGTTTCAGGGGCATCTGGCCAAGGGGCATCCGATCATCGAAGACGTGCTCGCCGGTTTCGCGGCGCTGATCGGCCGGGACGACGGATACTCCCCGATTCTCCGCATGGACGCGATCGGACGCCACACCGTGGGGGCTGGCGGGGCACAGCAGGCCATCCTCCAAGCCCTCGCGGCGGAACCACTGGAACATATCGGCCTCCGTCTGAGCGACGTGGACCGCTACGCGACGGAGTTGCACAATCCCGAGGCCACGGAGCCGGCGGGCAGCGGCAACGTCCCGCTCCTGAACTATCGCCTGTTGGCCGCCCTCGCCATCGCGCGAGGCGAGATCCCGCGCGACGCGCTGGGGGATTTCGTCGCGCGCCACGGCATGCCCGGCTTCTCGCCGACGCAGGGCCACATTGCTTCGGCTGTGCCATTTCTCGCGCATGCCATCGATGGCCTCACCAGCGGGTCTCTGCGACGTATCATGTTTCTGGCCAAGGGCAGCCTGTTCCTGGGGCGCATGACTCAGATGTCGGACGGGCTATCCTTCATACTCGAACGCAATCCATCGGGAGAACGGGAGGACCGATTTCGATGACGCTCAAGGACAAGAAAGTGATTGCCATCGGCGAGCGGGACGGCGTTCCCGGTTCGGCCATCACCCGCTGCGCCCAGGAGGCGGGCGCTGATGTGGTCATGGAGATGACCCACTGCTTCGTCTGAACGGCCGCTGGCGCCCTTGACCTGGAGGGTCAAGAGACGATCAAGCGGGTGGCCGAGCGCTACTCCCGCGAAGAATTGGTCGTGCTCATCGGCACCCCGAATCCAGAGAGTAGCGAGCTGGTCGCGACCACACTCACCGAAGGTGACCCGACGTGGGCCGGGGTCCTTGCCGGCGTTCGGCTCGAACTATCGGTGTTTCACATCACCGAGGAGAGCATCAAGGCACTGGTTCCGCCCGATGTCTATCACTCCCAGGTCGGCCTGGCCGAGGTGGCGCTGGACACCGGAGCGATCGGCGAGGTCGTCCAGCATGTTCGCACCCGCGTGAGCGGGTGATGAACGCTGGGGGGGGCGGGCGCCGCTCCTCCCGATCGCGCTGCGGCCACTTCGGCGAGCGCCGATGAGATCCCTGGCACCCCGGGGAAGCAGGTCGCGCGCGAACCAATGGCTCCTCCTTGCCCTGGCCGTCGCGGTGCTCGGCCTGCATGCCGAGCGACTCGAGGCCGCCGAGTCGTCGTGGGTCGAAGCATGGATGGCGCAGCCCGGAGCGACGGGAACATGGTTTGGGCTGCGCGAGCGTCTCGACCGACTGGGCGTCACCCCGACGATCACCTACACGACGGATCTGATGGGCAATCCCATCGGGGGGCGCCGGCAGGGCGTGGCCTACGCGGCCCAGCTCAACGTCGACGTCTTCGTCGATCTCGGGAAGCTGGCCGGGCTCAAGGGGCTGGCGCTCGACATCTCGGGGAACTGGGCATCCGGCACCGACCTCTCCACCGACGACATCGACAACTTCTTCATCGTGTCGCAGGCCTTCGCCGGCGACCGGCTCCGCCTGTACACGCTGTACCTCGATCAGGCGTTGCTCGACGGAAAACTCGACATCAAGGTGGGACGGTTCGCGCCGGGTGACGACTTCCTGAGCTGGCCACAGTACTCCTTCCTCGTGAACATCGCCCTCAACCCGGCGGTCTTCGCGACCCAGGTGAACGTCCCCGGCTTTACCGCATCACCCATCGGGACCTGGGGCGCGCGGATCCGCGCGAAGCCGGTGGAGTCCTTCTCGGCCACGGCGGGAATCTACTATTCCGACCCGTCGCGCAACCTGCTGAACACGACCGGTCTCGACCTTGGCATCGACACCACGGGCACGGGCTATCTCGGAATCGCCGAGTTCGCCTACTACAACAACCAGGGGGCCTCCGCCGCCGGTCTCCCCGGAACTTACCGGTTCGGCGGCTATTACGACTCGAACCGGTTTCCCACGTTTGCCGACCCTCTCACGAAGCGCCGGGGCAACTGGGGGCTCTTTGTTCTGGTGGATCAGGTCGTGTATCGCGAGGACCCTCCGGGCAGCGGGCAGGGGCTGGGGCTCGCCGGCACCTTCGTGGCGGCGCCGGACCAGAGCATCAACACGATCCCCTACTTCGCGGCGGTGGGGGCCGTCTACCGCGGGCTCTTCCCCCGGCGTGACAAGGACGCGCTCGCCTTCGCCGTCTACTACGGAGCGTTCAGCCGCGACCTGCCGGGGCAGAAGTCGGAGACCGTCCTCGAGCTGACCTACAGCCTCGTGCTGGCGCCCTGGCTCAGCATCCAGCCCGACATTCAGTACGTCATCAATCCGAACGGCCGGACGAACGTCAAGAACGCGCTGGTGATCGGTACGCAGATCTCGGTGACGTTCTGAGTTGGTCCACGATTAGATCGGATGGGAACGTCGCGCGGCTCCCCTGCCTGACCGTGGTGGTGGCCAATGGCAAGGGCGTGACACTCTCGCGAGAGCGGGGGGCCGGACTTGTTCGGCTCGGTCGCCGCCCGCAGGGCCGGTGAGGGCGATGCCGAGACACTGGGAGTCCATCGAGGGTGCGCAGTACCTCAAGGGCATCGACAACGCCACCTACTACATCATGACCGACGATCCGCGCGCGCCGTACGCGGACTACTCCGGCTGCGGCAACACCGTGCGCGCCGCCAATCGGGCGGTCCGCCATCTGATCCGGGAGAGCCTTCGCTACTGGGTGACCGAGATGCACGTGGAAGGCTTCCGGTTCGACCTGGCCGCGGTGGCTGCCCGCGGTCCCGACGGTTCGGTGGGCGTGGACGATCCACCCCTGTTCGGCGACCTCACCATCCTCGAGCTGGCGGGCGTGCGGCTCATCGCCCAGCCGTGGGATGCCGGTGGACTCTATCAGCTGGGCAGCAAGTTCCCCGGGCTGCGCATGCGGCAGTGGAACGGCCGCTTCCGGGACGACGTGCGCCGCTTCGTCCGCGGCGATGCGGGCATGGTCGGGACTCTGATGGCTCGCCTGTACGGAAGGCGGGTCGGGCGCACGCCGCGGCGAGCGTGGTGCCCGAGACCGTCTGGAGCACCAGCCGGGCGCGAGCCGGGGATGGCCATGGTCGCGGATCGAAGGCCAGGTCGGCCAGCGATCCACGCCTTCGATGTGGGTTGGCCCAGAACCGTTCCAGCGCTTTGATCATCGCGGGTACTTCTCTATGAGCTCGGCCTTCAAGGCTTGGTCCACGATGGCCTGGGCCTCCTCTTGGATCCGGCGCAGATGCTCGAGGCCTTTGAAGCTCTCGGCGTAGATCTTGTAGACCGGTTCGGTTCCGGACGGGCGCGCGGCGAACCAGCCGCTGGCCGTCAAGACTTTGATGCCGCCGATGGGCTCGCCGCCTCCCGGTGCCGTGGTCAGGACCCTCGTGATCCGTTCGCCGGCCAGCTCGCTCACTCCGAGACGCTCCGGGGTGAGCCGGGCCAGCGCTGCCTTTACCTCCGGTGTGGCCGGCGCATCGATTCGCTCGTAGACGGGCTCTCCGAACTCGCGCGTGAGCGCCGCATATCGTTCGCCCGGATCGCGTCCAGTTCGGGCCGTCATCTCCGCGGCCAGCAGACCGGGGATGAGCCCATCCTTGTCGCTGGTCCATACGCGCCCGTCCCGCTGCAGGAATGAGGCGCCCGCGCTCTCCTCTCCGGCAAACCCGAGCGAACCGTCGAGGAGACCGTTCACGAACCACTTGAACCCGACCGGCACCTCCTTGAGCCGGCGGCCGAGCCTCGTCGCCAGCCGATCGATCATGCTGCTGCTGACAATAGTCTTGCCGACCGCGGCGTCGGCGCGCCACCTGGGGCGATGTCGATAGAGATAATCGATGGCCACCGCCAAGTAGTGGTTGGGGTTCAGGAGCCCCGCCCGGCGGCTCACGATGCCGTGGCGGTCAGCGTCCGGGTCGGCGGCGAAGGCCAGATCGAACTGTTCGCGCAGTCCGATGAGGCGGGTCATGGCGTAGGGCGATGACGGGTTCATCCGGATGGCGCCATCCCAGTCCACAGTCATGAAGCGGAAGGTCGGATCGACCTCGCGGTTGACCACGTGCAGCTGGAATCCATATCGCTCGCCGATGGACTCCCAGTAGTCCACGCTGGCCCCGCCGAGCGGATCCACCCCGATGGCCAGCCTGCTTCCCCGGAGGACGTCCATGTCGATGACCGAGCCGAGCGCCCCCACGTAGGCGTCGCGGTAATCAAATGGGTGGTTGGTGGCGGCCCGATATGCGCGCGGGAAAGAATGGCGCGCGACCTCGCGCAGATCGTTGGCGATGATCGCGTTGACCCGCTCCTCGATCCACGCGGTAACGTGCGTGTCAGCGGGCCCTCCGGTAGGCGGGTCGTACTTGAACCCGCCGAACTCCGGGGGATTGTGAGATGGGGTGATGACGATTCCGTCGGCCAACCCCGTGGTGCGATCGCGGTTGTACGCGAGGATCGCCTGCGAGATGACCGGGGTGGGCGTGTAGCTCTCGCCGCTGTCGAGCATCACGTCGACCCCGTTGGCGGCCAGCACCTCCAAAGCGCTCCGTCGGGCAGGCTCGGAGAGGGCGTGCGTGTCCCAGCCCAGGAAGAGTGGGCCGTCGATGCCGTGCGCGCGTCGATACAGGCAAATGGCCTGGGTGACGGCGAGGATGTGGGCCTCGTTGAATCCGCAGGCGAGCGATGAGCCCCGGTGTCCCGAGGTGCCGAAGACCACCCGCTGTTCGGCCACCGCTGGATCCGGCCGTTCGGTGTAGTACGCCGCCACCAGCGACGGCACGTGAACGAGCATGTCGGACGTCGCGGGTTTTCCGGCCAGTGGGCTGACGCTCATGAGAACGGCCCCTCGGCGACCAGGCGACTCGCGACATGCGCCGCCCCCAGCAGGGGCGCGCGGGTGTTCAAGGCCAAGCGGACGGGAAATGATTCCAGCAAAGTCGCCATGCGGCCCTTGTCGCGGAAGGCTCGGACGAACGTCCCGTCTTCCAGGCGCGCCCTGATCCGGGGCGCGATGCCGCCGCCGATGTACACGCCGCCCGCGGCGAGCACGGTGAGCGCCAGGTTGCCGGCCACCGCGCCATAGATCGAGGCGAACAGCTCCAGCGTTTCGACGCACACGGCGTCCGTGCCGGCCAGCCCCGCCTCGCTCACCGCAGCGCTCGGATCACCACTGGCGATACAGTCCCGTAGCCATGCCGGCTCGAGGACCCCCCGTGCGCCACGGAGGTAGCGATAGATGTTGAACAGCCCGGGGCCGGACAGCACGCGCTCATAGCTCACCCGGCCGAATTCATGCTGGAGAAAGACCAGCAACTCCCCCTCTCGCTCGTCGCGGGGCGCAAAGTCCACATGCCCCCCCTCGGACGGGACCACGAGATGGCGGACGCCGTCCCACACCATCAAGGCCTCGCCGAGGCCGGTTCCCGCCGCCACCAGCGCCATGTGGCCCACGTGCGTCGTGCCTTCTTGAAGCGTGGCGAGTTCCGTGGACGGCAAGCGGAGGACTCCCCAGGCCATGGCCTCGAGGTCGTTGAGGAGCGCGGCACGGGCTACCGGGATTTCGCGGGCCAGGAGGCGCTCGTCGAGCATCCATGGCAGATTGGTCGTCGTGCAACGTCCGTCGACCACCGGGCCGGCCACGCCGAAGCAGGCGGCACCGAGCGCCGGACTGGGGTGCGCCTCGAGGAATCGACGGACGATTGTCTCGAGGCTCGGAAAATTCTGGCTCGGGTACCGCTCCTCGTGCACCACACGAAGCTGGCTATTCACCGTGTCGAAGAGGGCGAGTTCCGTCTTCGTCCCGCCCACGTCCCCGGCGAGGATCAGCGCCGCCCCTCCACGAACTTTTCGGCGAGCGACACGTCCTCGCGACTGCCGATCATGAGGGGAACTCGTTGATGGGAAGACGTCGGATGGATGTCGAGAATACGCTCACGGCCGGTGCTGGCCCGCCCGCCGGCCTGCTCCACCAGGAAGCCCATGGGTGCGGCTTCATACTGCAGCCGGAGCTTGCCATGGGCCTTGCCGTCAGCGCCCGTCACCGCGGGATAGAGAAAAATGCCACCCTCGAGGAGCGTGCGGTGGACGTCGGCGACCATGGAGCCCACGTAGCGCGCGGTATATGGGCGCCCCGTCGACGGGTCGGGAGCGCGCAGATACTCGATGTAGCGGGCGATCCCCGGCGGCCACCCGAGAGCGTTCCCATCGTTCACGCTGTAGATGCGCCCGCGGCTGGGAATTCGGATGTCCTCGTGCGAGCGGATGAACTCGCCGATGGTCGGCTCCAGGGTAAAGCCGTGCGCACCATGGCCCGCCGCGTACACCAGCACCGTGCCGGGCCCGTACATGATGTAGCCCGCCGCCACCTGGGCCGAGCCCGGCTGGGTCGCGTCGGCGGCCACCGTCTCGCGTCCCGCGCCGAGCCGGAGACGCACCGAGAAGATGGTGCCGACGATGCCGTTGACGTCGAGGTTCGAGGAGCCATCGACGGGGTCGATGCAGACCACGTACTTGCCGTCGCCGAGATCAAGGGGCTCGTCCATCTCTTCGGAGACGACGATGCTCACCCGCCCGCTCGCTTCCAGGGCACGCACGATGACATCGTTCGCCCACGCGTCGAGCTTTTTCACGTGCTCACCCTGGACGTTGGTGCGGCCCGTCTCGCCCAGCCGTCCAAGCAGGGCCGCCTGGGACAGCTCGCGCGCGATGAGCTTGCCGGCCACGGCAATCTGCTCGAGCACCACGGCGAGGTCCCCGAGACCGGAGCCCGGCGAGCGAAGTTGCTGGGCGAGGCGCAGCGCAATGTCGTTCATGGTCGGGCTCCCGTCCGTCTAGACTCGGTCGCAATCCGCGCGGCCGCCCAGGGGGACCTCTCGGCCTGATGGTACGGTAACTCGCCACACGACGCCATGGTAAGGAGGATAGCGTGACGGAAGAGGAGGCCCGGCTGTCAGAGGCCCGCGCCCGGACGGCGCACTGGCGGCGCTGGGGTCCCTTTCTCTCCGATCGCCAGTGGGGAACCGTCCGCGAAGACTACTCGGTACGCGGTGACGCCTGGGAGTACTTTCCCCATGACCACGCGCGCTCGCGCGTCTACCGGTGGGGCGAG
Organism: Candidatus Methylomirabilota bacterium; assembly: GCA_046726415.1. Classification (GTDB taxonomy): domain Bacteria; phylum Methylomirabilota; class Methylomirabilia; order Rokubacteriales; family CSP1-6; genus CAVWFS01. Next base: position 16,394 of record JBKPAK010000021.1, read on the forward strand.
GACGGCCTCCTGGGTCTGTGCGACAACCACCAGCGTCTCTGCTTCGCCCTGGCCCTGTGGAACGGCCGCGATCCCATCCTCAAGGAACGCCTCTTCGGACTCACCGGTCCCCAGGGGAACCACGGCGAGGACGTCAAGGAGCTGTACTTCTACCTGGACGGGACACCGACTCACTCCTACATGAAGGCCCTCTACAAGTACCCCCAGGCGGAGTTCCCCTACCAACGACTGGTCGACGAGAACGCCCGATGCGGGCGGAGACAGCCCGAGTTCGAACTGTTAGATACGGGCATCTTCGAGGGCGACCGGTACTTCGACGTAGTCCTGGAGTATGGCAAGGCAGCCATCGACGACATCCTCATCCGGATCACCGTGACGAATTGCGGGTCAGCAGCGGCCCCCCTGCACGTGCTGCCGACGTTGTGGTTCCGCAACACGTGGGCCTGGGACCGAGGTGCCCCTCGCCCTCGGCTGCGGGCTGGCGCGGTGCAGCCCACCTGGGTCTCGGTGGTGGCCGAGCACTCGACGCTGGGCATCTACTCTCTGTACGGCGAGGGTGGTCCGGACCTGCTGTTCACCGAGAACGAGACAAACCGGCATCGTCTCTACAACGCCGAGAACACCACGCCCTTCGTGAAGGACGCCTTCCACGAGTATGTCGTCGCCCAGCGTGCCGGCGCGGTGAATCCCGCCCGTCAGGGCACGAAAGTGGCGCCGCACTATCGCTTCGCGCTCGGCGCCGGTGAGACGGCCGTTCTTCGCCTGCGCCTCTGCGCCCGAGAGCCAGCCGACGCCCCGTTCGGAGACATGTTCGAGGCCGGCTTGGCCAGCCGCCAGCGCGAAGCGGACGCGTTCTACGCCACGGTGATCCCCAATGGCCTGGCTGCCGACGCCAAGGCGGTCATGCGTCAGGCCCTGGGCGGGCTCATGTGGACGAAGCAGTGGTTTCACTACGACGTCCGGCGCTGGCTCAAGGGCGATTCTACCCAGCCCCCGGCGCCGCCCGAGCGCCAGCGCGGACGCAACCACGCGTGGACTCACCTGTACAACGAGGACGTGGTGTCCGTGCCCGACAAATGGGAATACCCGTGGTACGCCTCGTGGGATCTCGCCTTCCACGCGGCCGCCCTCACCCTCGTCGATCCGGATTACGCCAAGCATCAGCTCATCCTGTTCCTCCGTGAGTGGTACATGCACCCCAACGGGCAGATTCCGGCCTACGAGTGGGCCTTCGGCGACGTGAATCCTCCCGTACACGCGTGGGCGGCGCTGCGCGTCTACGAGATCGACAAGGCGGTCCGCGGCCGCGGCGACACCGAGTTTCTCAAGCGCACGTTTCACAAGCTCCTGCTGAACTTCACCTGGTGGGTGAACCGAAAGGATCCCGACAACAAGAACGTCTTTGAAGGCGGCTTTCTGGGTCTCGACAATATCGGGATCTTCGATCGCAGCGCGCCACTGCCCACCGGCGGCACCATGGAGCAGTCCGACGGGACGGCCTGGGTGGGGATGTTCTGCCTGACCATGCTCACCATCGCCACCACGCTGGCCCTCGAGGATCTCGCCTACGAGGACATCGCCTCGAAATTCTTCGAGCATTTCGTCTACATCAGCCACGCCATCAACGACATGGCGGGCGAGGGCATCGAGCTGTGGGACAAGCAGGACAGCTTCTTCTACGACGTCATCCTGCTCCAGGACGGTCGCACCATCCCGCTGCGCGCGCGCTCCATGGTCGGTCTCGTTCCGCTCGTGGCCGTGATGACCTTGGAGCCTGAGGTGATGAGCCGGTTGCCGACGTTCTCGCGGCGCATGATGTGGTTCCTCCAGAATCGCCCGCGGCTGTCCGAGCACATCGTACGCCAGGAGACGGCTGACGGCCGGGTGCGGTGGCTCCTCTCCCTGGTCAACGGCGTGCGGCTGGAGCGCGTCTTGGCCCGAATGCTCGACGAGCAAGAGTTCCTCTCGCCCTTCGGAATCCGATCCCTGTCGCGCATCCACCGCGAGCACCCCTTCGTGCTGACCATCGATGGTCATCGCTACTCCGTCGATTACGAGCCGGCCGAGTCGACCACCCCGTTGTTTGGGGGCAACTCGAACTGGCGCGGACCGATCTGGTTTCCCCTGAACTACCTGATCATCAAGGCCCTGGAGCGGTTCGACGCCTTCTATGGCGACCGCTTCCACGTGGAGTGCCCGACGGGATCGGGACGGCGCATGATGCTGGCGGATGTCGCCCTCGAGCTGTCACGGCGTCTCACGCGTCTATTCCTGCGCGGCGCGGACGGACGACGACCCGCCCACGGCGGGGCGGACAAATTCCGCACGGATCCGGGCTGGCGCGATCTCATCCTCTTCTATGAGTATTTCAACGGCGACACGGGCGAGGGCCTGGGCGCCAGCCACCAAACTGGCTGGACCGCCCTCGTCGCCCGGCTCCTCTCCTAAACCCCTATCTGAACGCGGAGGCCGCCGCGCGCGTCGAGGGCACCACCGGGCCGCCAACGTCGCGCGCAATCGAGGAGCGCCCGGGGGGCTTGGGGGGCCCTTTCGAGGCCCCCCATGTCATTAAGGCCGGACCGTCACGTGCGGATGCCGGACGCGGAAGTAGACGACCATCGTGGCCGCGGCAAGCAGATTGGCCACGAAGATCGACGACCATCCGAGCACGGCAAAGATTGACGGCGCCACGAATGCCACCGCCGTGGTGAAGCATGACTGGAGAATCACGAAGAACAGCACGACCCCGAAACCGAGACTCGGATTGCGCTCGGCCACCGCCAGGAGTCGCGCGGCGATGCCTCCCAGGGCCGCGAAGATGAGACCGTGAACCCAGGTGAACATGGCGACCGTCCCGAGCGAAACGGTCACCTTGTCCAACCCCACCCCGCGCCCGAATAACGCGGTCCCCAGCACGCTCGGCGTGTAGAAGGGCCGTCCAGCGAGGCTGTCGATGATAAAGAACCAGATGGCCACCACGCCGGCGGCCAAGATTCCGGCGAGCATCCCCTCCTGATAGAGCCCCTGGGTGTCCGACGACGGGCGGGAGGAACCGGCTGCGGTCGCGCTTGTCTGAACGGTCATTGCGCACTCCTTTCTCCGGGTGCTCGGACCGAACGGCGACAGATCGATTCTACCCTACCTGGGACCGAGATCAGCAGATCGGGACAGATCCGCGCACTGGCCAGCCTGCTAAGATCATCCCAACGGAAGACCGCGATGCCAACGGAGGGGTCATGACGAGCGTTGCCACGTCCGCGGAGGCCCGACTCCCGGTCATCGGCGAAGACGCGTTTCCGTTCCGACGCGAGCTGAGCCTGGCTCCGCTCGCTCGCGCGTGGCTGGAGGCGGCCGATGGCGAGGGTCTGATGGGTTTCGACGCCGCCGTGCGCGAGCGCGTCGAGGCCTATCGCACCGCGCTCGATCCCCAGGTGGGCACGGTCTACCGAAAGCGGAAGGACTACGAGGACAGCGTGACCGCGATCAACGACGCGGTCTCGGCCTATCTCGACGCCGAGCAGGAGATGGCCCAGGCCATGTTCCCGCACTACTTCGAGAAGCAGCGCACGGACGGCGTCGACTACAGCATCTACGTGGGCGCGGCACTCGTGGATGGCCGCGCCTACGACGAGCTGTACCTTCGGAACCTCCGGCTGTGGCAACTGCTCGTGGCGTGCGGGATCGCCCGGCAGACCGAGCTCCTCCGCCAGCGCTTGCCGCTGGCCCTGGATACGACGCATCTCATCCTGGCCCACCACGCACCCCTGTCGATCCGCTTTCGTGCCGACGAGAAGCGCTTCGACGTCGACGGGGCCTACAACGTCCGCTACGAGGTCGTCAAGAAGCGCATCGACAAGGCGATGCTCCGAGGCTCGGACGAGCGCGTAACGCACCCGGGGCAAATCGCCCGTGGTGTATGCCCAGCCCGCGAAGCCCAGGAGTATCGCGAGTACCTCGACTACCTCACGGCCACCGGCTACCTGATCGGGACCCATCGAGGAACTCGAGGTGGACGAGTTGCAGGGGGTGCACGGATTGCGTGCGTTGCGCGTGGCCGTCGACCTTTCGGTGCCCACCAACGTCCCACGCCCGGCCGTCGCGGAGGCCGCCCAGCCCTTCGGGCGCTCGGAGCCTAAGGGCTACAGCTCGGTTCTAGGCCTGGGAGCCATCGCGCACACGAGGCCAAGCCTCCAGTCCACGAATGCCTGCCGCCGGGTGGCGCGCCACCGCGCGCACTCGGGGCACAGCCCGAGAGGGACCCGCAGAACACGCAGAGGCGCTTCACGGCGCCGTGAGCTGGAGGTTGGCTTCCTCGAACTCGCGACTCAGCGTGCCCGTGCAGACTTCTTCGACGGGCCCCTCCAGCCGGAGCGACCAGTCCGGCCGCACGTGGACGATCAGGTCGCCGCCTCGCATGCGGACCCGCACGCGTCCATGGTCGCACAGGGCATTGCGGACGGCCGCCGCCGCCGCCGCGCACGAGGAGGAGCCGGAGGCGAGCGTCCAGCCGGCTCCCCGCTCCCAGATCATGATCTCTAGGGTGTCGCGGGCTTGAACGTTCGCGAACTGCACGTTGGTCCTGTGCGGAAAGGCCCGATGACGCTCGATCAGCGGGCCGAGGCGGCGAACCTCGTTCTCATCGAGACGTTCGCAGAAGACGATGCAGTGCGGATTTCCCACGGACACCGCCGTCACCGTGAGGCGCAGGCCGTCGGAGAGGGCAAGGGGGACGCTCACCGCCTCCCGCGCGGCGCAATCCATCGGGATATCGGCCGCGCGGAACGTCGCGCGTCCCATCTCGACGGTGACAAAGTTGACGCGCCCGTTGCCGACATGGCACTCACACTCCACGACCCCACCCTTGGTCTCGACGGTGAACGAGGGCGACTTGGCATGCCCGTGATCCCACAAGTACTTGGCGAAAATGCGCAGCCCGTTGCCCGATTTTTCCGCCTCGCTGCCGTCCGGGTTGAAGATGCGGAGCCCGAAATCCGCCCGCGAGCTACCCACGAGCAGGAGAATACCGTCGGAGCCCACGCCCCAGTTGCGGTTGCAGATCCTCGCGATGGCCCGCTCGGTCAGCGCGCGAGGGAGATCCGCCTCGCTGAGCACGAGGTAGTCGTTACCGAGCCCGTGGCCCTTGGCGAAGGGGATCATGGGTGTGTCAGGTCCACCCTCCGACCGGTGGCAGCGGACAGATACCCCGCGTAAATCACCTCGACCACATCCCGGGCCAGCACCGCTCCCGAGAGGGGTGGGCGGCGCGTCTCGATCGCGTCAACGAAGTCCTCCAGCTCTTGCGGATACCCGCGCATCCAGTCTTCCTCGGGGCTGGGGAATTGCCAGCCCGCCTTGGTCTCCACCTTCTCGGTGATATAGGCCTCGCCCCAGACGACGGCGTCCGGGGCATACGCGGTGACCGCGGTATTCGGGGTGATGTTCGCCTGCACGACGGCATTGGTGAGGTAGGCCGTCACGCTGTTGCGCACCCCCCCGAGGCTGATGTCGTTGGAGTTGATGACCGCCTTCGTCCCGTCGTCGAACGTGATGATCGCCACCGACCAGTCCTCGACATCCTCGGGGGTCGCGCGAATGAAGCGGGCGCGCTCGCTGACCGCGGGCAGCCGGGTGAGCTGCGCCACGTCGGCCAGGACCGAACGCGCGCGGATGGGACGGCCGTGGTGGAGTTGCCCCTCATGGTGCTTGAGGTGCAGCACCGCTCCCACTGGATGCGATCCCATGCGCAGCAGCGACCCCCCTCCCGCGGTTCGCCACTGCCGGGCGTAGGCGGCGTGCGACCCCGAGTGGCTCTCCTCGGCGCGCAGCTCGAGGATGGCCCCATCGCTGACCTCCACGAGCGAGCGCAACTTAGCCACCGGCGGAGCGTAGACGTAGTCCTCCGCATAGCAGAGGGTGACCCCGGCCCGCTCGGTCGCCGCGATGACCCCGTCCGCCGAGGCCAGGGCCTCGGTGAGCATCTGCTCGCGAGCGGTGCCGGCGTCTCCAAAGTACCCGGTGAGCGGCTTCTCCACGATCAGGTGCTTGCCCGCCCGGGCCGCCGCCATGGCGATGGCGGCATGGGCCTCCGTGGTGGCGCAGACGTCGACGACGTCCACCATGGAGGACTCGACGAGTTGACGGTAGTCGGTGAAGACGTGGGCGATGCGGTGGTGCTTGGCGAAGGCCTCGGCCTGACTACGTGCTCGCGCGCACACGGCCGTCAATTCCACTCGGTTCCCACGGAGCTGGCGGTAGTTGACCGCGTGCAGCTCGGCGGCGAAGCGCGCTCCTACGATTCCGATGCGCAGCATGATCCGACGGAACCCCTCGGGTTTCGCGCGCTCCGCACGCGGCTTGCCTGCGTTCGCCGTGGCCGCGCCGGCCCCGCACCCACGCGGCAGAGCTCCGGCGGCCTACCGGCGCTCGAGCGGGACGTACGTCGCGTTGGTCGGCCCCGTGTACTCGGAGCGTGGCCGGATCAGCCGGTTGTTCCCATGCTGCTCGAGGACGTGCGCCGCCCAGCCGGCGACCCGGCTGAGGGCGAAGACCGGTGTGAACTGATCGGTGGGGATCCCCATGACCGAGTACGCCGCCCCCGAGAAGAGGTCGACGTTCGGGAAGATGTGCTTCTCCTCGCTCACCACGCGGGCCACCGTGTCCAGGATTTCGACGTACGACGTGTTGCCCGCTTGCTGACCAAGCTCGGTGGCCAGACGGCGCAGGTGCTTCGCTCGCGGATCTTCGACCCGATACACCCGGTGGCCGAAGCCCATGACGCGCACCTTATCGGCGAGAGCCTTGCGGATCCACCCCTCAGCCTTGGCCGGTGACTTGATCTTATCGACCATGAGCATCACCTGCTCGTTGGCGCCTCCGTGGAGCGGACCCTTGAGGGCACCGATGGCGGAGGTCACGGAGGAATGCATGTCCGACAGCGTGGCGGCGGTGACGCGGGCGGCGAAGGTCGACGCGTTGAACTCGTGGTCCGCGTGCAGGATGAGGGCGACGTCGAAGGTCTTCGTGGCCAGCGGGCTGGGAGCCTTGCCCGTCAACATGGTCAGGAAGTTGGCGGCGAGGCTCAAGCGAGGGTTCGGGGCGACCAGGGCCTTGCCGCGGCGAATGCGCTCCCAGGCGGCCACCAAGGTCGGCATCTGGGCGGTGAGTCGGAGCGCCTTGCGCAGTGAGGCTTCGCGGGAATTGTCGCCCGACTCTGGGTCGAACGCCGAGAGGGCCGACACGCCCGTCCGGAGGACTTCCATCGGGGTTGTCTTTCGGGGAAGCTTTCGCAGCATGTCCACGAGTTTCGGCGGGATCCGGCGGATGGCCGTCGCGCCGAGCGCCTTCGCATGAACCTCCAGCTCCTTCCGGGTGGGCAGAGCCCCGTGCCAGAGGAGGTACACGACCTCTTCGAAGGATGAGTGCTCGACGAGATCGTTGACGTCGTACCCTCGATAGAGGAGGCGTCCCTCGTGCCCGTCGATGAAACAGATTTCCGAAGTGGAAACGACCACGTCCTCGAGGCCCGCCTTGAATTCGCCGCTCATACGCTCCCCTCGCTGCTGGTGGTGAGAACGGTTTCTTCTATCATACGTCCCGGGGGCCTTCAAGGCCGCCGCCGGCGTGGACATCGTCGACTTCAAGGCTGCGCGGCCAATGGACATGGTCGACTTCTACGATCAGCACCCCATAAGCGAAGCACACGTGTTGGCCGCGGTGGCGCGCCGCCGCGGAGGGCTCGACGGTCCGCTCGCGCCCGACGATCTCTTCGAGTTCGACCAGGACCACTATGGCGGCCTGGCCTCCGTGGCCGCCCTCGCCGAGCGCGCTCAGATCACCGAGCGGTCACGGGTGCTCGACGTGGGCGCCGGCCTCGCCGGCCCCGCGCGTTTCCTCGCCACTCGCCGGGGCTGCCGGGTCATCGGGCTCGAGCTGAACGCCGGTCGAGCAGCCGGCGGGGCCCGGTTGACCCGCCGGGTGAGGCTGGCCGCCCGGGTAGCCGTCGTGCGGGGCAATGCCGAGCGGCTTCCCTTCAGAGACGCCAGCTTCGACGCGTGCCTCAGCCAAGAAGCGCTTCTGCACATCCCGGACAAGCTCGCCGTTCTGGCCGCCTGTCATCGCGTCCTGCGGATTGGCGGCCGCCTGGCCTTCACCGATTGGATCGCGCATCCGCGCCTGGCCGATCGCGAGCGCCAGCGGCTCCAGGAGTGGATGGCTGCCACCACGCTCCAGACGCTGACCAGCTATCGCCTCTTGCTAGCGCGCGCGGGCTTCGCCTGGGCAGAGGCCGAGGACCTCACCGAGGAGTGGCGCCCACTTCTGAAGGCACGGCTTCAAACGCACCGGGGCCGGCGGGGCGAGAGGGAGGCTCGCCTCGGGGAGACGCGCTACCGGGAGTACGATCAGCTGTACGCGTTGTTCGTGAGGCTGATCGAGGACGGCAAGCTGGGAGGCGGCCGCTTCTGGGCCGCGCGCTGACCGCCGCACTCTAGCGGAACTGCCGGAGGAGATCCCTGAGGCCGCGCTCGAGCGTGCGGCTGTCGACCTCGCGCAAGGTCCCGAGGGCGTCGACCCGAAGCACGGGCGCTTTTGTCGTCCCCGTCACCCGCGCTTTCACGTGTTCGCCTCGATACTTCATGGTGAGGTCGAAGTCCAGCCTGCCGGTCACCAGCGCGTAGTCCCCGGTCATGGCGACGCTGAAGCCCCGGCCCGTGTAGAGGAGATCGAGCGTGCTGACCACGCCGTTCCGGATCCGGTAGCCTCCGGTGATCGAGGTGAACTCGAACGGCGATGGAATCTCCTCACCCACGGCCGAGGCCGCGAGGTCGGCGGCCTTGACCACGTCGCCGAAGAGCTTGAGGGCGCTGGCCCCGACCACCCGACCTCGTCCGATGGTGAACCGACCACCGCCCTCCAGGGATTCCAGGGCGTGGGGCGCCCGCGCCGTGAGCGACCCCGACAGGTCGAGCGGCCCGGTGACGGCGTACGCGTCACAGAGAAACTCGACGAGGACGCGCTCGAGGGGAAGCCCGCGCACGCTGATGTCGCTCAGGGCAACCAGCAGTCCCCCCGCCAAGGTCAAGGCGACGTTGGCGGTCGTCTCCCCTCCCGCAACCTTGATGGCGACCGGTCGACTCACGAGGCGGCCATCGGCCCAGCTGATCGCGATGGACGCGTCATCCACTCGGAGCGTGCGCTCTGGCGGGCGGCACTCCGGGTTCGCGCCGCTCACCAGGGCCGCCGGGAACAACACCTGACCGGACGCACGAGGTGAGCCAACCACACCGGCCAGGCTGAGCGTCCCCGAAACTCGACCACTCAGGCTGATCCCAGCCGGCGCCAGGGAGGCGACCAGCGCGCCGACGTCCGCACTTTCAAAGCTCACGTGGCCTCGGAGGGGCGCTTCGGAGAGCGAACCCACTCTGCCTACCGCGATGCTTCCTTCGGTCAGGCGCACAGCGATGTCGCCGGGTACGATGAGGCCGGTGCCGCTCACGAGAAGGGCGGCGCCGTCGCTTCGCAGCCTCGCGCTGACATCCACCAGGCGGTACTCGCCGGCGGCGGAATGGGAAACGAAGGTGATGACTCCCTTCTCGATGGCGAGACCGGCGGCGAGGAGCGATGTTCCGGAAGTCGTGTTCGCCGCACGCGGCTCACGTCCCGCCGGGGCCGCTGGGGTGTGCTGGCCCCAGCCGAGGCTCGCCACGTTGAGCCTCCCGTCAGCGCTTTCCACCACCCGGATCAGGGGCCGCTCCAGCGTGAGTTTTCCAAACTCGAGACGCCCGGCGAGCAACGGGCGCAAGCGCAGTGACAGAAAACCTCGTTCCAGCGTCACGAAGGGCGCCGTGCCGAACCGGGGATCCTCGGCCACCACGAGGCCGTGCAACTCGACCGCCGGCGTCGGCAGCAGACGCGCGGACACCGAGGAAAAGCGGACCGAACGACCGAGGCTCTGGCTCGCGTTCGCCGCGACGAGCGCCTGGACCCGCGGCAGGTCCACGAGGTGGGGGAGCGCCAGGACGGCGAGGATGAGCAGGACGACGAGCGCGGCTGCCCCGGTACCGACCCACAGGGCAAGCCGCGTCACGTCCAGGAGGCGCTTACGCGGTCTGGATGGCCGAGAGCTGCCAGGGATTGCTGCCGACGCTGCGGACGAACGTCCAAAACTCCTCGACGTTCTGCGGCGCGGTCTTCGACCCCTCGACAACTCGGTCCGTCGCGTCGTCGACGGTGTAGTCGAGCATCGACGCGGTAATGTACACGGTCACGAAGTCGCGGCCTCCCTCTTGCCACGCCTCGGTGACCTCCGCGCGCTGGATCCGGATCTGCTCGACATGGTTGGTCTGGCGCGCGGCCCGCAGGCGGTCGCACTGGGCCTGGAGTGTTGCATAGATCTCCGGGCTGATGCGGTCGCGGAGCCAGCTTACGTCCCGCTGGCTCACCCCCTGCTGGACTTCCAGAAACGCGTTGCGGGCGACGGGCGAGAACGCCTCCGGGCTGAAGCCAGGGTCCATCTGCCGGATGTGGGCGACCCCTCGCTCGAGATCCGAAAGGCCAGCTGGGACCTCCATGGTGCCTACGCTCCCTCCCGAGGGGGGGTCGCCGCGATCGTCGTGGGCTCCGTACGCGCTGGAGGAAGCACCTGCGGCGGCGTAAGCCGGCTGTGGGGAGGCCGTCCGGCGCCTGCGCAGGAACATGATGAGCAGCGCGATCCCCCCACCGATCAGGAGCAGGTCGAAGAGACCGAATCCGAGGCCGCTCCCCAGACCATGCCCTAGCCCTCCGAACAGCATGCTGCCGAGCAGCCCACCCAGCGCGAAGCCGGCTAGACCGCCCATGAGCCCGCCGAACATGCTGGGGCGTTGCTGCTGGAAGGGGGTCGGCGCCGGCTGTCCGTAGCTCCGGGATGGACTCGATGGAGAGGCCGGCCCCGACGGCGCTGGACGAGCGGGCGACGAGTACGAGCGGGATCCACGACTCCCGCCGCCACCCGCGCGAGCCCAGGCCTCCCCCGCTTGTCCGATGAGGAATGCGGATAGCGTGATTGTTACCAGTGGAACCAGGGCTCGACGTATCATGAGCCTACCTCCCGTTCGCGGGTCTCGCCTACGTTCAAAGGCTCTCGCGCAAGCAAATTCTAGCGTGTTCTCGCACCTGTACATTCTAGCTGCTCTATTGTAGCGCGTTCTCGCGCGTTCGCCCGGGCGACGTTCAGGGAATAAGCAGTACCTTGCCGGTGGTGCGTCGGCTTTCGAGGGCTCGATGGGCCTCGGCCGCATCTTTCAGGGGGAACTCGAACTCCGTGCGCAGCTTGAGCTTACCGTCCCGGATCCAGCTCAGGACCTCGCCCGCCCGCTGCACCAGCTCCGCCCGCGTTGCCGTGTGGTTGTTGAGGCTCGGCCGAGTGAGGAAGAGCGACCCTCCCGCACCTAGTCTGCTGACGTCGAAAGGCCCGACGGCGCCGCTGGACTGGCCGTAGAGCACCATCATTCCGCGCGGAGCCAGGCAGGAGAACCCCTTGTCGAAGGTGTCCTTCCCGACCGCGTCGTACACGACTTGAAGTCCCCTCCCACCGGTCAGGCGTTTGACCTCCTCCACGAAGTCCTGCCGGGTGTAGAGGATCACCTCGTCGGCGCCGGCTTCTCGAGCCAGCTTCGCCTTGTCGTCAGTGGATACGGTCCCGATGACGCGCGCACCACGCATCTTTGCGATCTGACAGAGCAGCAGCCCGACGCCGCCCGCCGCCGCGTGGACCAGGCACGCGTCCCCTGGTTTGAGGGGCCACGTGCTGCAGGCAAGATAGTGAGCCGTCATTCCCTGCAGCATGGCGGCGGCGCCGTGCTTGGTGCTGAGGCCAGGCGGCAGGACGATCAACCGGTCGGCGGGCACCACCGAATACTCTGCGTAGGCCCCAGGAACTCCCGTGTATGCCACCTTGTCGCCAACCTTCACGTCGGTGACGTTGGCGCCCACCGCCGTCACCGTGCCTGCCGCCTCCATGCCGATTGTCAGCGGCGTCTCGGCCTTGTAGAGGCCGGACCGGTAGTACACGTCGATGTAATTCAGGCCAGCGGCGTCGACCTTGACCACCGCATGTCCGGGCTTGGGCTCGGGTTCCGGGACATCCTCGTAGCGAAGAGCTTCCGGTCCCCCGGGCGAGTGGACGCGAATCGCTTTCATTGCGAGCCTCCTCCCTGGATGCGTCGCGGTTGCTGACGTGTCGCGGATGCCGCGAATTATAGCAACGGCGGCAAGGGCGAAGGAGTTGGCTAACCCCCGGTACCGTGCTGGCGCGCGGGCGGCAACTCGCCCAAGCGCGCCGCGGAAGGAGTTCCTTCGGCGAAGCTCAGCGCATCCGGGAGAGATCGAGGCTGAAGCGACTCACCTCTCGGCCCTCGGCATCGCGCACCACCAGCGCACCGCGCGAGACCCCAGTGAGGTCCTTGCTGGGAAACCCGTAGACGCAGCGGGCCATGAAGTCACCGCCGGCCTGTTTCAGCGCTGTCCTCTCGTTCTGGACGAACGTCGGAACGATCTCGTGCTCTCTGCCGTCGCCGCTGGCCACGATGAGACGGGGCGCGTAGTGCCGGGCGAAGTCCTCCCGGGTGCCCTTGAGAAGCACCCACACCGACAGCCGGTCCTTCAGCTCCCCGAGGATCCGCCCCTGCTCGGCTGGCGTGAGCGGTTCGCTCTTGAAGGCAGCGTGCCGGGCGGCGAGAGCAATGCGGTGGAACGGCGTCACCACCGTCGCCACTTCGCCGGCCGGGTTGGTCACCCGCCATTCGGCGTCGAAGGCGGTGTCGTTCGTCGCACTTCGCCGGCCGAGCGCTATCGCTTGCCCGATCTCCCGCTCACCGAGCACGAGCGAGGCCCCCTCGGCGCTGGAGAGACCGAGGGGCATCGCCAAGGCCATCGCCAAGACTCGCCTCATGGGGTTTGACCGACCACGACGCGACTGAACGTATCGGGCGCAAAGAATCGCGAGCTCACCCGCCGAACGTCCGCGGCCGTCACCCTGGCAATCTCCCGCCGGTATCGCTCGGCGTAGTCGAGCCCGAGCCCCTGGGCTTCGGCAATCGTGATGAAGGTGGCGACCTTCGCTGTCGTGTCCAACCGCAACGGAAACCCGCCGATGAGATTTGATTTGGCCAGATCGAGCTCCCAGCCCTGGACGGGCTCGCGCCCCATCCGCGCCATCTCCTCATGAAAGAGGTCGATGACCCTCGCCACCGCAGCGGTCCGGGTCTGCCCTCCCACGATCAGAGAGGCACCGTAGCGGGCTGGCCCGATATCGGTCCACACCGCGTAGGCCAGTCCGCCTTCGTCGCGGACGCGCCCATACAGGCGGGAGGACGCCCCGCCGCCGAGAACGTAGGACGCCACGGCGAGGGGGAAGTAATCGGGATCGGTCTGGCGGATCGCCCGACGGCCCATCAGGATGGTGGCCTGAGCCAGGTCCCGCTTGATCGTTTCGACGCGGGGCGGCCCCTCAACGGTGGCCATGGCCAGGGTGGGCACTGGCGTCGCTGGCCGCGCCCACTGTCCGAAGCGCGTCATGATCTCGCGGCGTGCCTCGTCCACGGTGATCGCCCCGACAAGCGCGACAATGGCCGTGTCTGGCCGCAGGTGGCCCTGGTAGAAGCCGACGACGTCAGCTCGCGTGAGCTTGGCAACAGAATCCCGCGTTCCTTCCACCGGCCAGGCGTAGGGATGCGGGGCGAAGACGAGGCGCCGAAGGGCCCGCACCGCCAGCCCGTCGGGACTCTCATCGGCCCGCTGGATGGCGGCCTGGATCTCCTTGACCTTGCGCGCCACTTCCGCCTCGGGGAATGCTGGCCAGAGCACCACATCGGCCAGGAGATCTAGCCCGAGCATCAGGTCCTTCCGAAGGATGTCGACCGCAGCGACCAGGCCGTCGCGGTCCGCGCCGGCGTCCAGCCGGCCTCCCACGAACTCGATGGCGGCATCGATCTCCGCCGCGTTGCGCTTGACGGTCCCGCGAGTGAGAAGCTCCGCCGTCAGATTGGCGAGCCCCTGGCGGTCGGACGGATCGAAGGCCGAGCCCGCCCCCTGGACATACACGCGCGCGGCCACAATGGGCACGCCCGGGCGCTCGGCCACGAGCAGCACGATCCCGTTTGGCAGAACCTCGCGATGCGCGATCGCCGCCGCCATCGCCGGCATCGCCGCGAGAAGGAGGGTGCCGGCGATCACCGCTCCGAGCGCGGTCGGCCACCGTCGCGTTCGTGGGCGGCGATCGGCCGCGTTACTCTCGATCGAGCTGCGCCGCCAACGCACCATCAGCGCTTGGGCAAAAGGATCCCGACGTTCTTCCGGTCGGTGGGGAAATACGTCCGGGCCACCCGCACGAGGTCCGCGGCGCTGACCGCGCGGATCTTCTCGAGGAACGTCCGGTCGAGCGCGTAGCCGCCGATCAGCTCGAACTGGGCGAGCTGGCTCGCGCGCTGGGCGATTGAATCCTGGGCGAAGACGAATGCCGCCTCGATCTGATTCTTGGCGCGCTGCAGCTCTTCGTCGAGCACCGGCTCGGCCTTGAGTCGCTCCATCTGGCTCAGGAGGGCGGCCTCGACCGCCTCTGGCGTGTGGCCAGGCAGCGGAGTCGCCCAGAACCAGAAGAGATAGGGATCGAGCATGAAGGACGTGTAGTGCCCCCCGGCCTCGAGGGCGATGTGCCCCTCGGAGACGAGGGCGCGATACAGGCGTGAGGCCCGGCCACCGGAGAGCACGGTCGAGAGGACATTCAGCGCCGGAGCGTCCGCTGAGGCGCCGCTAGGGACATGGTAGGCGAGGTAGACGACCGGCAGCTCAGCTTGGCGCTGCACGATCACCCGTCGCTCGCCACTCTGCAGGGGCTCCACCGCGAGCACGGGCGGTGGATCGGGGCCGCGGGGGATCTTCCCGAAGCGCTGCTTGATGCGCTCGAGGAGCTCGGCCGCGCGGAAGTCACCCACGGCGACGACCAAGGCGTTGTTGGGAACGTAGTAGGTCTGGTAGAAGGCGCGCATTACCTCCGGGGTGATGCGCTCCACGTCAACGGCCCAACCTATCACCGGCTGGCCATACGGATGGGCTTTGAAAGCAAGCGCACTCACTTCCTCGGACAGGAAGCCCCCCGGGTCGTCCTCCGTGCGCGTCCGCCGTTCCTCGAGAACAACCTGGCGCTCGGAGCTGATGTCCGTCGGCTCGAGAAGGAGGTTCTGCATGCGGTCGGCCTCGAGATCGATGACGAGCGGGAGGCGGTCGGCCGCGATGTTGACGTAGTACGAGGTCACGTCCTGACTGGTGAAGGCGTTGTCCTGGCCTCCGTTCTGTTCCACCAGCCGCGAGAACTGGCGGGGGCCGTGCGTCGGCGTGCCTTTGAACATCATGTGCTCCAGGAAGTGGGCGAGGCCGGTGCGGCCGCGTACCTCGTTGCGGGAGCCGACTCGATACCACACCTGGAAGGTTGCGATCGGGCTCCGATGGTCTTCCAGGAGGAGCACCCGAAGTCCGTTATCCAGGGTGGCGGCAACGACCCCATCGGCCGCGCAGGCGGGCACGGCCGAGACAAGGAGAAACATCGCGACGAGGATCAAACGCCGCACACCGAAAGTATACCGACATGAGGTCGCGTTTGCCGTGACCGCCTGGTGTATGATCGCCTTGCATGCGACCGTGGTTGCTGTTCGCCCTGCTCCTGCTTTTCACGGGGCAGGCCTCCGCCGCAATCTGCAGTGACCCACTCACCGCTCTCTTCGACCGGGTGTCCCCAACGGTTGTCTCGATCCAGGCCATGAAGATCAACAAGGCCAAGCCTCAGCGCCGATTCGAAACCGTAGTGGGTTCGGGGGTCATTATCGAGCGGGATGGCCAAGTGCTCACCAACGCCCATGTGGTCGACGGGGCTGCCTCGCTCTCGGTGACTTTGGATTCCAAGGAGAAGGTTCCGGCCCGCGTCGTCGGGCTCGATCCCGTTCTCGACCTGGCCCTCTTGCGCTTTGAGACGACGACCGCGTTGGCCACCGCGCGTCTCGGGGACTCGTCCACCCTCAAGGTCGGCGAGGAGGTCGTCGCCATCGGCAACCCAATCGGTCTCGATCAGACCATGACGCGCGGGATCGTGAGCGCTCTCAATCGCCTCCTGCCCGGCATCTCCGACCAGGCGCTGATCCAAACGGATGCCCCTATCAATCCCGGTAACTCCGGCGGCCCGCTGTTCGACCGCTGCGGCTACGTGATTGGGATCAGCACCTTCATCTCCGAGGACGCCCAGAGCATCGGCTTCGCGGTGCCGGTCAACGCGGCCAAGATCGTCCTGAGGGATCTTCGGGAGCAAGGGCGAGTCGTCCGACCATGGCTCGGCATGCAAGGGCGAGAGCTCGACAATCGGGTTGGCTCTCTCCTCCGCTTTCCCGTGACGCCCGGCTACCTGGTCGAGGTCGTCTTCGACGGCAGCCCGGCCGATCGCGCCGGCATTCGTGGGGGAAACCTCTCGGTCGTCATTCAGGGTGACGAGTACTTGCTGGGCGGGGACATCCTCACGTCGATCCAGGGCACAGCCATCCGCACCCACCTGGAGTATCTCGCCAAGGTCCGCACGCTTCGCCCCGGACAGAAAGCGAAGGTCACCGTCCTCCGGGACGGCCAGCCGCGCGAGTTCACGCTCACCGTGGCCGAGCGGCCGCGTCTACCCTCGGATCTGGTCGATTGATCGAGGTCGGGGGAGCGAAACCGCTCCCCCGGATACCTCCACCGGGATCACGCGCGGTGGTGTGCTCAACGGCGGGGGCGTGCCACGCGACCGCTCGGATGACGGACCACTCGGCACTGTCGTTGGGCGCGACACCGAGCTCGGATTCGTCACACCGTTTGAGCCGATCGCCTCAACAGGCGCCGCGCCGTGGCGAAGACTTGGCGCAGCATCGAACGCGTCAGCTTACCCGTGAACGTGTTCTGCTGACTCGGATGATACGAGCCGATGAGCACGCACCCGTCCTCGAACCGCGTCTGGATGTTGTGACCGAATACTGGCGTGGCGGTCGGCGGCGAGGCACCGAGGGCGCGACGCGCCTGAAGGTAGGTCGTCCAGCCGACGCGCCCTAGGCCGACCACCACCCGCGCGCCGGTGAAGTGCCGCAACTCCTCGAGGAGGTACGGCCGGCAGGTTATCAGCTCAGCGGAGGACAGCTTGTTGGCCGGAGGCGCGCAGCGCGCCGCTGCCGTGACGTACGCATCTCGGAGGCGGAGGCCGTCGGCGCGGTGCTCGGATGTTGGCTGGCTGGCGAACCCCGTCTCGTACAGAGCCCGGAAGAGCCAGGTGCCGCTCTGATCCCCCGTGAACATCCGGCCGGTGCGGTTACCGCCATGCGCCGCGGGCGCCAAGCCCACCAGCAGCAGGTGCGCGCGAGGATCTCCGAAGCCGGGCAGAGGCCTCGCCCAGTACACCTGATTGCGATAGCGTGAGGGAGGCGCCGCCGCTACCGCCTCGCGGTGGGCGACCAGGCGGGGGCAGAGGCGGCAGGCCACGATCGCCGCGTTGAGGCTCGCCAAGGAGGTGGGGGTAGGCAATCTGCGCGGATTGTGGCATGGCGACGGCCTTGCGGCCAATGGACCGCCTCGAGATCTCGTCTGACGCAAGTCCCTCAGGCGACCTGAAGGTTTCCCGCGATGACCTCGCGAGTCTGTCGCGCCAATTCGAGAGCCGCCAGGCGTGACTCCAGTGACGGATCGGGAACGACGAGCGGGTGATACGTGATGCGGATGTGGCCTCGCCTGGGAAAGAGCTGCCCCGGCGGCCATGCTCGGGTCCCACCGTCGATCGTCACCGGGAGCACGGGCACATTGAGCGCGACCGCAAGGCGAAAAGCCCCGGGCTTGAAGGACTGCACCCTCCCGTCGGGGCTCCGTCCGCCCTCCGGGAAGATCATCAGCGCTTCGCCCCCTTCAAGGAGACGGACTGCCTCGCGTGCGGCGCGTGGGTCTCGCGACTCGAGACGGACCGGAAACGCGCGAAGTCGCCTGATCATCCAGTTCAGGCCGGGGATCTCGAAGAGGCGATCCCAGGCCATGTAGTAGACAGGACGGCGGACGGGAATGCTGACGAGCGGTGGATCCGCGTACGTCTGGTGATTGGGCGCGATGATTACCGCACCGCTTTGGGGAATGTTGTCGATCCCCACGAGCTGCAGACCAAAGTACATGCGGCAGAGTGCATGGAAGCCAGGCCGCGCGAGATCCAGAATCGGCGTCCGCACGCTGCTACGTTACACTCCTCGGCGAAGGACGTCCTGAGCGCCGGAACACAACAAAGGGGGCGGGATGCGACCCGCCCCCTCTGGGAGGCAATTGCTGCTGAGCGGTCTTAGTCTTCGTCGACTCCCGCTTCGACGGTGGCGACGCGCATCCGACGCCCGAGCCGCTCGATGCGATCCTGGCAGCGCACGCACGTCTGTACTTCCGGGAGCGCGCGCAGCCGGGCCGGCGCGATGGCCTCCCCACACTCCACGCAGGTTCCATACTCACCAGTGCTGAGCCGATCCAGGGCGGCCGTGATGCGATTCACCCTATCGACCAGCAGCTCACGCGTACCGAACATGATCTCGCGCTCTTCGCTGGCGAC
>JBKPAK010000022.1:0-17208 GCA_046726415.1 Candidatus Methylomirabilota bacterium
CGGAATCAGCGGGTCGCTCGCGCCGTGGCAGACGAGCACCTTGGCGCGGATGTTTCTGGCATCCTCCGGCTTCGGCGCCTCGAGCCCCCCGTGGAAGCTCACCACGGCGCTCAGCGGTGCGCCACTCCGCCCGAGCTCGAGCGCCGTGCTTCCGCCGAAGCAATAACCGATGGCGGCGAGCTTGGTGCGGTCCACGCTGGGCTGAGCGCACAAGGCATCGAGCGCCGCCTGGGCGCGGGCACGCCAGCGGCTGATGTCGGAGCGCACGGCGGTCATGAGCTCGATGGCGCGGGGCAGGTCTTGCGCCTGCACGCCGTCTCCGTACGGATCGGCCGCCAGGGCTACATAGCCCAGCGCCGCCAGCCGCCGCGCCCGCTCGATCACGTGATCGCCGATTCCGAAGGCTTCCGGGAACAGCACCACGCCCGGCCGCGCACCAGGTCTTGCGTCATCGGCCAGATAGCCCTTCAAGGTCACCGCGCCGTCGCGGTATTCGAGCGTCTTGTTTGCCATGCGGTGTGCTCCTATCCTCCCTCGAGGGTGCAAGCGATAGTCGGCATGGTACGCGCGGGGGGCCCGGTGCTCAGTTCGGGACTATCGCCGCGCGCGTGACGTGGCCCTTGTCCTGCTGGATGAAGGCCTCGTTGATCTGCTCGAGCGGGAACTTGTGGGAGACCACGCTCCCCCAGGGATACTTGGTCAGCGTGCGCCGCATGAGGTCGAGCGCGCCGCGCAGATGCTCGGCCTCGTAGTGCGCAAGCCCGATGATCCGCCGGTTGCCGAAGATGATCCACGACGGATCGAACTCGGCCTTCCACCCCACATTGATATTGCCGATCTCGAGGTAGGTGCCCTCGGGGGCGGTCATGCGCAGCCCTTCGTCGACGACACCCGGATGGCCCACCAGCTCCAGGACCACGTCGCCGCCCCAATCATCGGTGAGCTTCTTGACGGCGGCGATCCGTTCGGCGGGCGTCGAGTGGCGGCGCATGTCGACGACGTCGGTGGCGCCGAACTGCTTCGCCAGCTCGAGCCGCTCGTCGAGCCCGTCGATGACCACGACCTGGCTCGCCCCCATCTCCCGCGCCACGGCACACGCGTAGACGCCGAGCCCGCCCGCGCCCTGCACGACCACCGTTTGCCCGGCGCGGAGCTGGGCGATCTCGAGCCCCGCATACACCTGCGTGTATGCGCAGTTGATCCCAGCCGCCATCTCGTCGGTGATCTCGGGCCCGATCTTGAACACGGCGTGATTCGGGCGCAGGTAGAAGTACTGGCCGAAGCCGCCCTGGAAGTGCGGCCACACCTCGCACGACACGAGCCAGTTGGCTTGGCGGGTGGGGCACGACTTGTACTGGCGGCGCAGGCAGGCCTTGCAGCGCCCGCAGGGACAGAAGTAGCGGTACAGCACACGGTCGCCGATCTCGAGCGGCTGCCCCATCGAGTCTGCGGTGACCCCCTGGCCGAGCTTGGCGACGGTGCCGACATGCTCGTGGCCGGTATTGAGCGGCAGCGGCCGGCCCATCTTCACGTAGTCCTGCTCGCCGCGCCAGTAATGCATGTCAGAGCCGCAGACATTCGCCAGCGCGATCTTGATCAGCATCGCCCCGGGCTCGGGATCCGGTACTGGATACTCGCGGATCTCGAATGGCCTGCCCGTGCCGTGAAACACCGCCAGCCGTGCCGTCTCGGCCATCGCTTGCTCCCTCCTTGGGATTTCGTGGTGTCGCTGCCTCTCGGGGCCGCATCAGGATACCCGATGCGCGCCCCATCGGGAGCGCTAGTCAACATAGACACCTCATAGACACCCTCCGCACCCTCGCTCCCCCGCCCCCAGCCCCGCACGCCGCAGCCCCGCTGGAGCCGCAGGCACAGGTGCCCTGAGGCCTCACGCGCTACGCCGTCCCAGGTGGTGCGCCGCCGCGCGCCACCTGTGGCTATGCCGTGCCGGTCGGATTGTCGATGACAACCCGCCATGTGTCGTCGGTCTGCCGGCGCACTACCCCCGTCCCACGAGCGGAAGTGGCGGTCTGCTTGCCGTCGGGTCCCGTGCTCCTGGGCGTGTACTCAGAGACGGTCAGCGCCAGGTCGCCGCTCTGGACGACGATCAGGACCTTCATCTCGATTCGCGGCTTGCTGGCGATGAATCCGGTCATCACCCCACGGATCGCCGCGTGCCCGCTCACGGGTTTGCCTGGCTCGGCCACGAAGGTCGCAGCTGGTTCGTAGAGATCGACCGCTGCCTGGACATTACCAAAGTTGATGTACTCGGCATTGTTTCACACATCTCGCTGTGTGATCATCTGAAGGCGAGGGGGAACTCATGGCGACCAACCTGGCGCTCGACGACAAGCTCATCGAGGCGGCGGTCCGGGCCGGGGGGCATAAGACCAAGAGGGCCGCGGTCACCGCCGCCCTCACCGAGTACGTGAGGTCACGCCGACGGAAGCAAATTCTGAAATGGCGCGGCCAGGTCGACTACTTCGACGACTACGACTACAAGGCCTTGCGTCGACAGCGGGCCTGATGATCCTCGTCGACACCTCGATCTGGTTGCTCGCGCTCCGCCGGCGGGCGGCGGCGCTGAGCGCGGAGGAGGAACGCGTCGTAGGAGAGTGGGCTCGCTTGGTGGCCGAGGGCATGGCCGCGCTCATCGGACCCATCCGACAGGAGATTCTCTCCGGAACTCGACGGATCGAGGCCTTCCGGGCGCTGCGGCGAACGTTGCTGGATTTCCCGCACCTCAACATCGCCGCCGAGGACTACGACCGAGCGGCCGAGTTCTTCAACGTGTGCCGCGCGGGGGGCGTCACCGGCGGACCGATTGACATGTTGATTTCGTCCGTGGCGTATCGCCACGCGATCCCCGTGTTCGCGGTAGACACGGACTACGTGACGTACGCGCGGCACCTCCCACTCCGACTTCACTTGCCTCGACCCAGCCGGTGAGTCGGTTGCGATCAGACCATGGTGGCGCTCACCGGCGACTGACAGCGGCTCAATGGGCCGCTCAGGGTCTTGATCCGTCTCCGGCTCGGCCTCGCCAACCTTGGCCCCCTCCCCTGCTGCGAGCCCGAATTCTGCCTCCGTCCACGACCGCGGCCGCCGAGCGCAGGCGGCGCACGGGATGGCCGGCCCGCGGCGCGGTGGCGACCCGCCCCTGGATGGAGGCGGCGGCAGCGCCGGCCACGAGCGGTATCTGCTCGGCCACGGGATCGCTGGGGCTGGGCTCCTCCGGCAGGCGTCCGCGGCGCCGCAGCAGCGCTCCAGGATCGTGCCAATCTCGTCGTCAGTGGGCTGTGGGCCTCCCAGGCCGATGTGCTCGCACCACGCACCAAGCTCTCGCTCATCGCCGCCGAGCTGAGCCGCCGCAACTACCACGGCCGCGTATATGCCAAGGCACAGAATGTCCGGCCCACCTACATCAAGGCCTACGACGCCGCCCTGGCGGCCGTCGACGTGCTGGTGATGCCCACCTGTGTCATGACGGCCACCAAGAACCACCGACGGGCAGCTCCTCGAGACAACCTCATGGCGATGACCAGGGGCTTCTCCTGCAACACCCAGCCCTTCAACTACACTGGCCACCCGGCGCTCGCCCTCCCCGTGGGCAAGTTGTCGGCCGGTCTCCCGGTCAGCATGCAGCTCGTCGGGCGTTTCTTCGACGATCCGCTCCTCGTGCGGGTCGCACACGCCTACCAGCACGCGACCGACTGGGACAAGATCATCGGCGTCCACGCCTGAGCGGGTGAGAACCGGGGGCGAAGGGCCCCCGCGAGCCACGGCGGCGCACCACGCGGGTGCCGACGGACTGGGACGCGTTCGACGACGACGGAGCGCGCACACGCGCGAAGGAGGAATGATTGGATCTGCAACTCGCCGGCAAGAAAGCTATCGTCACCGGCGCCAGCCGCGGCATCGGCCGGGCCATTGCCCGCCAGCTCGCGCTCGAGGGCTGCGACGTCGCCATTTGCGCCCGTACCGAAGGACCGCTGAAGCACGCGGCCGCTGAGCTGGCGAAGGAGTCGGGCCGGAAGGTGGTCCCCATCGTATGCGATACCCTGAACGCCGACGCGATCAAGCACTTCGTCAACACGGCGGCGCGCGAGCTCGGCGGCATCCACATCGTGATCAACAACGCGGCTCGCGTCGGCGGCACGCCGGGTACCGTCGAGACGGTGAGCGACGCCGATGTCCTGCGTGACTTCGAAGAGAAGGTGGTCGGCTACCTCCGCACGACGCAGGCCGCCATCCCGTACCTGAAGCAGGCCGGCTGGGGGCGCGTGATCAACATCAGCGGCGGGGCCGGCCGAGCCCCCGGCACCGCGGTGAGCGGCGGCATCCGCAACATCGGGACCGTCAATCTGACCAAGTCAATGGCCAACGCCCTCGTGCCGTACGGCATCAACGTCAACGCCATCTACCCCGGGCAGACGATCACCGAAGCCACCTTGGAGCGCTATGCCGAGCAGGCGAAGCGCGAGGGCACCACGGTCGAAGCGCTCCACAAGGCCGCCGACGAGCGCACGGTGCTCAAGCACATGGTCACCGCGACCGACATCGGCTACTTCGTGGCAATGCTGTGCTCTCCGCTCACCATCGGCGTGCACGGCGAAGCCATCGGCATCGACGGCGGCAACCGCGCCGACATGCACTACTAGTGTTCTGAGTAGAGATTCAAATGACGGAATCGAACCCCTGAAGTGCAGATGGAAGCGCGACGCCGCTCCTCGACGACCAGCCCCCTCACAGGCCGTAGAGCGCCCGCGCGTTGTCGCAGAGGATTCGACGGCGCATCTCCGGCGCGGCACCCCGAAAGTTTTCGGCGATGGCCGCCTGCGACTCCGGCCACGTGCTGTCGGGGTGCGGGTAATCCGAGGCCCACATCACGCGGTCATCGCCGAGCCGATCGATCAACCGCAGCCCCGCGTGATCGGTCTGGAACGTCGCCCACAACTGGCGCCGCCAGTACGCGCTCGGCGGCTGGGTAAAGGGCAGGCCGCCCTGGGCCCGCCAGTACTCCCCGGCGTCCAGGAATCGAAGATAGGTTTCGTCCATGCGCTCGAGCATGTACGGGAGCCAGCCGATTCCGGTCTCGGCGAGCACGATCTTGAGGCCGGGATGGCGCTCCAGGGCCCCGCCGAAGATGACGGCGGCGAGAGCTTCGTCGATCTGTAGGGTCGCGCACGCGATCCGAACACCGACGTTGCCCGCGTGGTTTGCCTTCGGGCCGCCGGCGAGGACCGTGCGCAACCCTCCGCCGAGGTGGAAGCCGATGGGAATCCCCGTCTCGGCCGCCGCCTCCCACAGGACCTCCCAGGCCTCATCCCAGAGCGGAACCTCCACCTGGGCGGCGAGGAACATCCCGGTGCGGAGCCCGATCTGCCTGAGATGGCGCACCTCGTCGGCGGCCATCTTCGGGTCATCGATCGGAATCAAGCCCACGCCGATCAGGCGCTCCGGCGCCGTGGCACAGAACTCGGCCAGCCAGTCGTTGTAGGCGCGGTAGCACACGCGACGAAGCTCCGGATCCTTGATCAGCAGCGGGACGATCGGACCGTACATGACCGTCGCGTCGACGCCGTCCCGGTCCATATCCGCCAGGCGCAGCGCCGTCGTCGTCGGCCGGAGCACGCCATGCTCGAACACGCCGCCACGGTCGATCGCGGTCCGGCGTCCGCCCCGCGCCCCGGCCGCCCCGGCACGCCCACCCCAGAGTTCCCACCGGTCATCGCCGCACACCCAGGCCGGGCCGTCGGTGGTCTCCACGACTTTCGGGGCGCGCTCGCGCCACTCGGGCGGCACCCGCCTTTGCCAGACATCCTTTGGCATCCACTGCAGGTCGATGTGATCGTCGGCCGAGATGATCCGGTAATTCATGGTGGTCCTCCCTCAACGTCTCCGGCAGTGCCCGTGATGATGACACCAGGCTGCGCCGACGTCGAGACTCCGGCGGTGGGGCGGCCTACGCCAGCGCCGCGATGCGGCGCGGCTGGCCGAGCAGCCAGAGTGCGATCGCGAGATTGAGCAGGTTCCAGACGATGCCGTTGACGAAGGCCAGACGGTACGAGCCGGTCAGGTCGAAGATCGCTCCCGAGAGCCACCCGCCCAGCGCCATGCCGAAGATCGTGGCCATCACCACGCCGCCGATGCGCGCCCCCGCCTCCTGTGGGGCGAAGTACTCCCGCACGATGACCGCATAGCTCGGCACGATCCCCCCCTGGGCCAGGCCGAAGAGCGCGGAGACCACGTAGAGCGAGACCAGGCCGTCGAAGGGCAGATAGAGCGCCAGCACCAGGCATTGCAGGGCCGATCCCAGAAGCAGGGTTGGCACGCCGCCCACGCGATCGGCGATCCACCCAGAGACGAGGCGGCTGAAGACGCCCATGCCCAGCATGGCGGAGAGCATCTCCGCGCCGTGGGCGACGCCGTGACCGAGGTCGCTCGCGTAGGCGACGATGTGCACCTGCGGCATCGACATGGCGACACAGCACGCCACGCCGGCGACCATGAGGAGCGCCTGCAAGCGGCCGGGCGCGACGTGCCGTCGGCCGGCTTCGGTCCCGGCGACGGTCGTCGAAAGCGGTCCGCGCGAGACCGGCGCGCGGCGGCGAAGCGCGAGGGTGAGCGGCAGCATGGTCAGGAGGCAGAACACACCGACGCCGACCAAGGTCAGTCGCCATCCCGAGGTTGCCGTGAAGTGCTGGAGGATCGGGGGCCAGACCGCGCCGGCCAGGTAGTTCCCGCTGGCGCACACCGAGACAGCGATGCCGCGGTGGCGGGTGAACCAGTGCGAGATATCCGCGACGAGCGGTCCGAATGTAATCGAACTGCCGAGGAGGCCGATGGCCACGCCCTGGACCAAGGCAAACTGCCCCAGGCTCCCCACCTGGGCCGTCAGCAGGTAACCGAGGCTGAGCGCGATCGCGCCCACGACAAGCGGCGTCGCGATCCCGAAGCGATCAGCGATGCGGCCCATCAAGAGCCCGCCGACGGCGAAGCCCAGCATCGTGGCCGTGTAGGGAAGGGAGGCGCTGCTGCGGGCGACCCCGAACTCGGCCTGCACCGCCGGCAGTACGACAACGACCGACCAGAGGCCGACGCCCCCGATCGTGCTCAGCGCCAGCGAGGCAACGAGGCGCCGCCACGCATAGGCCGACTCCACCAGGGGCGCCTCGGGTGAGAGGCCCGCTGTTCTCCGCCTATCTCCCGCAGTCCGCCGTCTCACCGAGTGTCCCGACTTCACGCCGTCGGGCACACTGGGGACAGGGATTCACCGTCGCGCCCTCGGAATTGGCAGGCCCAGGTTTTCTCTCAAGGTTTCACCCTCGTAGTCCTTGTGATACAGGCCGCGCCGCTGCAGTTCCGGGATCACGTATTTCACGAAATCCACATAAGAGCCGGGCACGTGTGTCGCGGCGACCACGAAGCCATCGCAAACCCCGGTGGAGAACCACTCCTCCAGCCCATCCGCGACTTCCTTCGGCCCACCGACGAAGGGCTTGTTGGGACGCGCGCGCCGGCTGAACGTGATGAAGTCTTTCGGCGTCGGATTCTTGAGGCCGGAGAGCTGCACGACCCGGTCGCGCATCGACTGCGTGCCGGAGATGCTGGCCAGCTCCTCGTCCGTGAACGGTTCATCCAGCTCCTTGGTCGCGAAATCGAAATTCATCGCTTCGGACAGCAAGGACAACGCATCCTCATCAGTCGCCAGTGTTTCGATCAGGGCCGCCTTGTCTTCGGCCGCCATCTTGCTCTCGGCGGCGATGACGTAGGCGGACGGGGCAATGATGCAATGCTGCGGGTCGCGCCCTTGCGCAGCCACGGAGTCCTTGATCTCGCGATAGTTCTTCCGGCCGGCATCAAGGGTGACCGGGCTGCCGACGAAGAGCAACTCACCCCAGCGCGCGGCGAAGCGCTTTCCCGGGCCGCTCTGTCCGGCCTGGATGATCACCGGGTGCCCTTGCTTCGAACGCGGCACCGTAAATGGGCCGCGAGACCGGAAATACTCGCCCACATGGTCGATGCGCCGAACCTTGTCGGGATCCGCGAACAGGCCGGTCTTCTTGTCTTGCACGATCGCGTCGTCATCCCAGGAGTTCCAGTGGCCCATGACCACGTGCATGAACTCTTCGGCTCGATCGTAACGGCGGTCGTGCTCCATGTGCAGGTCGCGGCCCATGTTGAGGGCTTCGCCGTCATTCATCGAGGTGACGACGTTCCACGCCGCCCGTCCGTTTGTCATCAGGTCGATCGTGGCGAATGTGCGGGCAACGTCGAAAGGCTCGTAATAGGTCGTGCTGCGCGTGGAGCCGAGGCCCAGCCGTTTGGTCGCCATGCCCATGACCATCAGGACGGTCACGGGGTCCATCTTCACGCAGCGGATGCCGTGCTGGACCGTGTGGCGATGGTCGTTGCCATAGCGATCGGGCATCGCCAGCCGGTCATCGAAGAAGCCGACGTGGAACTTGCCTTCCTCGAGCACCCGGCCAATGGTGGCGTAGAAGTCCGGAGACCAGGAATCCTCGCGGGACTCGGGATGTCGCCAGGAGCTGACCAGGTTCGTGCAGTTCTGCGCTTGCAGGAAGCCCACCATCACCATCTGTCGTTGCATCGCCTCTCTCCGGTCAGATGACGGGATGGATCGCACCCCTCCACCGTCTTCGTCGCGATCGTGGCCGCATTATAGGCCACGCGGGAAACACTCCTCGACGCGCGGTGGCTGCATCAAGCGGCCGCAAGGAGTTGACCGAATCGATGCGGCGGACTTAGGCTGACCCGGCGCGCCGGGATGAGAGAAGGGCCTGCGGTGAGCGTGAAATCAAAGACTGCATGAGCCGAGGAGGAGACACATGGCGACCGG
Source organism: Candidatus Methylomirabilota bacterium (assembly GCA_046726415.1). GTDB lineage: Bacteria > Methylomirabilota > Methylomirabilia > Rokubacteriales > CSP1-6 > CAVWFS01. The sequence continues at coordinate 8,864 of JBKPAK010000022.1, forward strand.
GGCGAAGGCCGCGATCGTGACGGGTGCGGCGAGCGGACTCGGTCGGGCGATGGCGCTCGGCCTTGCCGACAGCGGTATCGACGTCGTGGCCGTCGACCAGAACGCAGCGGCCCTCGGGGCGCTGGCCACCGCGATGGCCGGCAGGCGCGGATCGGTCCTGACCCATCCGGCTGATCTCACCCATCCGGACGCGTTCGAGGGGACTGCGGCAGCCGCGCAGGAGCGGTTTGGCCGCATCGACATACTCGTCAACAATGCTGGCATCGGCCAGGCGTCGGTGCGGGCTGATCAGCGAAAGAATCCGATCCGATTCTGGGAAGCGACCCCCGAGCAGTGGACCGCTTTCTGGCCGTGAATGCCACTGCCCCCATCATGATGGCCCGCGCGGTCGTGCCGCACATGCTGCGAGCCAGGCAGGGCCGCATCATCACCGTGACCACCAGCCTCGGCACCATGGTGCGCGGGGGCTACCTGCTGTATGGCTCGAGCAAGGCCGCCGCGGAGTCGGCGACCGCAGTGATGGCAGCGGACCTGCTGGGCACTGGTGTCACGGCCAATGTCCTGGTTCCGGGCGGTGTGACCAATACCCCGCTGGTCGGCGCGGATGCTGGGGACCGCAGCAAGATGCTGCAGCCGGAGATCATGGTTCCGCCGCTCCTGTGGCTCGTGTCCGACGGCGCGGCCGGTGTCAGCGCCCGTCGCTTCATCGCCGCCGACTGGGATCCCTCTCTCCCGGCGGCGGTGGCGGTCGAGAAGGCCGGAGCGCCGATTGCCTGGCTGGGGATCGCGCGGATGCCGATCGAACCGACCTGACCGACCGCTCCTCAGCCAATCGAGCCGACCTGACCGACGCCTGATCCGCCGATCGAGCCGATCTGAGCGGCGGGTGCTCCCCGGAAGGGCTCGTCGTGCGCAGTGCTTGGGGTGCCTTGTATGATTGCCTGCGGAAGCGGCCGGAAGCGCGTATCTGCAGGATGCGGCCCCTTCAAACGCGACAGCGGAGGCGGCGACCATGATGAAACTGACCGAATACACCCAGTACGATGGACTCGGACTGGCCGACCTCGTGGCCAAGAAGCAGGTGTCGCCCAAGGAGCTAGCGCTGACCGCCGCGGCTGCGGTCGAGAAGGCCAACCCAACGCTCAGGGCCGTCGTGGAGATTTATCCCGATCGGACTGAAGAGCTCGACGAGACCAAGCTGGGCAACGGTCCCTTCCGCGGAGTTCCCTTCCTCATCAAGGACGTGTTCGGACACGAGAAGGGCCGCAAGATCGAGTTCGGGTCGCGGCTGTGCAAGGGCATGGTGGCCGAGGCGGATAGCTTCGTGCTCGAGCAGTTCCGCGACTCCGGCGTCAACATTCTCGGCCGCTCGGCCGCGCCCGAATACTCGATGTCGGGCACGACGGAGAGCGTCCTGTTCGGCAACACTTCCAACCCCTGGCGGAAGGGCTATTCCGCGGGCGGTTCCTCGGGTGGAGCGCAATCGGCCGTCATGTCCGGCATGGTACCCATCGCACACGGGTCCGACATTGGCGGCTCGATCCGTATCCCGGCGAGCTGGAACGGCGGTGTCGGCCTCAAGCCCTCGCGCGGGCGCGTCTCCGGCGGGCCCATGCTCGACGAGAGCGGCCTGGGTTTTGCCACGAATCTGATCCAGGCCAGGAGCGTGCGCGACGTCGCGACCATGCTCGATTGCTGCTCCCATTCCTATCCCGGCGATCCCTTCGCCATTCCCAGGCCGGACGAGAGCTTTGCCAGCCTGGCGCGAACGGCGCCGCCGAAGCTCAGGATCGGCGTCGTCCTGTCGGAGTTGGTCGGGATCAAGGTCGACGCGGAGGTTGCTCGGGTGGTCGAGGCCGTCGGCAAGAGCCTGGAGGACATGGGGCATAGCGTCGAGCACGCCACTGCCGACATGGGCGGGCTGGACACTCTCCGGCACCTCAACGATGTGTTCTTCTTCGCCTTCGACGCCAGGCTCGATGGTTACGCCCGACGCGCCGGAACCAAGCCCGGACCGGACACGCTCGAGCCCGTCATCCTGTCGCTCTACGAGTACGCCAAGGAAATCACGCCCGCCCGATTCATGGCCGCCCTGGCCGCCGTCAACGTCGCCCGCCGTAAGCTCGGCGCTTTCTACAGCCGCTGCGACATCTGGTTGTCTCCAACGACGGCGCGCGTGGCCGAGCCGTGGGGAAACTATCACCTTTCAAAGCCCGGGGTGACGGCCAGGAGCCTTCCGGAGGCGCTGTTCGCCGTGCCCTGTCAGTTCACCGTCCCGCACAACATCATGGGGACGCCGGCGATGTCATTGCCGCTCGCCATGCACTCGAGTGGGTTGCCGATCGGCGTTCAGATCGCGGGCCGGCCCGCGTGTGAGCATCTAGTCTTGCAGCTGGCCGCCGCCCTCGAGACGGCAATGCCCTGGAAGGACCGTTTGCCGCCGCTCCACGTCGCCAGGATGTAGGCTAGGCCCACGACAGCCGCGAAGCGGGCGCGCCCATTTCGACGAGGCGCCCGCCCTCCGTCACCGAGCGGAAGAGTCGGCGGAGCTCCTCGCGCCCTGTCCCCGGACGCGCGCGGTCTCGGCAAAAACCCGGTGGTCGGCGGGACAGACCGTCGGCTACGATGGGCGCTCCATGGGCCAATCTCCCCTCCTGTCTCTGCGTGCCATCACGAAGCGATTCCCCGGCGTGACCGCCAACGACCACGTCGATCTCGACGTGCACCGCGGCGAGGTCCTGGCACTCGTAGGCGAGAACGGGGCGGGGAAGAGCACCCTCATGAAGATCCTCTACGGCTTCTACCGGGCGGACGCCGGGGAGATTCGCCGCGAGGGCCAGCTGGTGGATGTCCGGTCGCCGCACGACGCGCGCCGGCTCGGCATTGGCCTCGTGTTCCAGGATTTCGTGCAGATCCCCGCCCTCAGCGTGGCCGAGAACATCGCGCTGTTCCTGCCCGACCTCCCCTGGGTGCTCGACACGGGCGCCCTCGCCGGGCGCATCCGGTCGATGTCGGCGCGATACGGCTTCGACGTCGACCCGTCCGCGGAGGTCTGGCGCCTGTCGGTGGGCGAGCGCCAGAAGGTGGAAGTGCTCAAGCTCTTGCTCGCCGATGCGCGGATCCTCGTCCTGGACGAGCCCACCCGCAGCCTGGCGCCCCACGAGGTCGACGGGCTCTTCGCGAGCTTCGACCAGCTCCGGCGGGACGGGTATGCCATCGTGTTCATCGCCCACAAGCTGCGCGAGGTCCTCGCCTGCGCCGACCGCATCACCGTCATGCGACGGGGCCGGGTCGCGGGGACGCTGACACGCGCGGCGGCCTCGGAAGCGGTGCTCGTGTCGCTGATGTTCGGCGGCGCGCTCGCCGAGCCGGTGGCGCATTCGCGCGCGGTAGTGGCGGCGGCGACGCCTGTGCTGGCGCTGGAGGGCGTGGGGACGCGCGCCGAGGGGTACCGGACGGCGCTGGTCGACATCGATCTGACGATCCGGCCCGGGGAGATCGTCGGCGTGGCCGGCGTCTCCGGCAACGGTCAGCGCGAGCTGGGCGACGTGATCCTCGGAGTCGAACCGTGCGTCCGCGGTGTCAAGCGCCTCGGCGGCCGGGAGGCCACGGCGTGGTCCGTCGCCCGCGTCCGGGCGGATGGCGTCGCCTTCGTCCCCGAGGACGCCCTCGGGATGGCGGCGGTGCCGTCTCTGACGCCGCTTGCGAACATGGCGCTCGCCGACACCCGCCGCTACGCGCGGGCGGGCGGCCTCGCCATGGACTGGCCGGCCGTGCGCCGCGACCTCGAGGCGGCGCTGGCGCGGCTCTCCGTGACCTTGCCGTCGCTCGACGTCCCGGCGAGCGCGTTGTCGGGGGGCAACGTGCAGCGGATGATCCTGGCCCGCGAGCTGGCCCACGAGCCGGGCTTGATCGTAGCGTTCTATCCCACGCGGGGGCTCGATGCGCGGAGTGCGGTCGCCGCTCGCGCGCTGCTCGTGGCTGCCCGCGAGCGGGGGGCGGGGGTGCTGCTCATCTCGGAGGACATGGACGAGCTGTTCGCGCTCAGCGATCGCCTCGCCGTGCTGTTCCATGGGCGCATCGTCGGCACGGGGACGCCGCATGCGCTCACCCGCGACGAGGTCGGGTATCTCATGACGGGCTCCACGCCACGGCATGCCTGCCGCGGGTGAGTCGGCCATCGGGCGCGGGTGGGTTCAGGGCCAGTGGCTCCAGAGGCTCGGCCGATCGAGCGCACTCGCTGCGCTCGGTCTCGGCATCTTCGCCCTCGTGCTGTTGGTGTTCGGAAAGAACCCGTTGAAGGCGTACGCCGACATATTCACCAGCACGCTGGGGAGCTGGTACGGGCTGTCCGAAACGCTGGTCAAGATGATCCCACTGGTGCTGGCTGCTGTCGCCGTCGCCGTGCCCGCCCAGATCTGGCTCATCAACGTCGGTGGCGAGGGACAGCTCCACGTCGGCGCGCTGTTCGCGACCTGGGGCGCGCTCACGTTTAGCCACTGGCCCGGGTGGATGCTGTTGCCCCTGATGGCCGCGCTCGGGTTCCTCGGCGGCGGTCTCTGGGCGGCGCTGGCCGGGGCGCTGCGGGCGCGAGGCTGGGTGAGCGAGACGATCTCCACCTTGCTCCTGAACTACGTGGCGATCCTGCTCGTGAGCTTCTTCGTTTTCGGGCCGTGGAAAGATCCGGAAGGCGTCAACTACCCCCAGACGGCGGAGTTCCCGGCCGCCGCCACCCTGCCGATGCTCGGGGCGAGCCGCGTTCACCTCGGCCTCGTGCTCGCGGCCGCGGCGGTGCTGCTGTTCGCGTTCGTGGTGGGGCGGACGCGCTGGGGCCTCGAGATGCGCGCCATCGGCGGCAACGTGGAAGCGGCGCGGCGCGCCGGGATCCTCATCGGCCGGTACGTCGTCCTGCTCATGCTCGTCGGGGGTGGTCTCGCGGGCCTCGCCGGGATGGTCGAGGTCTCCGCCGTGCAGGGACGGCTCCGGCCGAGCCTGTCCCCCGGGTACGGCTACACGGGGTTCCTGATCAGCTGGATGGCGGGAGGGCGCCCCCTCGCGATTGTGGCGGCGGCGTTCCTGCTGGCCGTCATCACTGCCGGTGGCGACATCCTCCAGATGACCCAGGCCCTGCCCGCCTCGGTCGCGAACATCCTGATGGCGGTCATCCTCTTCGTCGTCCTCGGGCGCCGCGGGGGCGCGCCATGATCACCGCGCTACGCAGCCTCCTCTCGGGCGCGATCCTCACGGGCACGCCGCTGCTCTACGCGACGCTTGCGGAGCTCCTCGGTGAGCGCGCCGGCGTGGTGAACCTCGGTCTCGAGGGCGTGATGCTGATGGGGGCAGTGGCGGCCTTCGCCACCATGGTGCAGACGGGTAGCGCGGTCGCCGCGGTGGCGGCGGGGGCGCTCGCCGGAGCGCTCTTCAACATGATCTTCGCGTTCCTCGTCATCACGCGGCGGGCCAACCAGCTGGCCAGCGGCCTCGCCCTCATGTTCTGCGGGGTGGGACTGAGCGCGCTGCTGGGCCGGCGGTACATCGGCAGCCGCATCGCGGGGCTCCCCGAGCTGCCGATCCCGTGGCTCTCGGAGCTGCCGCTGCTCGGCCCGATCGCGTTCCAGCACGACGCGCTGGTCTACGCCGCCGGGCCCGTCGCCGCGCTGACGTGGTGGGTGCTCTTCTCCACGCGCTGGGGGCTGACCCTTCGCGCGGTCGGTGAGAATCCCACGGCTGCGTTCGCGGCCGGCCGCAGTCCGCAGCTCTTGCAGTACCAGGCGCTGCTCGTCGCCGGCGCGCTGGCCGGGATTGCCGGCGCGCACCTCTCGCTGGGCCTGGCCAAGACATGGGCGGAGTGGATGACGGCGGGCCGTGGATTCATCGCGGTGGCGCTGGTGATCTTCTCCAAGTGGCATCCCCTGCGCGCGGTGGCGGGGGCGTTGCTGTTCGGCGGGGCCATCTCCCTGCAGCTCCAGATGCAGGCGCTCGGCGTGCCCATCTCGCCGTTCCTGCTCGACATGCTGCCCTACGTGCTGAGCCTGGGCGTGCTGGCGCTGTGGGGCGGCCGGCGCCGCCACGCCGCGCCGGCCAGCCTGGGCCGGGTCTTCCAGCGCAGTGGATGAGGGCGGCCCTTCACGACACAGGGGAAAGGAGTGGTGGCGATGATCACGAGGGTGCACGGGCGGTGGCGGATGCTCCTGGGGGCGGTGATGGTGCTGGTGCTGCTGCCGTTCGGACACGACGCGGTCGCGCAGCAGCCGAAGCTGAAGGTCGGCATCCTCCACGTGGGCTCGATCAACGACGCGGGCTACAACCAGGCGCACGCCGAGGGCGTGCAGATCATGAAGAAGAACCTCCCCGAGATCGAGGTCATCGAGGTCGAGAACGTCCCCGAGGGGGCCGACGCTGAGCGGGTCATGGAGAACATGATCAAGCAGGGAGCCCGACTCATCATCCCGGCGAGCTTCGGATACCTGGAGCCTGCGCTGCGGGTCGCCCAGCGCCACCCCGACGTGAAGTTCGCACACCCTGGCGGCTATAAGCGCGCCGCGAACTTCACGACGTACTGGGCCAGCACGCCCGAAGCCTTCTACCTCATGGGCATGGCCGCCGGCAAGACGACGAAGACGGACAAGCTCGGGTACGTCGTCGCGCTCCCCATCAGCTTCTTCCTGGCCAACGTCAACGCCTTCCAACTCGGGGCCCGCTCCGTGAACCCGAAGGCCGAGACGCGCGTGGTGTTCACCGGGGGGTTTCTCGACCCCGGCAAGGAGGCCACGGCGGCCAATGCGCTGCTCGAGCAGGGGGTGGACGTGCTGGGAGTCATCGTGGACTCGCCGATTGCCGTCGTGCAGGCGGCGGAGAAGCGCGGCGCCTACTCCGTCGGCTATCACTACGTCGGGGTGCAGAGGTTCGCACCTAGGGGCTGGATCAGCGGGATCGCGTTCACGTGGGGCAGCCTCTACACCCGGTTCGCGAGGCAGGTGATGGACGGCACGTGGAAGAGCGAGAACATCCTGGGCGGACTCGGCGACGACTACCTCACGATCGCGCCGTTCGGTCCCGCGGTGCCGGACGATGCCGTGAAGCTCGTGAACGCCGCCAAGCAGGAGTTCGCGAGCGGCAAGCGGCAGGTGTTCCAGGGGCCGCTCCGGGACAACAAGGGCGTCGAGAGGGTGAAGGCCGGCGAGGCGTTCCCTTTGACCGAGCTGCGCCGGATGGATTGGCTCGTGGAGGGCGTCGTCGGCCAGCCGAAATAGGGCGAATCTCCGACGGGTTGCTCACGCGGTGAGCGTGAGCTGCATCGTGTCGTCGGGGACAACGATGGTGCCGGTCTCCCCGCGCGCGCCGGCCAGCGCGTCCTCGAGCGCGCAGATCGTAGCCGTGCCGCCGCCGTCGTGGACGAAGCGATAGGCCGCGCGCACCTTCGGCCCCATGCTTCCCGCCGCGAACGGCTCGCGGACCAGGAGGTCCTCGAAGTCGGTGAGCGCCATGCGCCGGACGAACCGTTGCGTCGGCTTGCCGTAGTCGATGGCCACCCCGGGCACGTCGGTGAGAATCAGGAGCGCGGCGGCGCGTAGCTCGAGGGCGAGGCGCGCCGCCGCCAGATCCTTGTCCACCACGGCCTCGACGCCATGGAGCTGTCCGTCGGGACGCCGTAGCACCGGCGCGCCGCCGCCGCCGCACGCGATCACCACGGCGCCGGCGTCGAGGAGCGTTCCGATGGTGTCGACCTCGATGATGCGGACCGGTTGCGGCGAGGGCACGAGCTTCCGCCACCCGCGGCTGTCGATCATGGCCCACGTCTCGCCCTTGTCGCGCGTGCGCTGCTCGCCGATCTCGCCCGGGAGGAAGGGACCGATCGGCTTCGTCGGCATGGCGAAGGCCGCGTCGTCGGCGTCCACCAGCACCTGGGTGATCACGCTCGCCACCGGGCGAGAGATGCCGGCCGCGCTCAGCGCGTTTCGGAGCGCCTGCTGGATCATGTAGCCGATCTGGCCCTGGGTCTCCGCGCCGCAGACATCGAGCGGCACCGTGGGCACCAGGCGCGCCGCCGCTTCGTTCTGGATCAATAGATTCCCGACCTGCGGGCCGTTGCCGTGCGTGAAGACGATCTGATGGCCGGCCGCGATGAGGGGTACGAGCTGGTCACACGTGCGGCGCACATTGTCGAACTGCGCCTCGTAGCTGCTGAGCTCTTTCGAGCGCAGAATGGCGTTGCCGCCCAGCGCCACCACCAGCCGCGCGTCGTGCAGGGCCACGGCCTCCTCCCGCCGCGCAATTGTACCCCGGCCTCTGCGCGAGCTCTCCACTCCCGCCGGTCCGGCGGACGAGCGCGAGCGCGCTCAAGT
>JBKPAK010000023.1:0-9020 GCA_046726415.1 Candidatus Methylomirabilota bacterium
CCCACGGCCATGGCGGCGATGTCCAGCCAGCGGCCGCTGGAGTAGCACGTCTCCGAGTAGTAGGAGGGAACCTTGCCGTACTTCGCCTTGTACTTCTTCACCCATTCCTTCATGGCCGGGGTGTCCAGCGCCGCGCTGTACATCAGCGGACTGATGCCCCCCAGCGCCTCGTCGCCCATTCGCGGCAGCGCCGATTCGTCGAACGTCACCGCGCCGCCGATGAGAGGCAGCCGTCCCTTGAGTCCAGCGTCCTCGTACTGTTTGGGGAAGCGCAGCTGAGCTGCGGCCACAGCTAGGGCAAAGACGGCATCCGAGTCGCGACGGATCTGCGAGAGGTAGGGCGCCCAGTCGGCGACGTTCAGCGGCACCCACAGCTTCTGGATGACCTGGCCGCCGTTGTCCTCGAACGTGCGCTGGAAACCGCCCACCACTTCCCAGCCGAAGGCATAGTCGGCGGCGATGGTGACCACGCGGCGATACTTCGTGTTCTTGATCACCCACTCGCCGAACGGATGAGACGGCTGGCTGCTGGACCACCCCGTGCGCACGACCCACTTGGCCCGCTGGCGCTGGGTGAGATCGTCGGCGGCGGCAACCGGAAAAATCATGGGGATCTTGTACTCGTCGGCCTTGGGGGCCATGGCGAGGGCGATGTGGGCGAACGCCTCGCCCCCCACGAGGTCGACCTGATCGCTCTCGATGTACTTGCGCAGCTTGTTGAGAGCCACTTCGGGCCGTCCCTGGCTGTCCTCGATGATCAGCTCGAGCTTGCGTCCACCGAGCTGGTGGCCGTTCTCCTCGAAGTACATTTTCAGCCCGTCGACCATGTCCTTGCCGACCTGGGCCGCCGGGCCGGTTAGCGGGGCCATGAAGCCGAACTTGATGGGCCTCTGGGCCCACGCGGGGAAGTCGACGCCGAGCGCCAGGATGAGGACGCCCAGCAGCAGAGCCAGCGCGCTTCGCTTCATTTCCCTCCTCCTTTACTCTCCACAGGCGGGATTCAGAGGCGTTGCCCAGACGAACCACCGGAGTCAGGTCTCCGTTCCCTTCGACGAATCGCGGTGCGGTTCCTCCGAGCGCCTGACGTTCGGGCCAGCGACGGCCGCCGAAACGCGTCGATGATACGAGGGCGGCGTCGGAAGTCAAGGAACCGCTGGTCACTTGTGACGGTCCCGCCCGGCGCCTATAATCCGGGGCGGTCAGCGCGAATCCCAGGGCATCGCGGCGAAACGCGAGGGGAAATCGATGGCAGTGAGCGCGAGGACATCCATGCGTCGCATTGGCCTCATCGGGGTCGGGCTGCTCGGGAGTGCGGTGGCCTCGCGCCTCCTCGCCAAGGGACTCCAGGTCGCCGGCTACGACACGCGGCGCGAGCGGGTGACGGCGATGGAGCCGCACGGCCTCATCGCAGTGGACAGTCCAGGCGACGCCTTTGTGGGTTCGGATGCCGTCTTCACCATCCTGCCGACGCCTGACGTCGTGGAGCAGGTCTGGCTCGGTCCCGGCGGACTGATCCAGTCAGCGCCGGCCAGCGTCGTGCTGTTGCAGATGAGTACCATCAGCCCTCCGTTGGCCCGACGGCTGGGCGAAGCCGCGCAGGCCCGCGGCCTGAAATTCCTCGATACGCCGATCAGCGGGACCAGCACCATGGTGGCGCAGGGTGAGTGCACCATCTTCGTGGGCGGCGATCGAGGCGTCGCCGAGACGGTCTGGCCGGCCTTCGACGCCATCGCCTCGAAGACCGTCCACGTCGGGCCGGTCGGCGCGGCAACGGTGACGAAGCTGGCCGCCAACCTGCTGGGAGGGCTCAATACCATCGCCCTCGCCGAGGCACTCGTGCTGGGCGCCCAGGCCGGCGTGGCTCCGGCGGTGCTACTCGATGCCTTGCGACAGAGTCCCGTCGGGTCTCGCATGATGGACAGCCGTGGGCGTCAGATGGTCGAACACCGATTCGATCCCTTCATCCGCCTCGACCTGTTCATGAAGGACTTCCGCCTCATGCTCGAGGAGGGCGGCCGCGTCGGCGTCCCGTTGCCACTCACCAGCGTTGCCCATCAGCTCTGTATGGCCACCTCGGCGGCCGGCCACGGCGGCGAAGACCTGTCATCGGTGATCACGACTCTCGAATACCTTGCCGGGATGAGGCCAGCCCGAGCGTCAGGATGAGGGGCTGAGGATGCGTTTCGGGACCTTCTACTTTTTCCAGGCCGCTCCCGGGCTCACTCACGCCGAGGTGGTGCATCGCGAGCTGGAGCAGATCGAGTGGACGGAGGAGCTGGGATTCGATCAGGCGTGGCTGACCGAGCACCACTTCATCGACTACGGCCTGGCCGTGGATCCGGCCACGCTCGCCTCCGCGGTCGCCTCGCGTACGCGGCACATCCGCATCGGTCTGGCTGCCGCGATCCTGCCCTTCCACCATCCGCTGCGGCTGGCCGAGCAGATGGCGCTGATCGACATCATCTCGCAGGGGCGCCTGGACTTCGGCGTGGGTCGCGGCAATCGGCCCGCCGAATTCACCGGATATCACATCCCCCAGCAGGAGAGCCGCGAGCGCTTCGAGGAAGCGGTCGACATCATGATCCGCGCCTGGACCGAGGAGCGCTTCTCGCACGAAGGCCGCTTCTTCACCATCCGGGACGCCCGGGTCATCCCCAAGCCCTGGCAGCGCCCGCATCCGCCGATCTACCAGGTGTGCGCCAGCAAGGACGGGATCGAGAGCACCGCCGCCCGCGGCTGGCCCATGCTCAACTCCGTCCTCTTCGGCCCGATCGGCCAGCTCGCCACCCATCGGGACACCTACGTGGCCGCCCTGCGCCGGCACGGGCGGTCCGAGCTGGAGATCGCTGAGCTGCTGAAGAACTGGGGCGTGTCGCGTCAGATCTACGTGGCGCCGACCGACGCGCAAGCACTGTCCGAGGCCAGGGACGCCGAGATGTGGTATCAGGACTCCTTCCGGCGTTTCATCATCCCCGACCGCATCGAGGACGCCCACCCGAGCCTGCAGCCGGGATTTCGGGCGATGGCCGACGTGCTCTCGAAAGTCACGTGGGAGCGCCTCGTCGCCGAGACTCTCGCCTTCGGTTCACCCGACACGGTGGCCCGGCACATGGAGGAGATGCGCGCGATGGGCGTCGGTCACATGCTCTGCTGGATGAACTTCGGCGGCCTGCCTCAGGACAGGATCCGGCGCTCGATGGAGCTGTTCGCCCGGGAGGTCATGCCGCACTTTCGCGACAAGTAACGGCCGGGCGCCGGAGATGGCGATGGTGCTCACCGAAGACGAGGCCCTGGAGCTCCTGGCGTATCTGGTTACGGCGGCCCGCACGCAGGTGGACGAGCCCCCCGAATACGGGCCTATGCGCCTGCTCACCGCGGCGGGCCGTCTGGCCAACTTCGTGGCCGCACGCGTGTCGCCGGACACACGGGCGCTCCTCGACGGTCCGCTCCGGCAGATCCCGGACACTGCCGCTCTCACCGCAGATCCCGCCGGCTACACCGCGCAGCTCGACGGCGTGTGCCAGGCCGTCGCGCAGCACCTAGCCCGACATTTCGGCCTCGATCGGAGCGGGCGATGAGCCATCCTGTCCTCGAGGCAATTCGCAGCCACCGCGTCGCCCGCGCCATGGTCGATCGCCCGGTGGAGCGTCCGCTGCTGGAGGAAGTGCTGAAGGCCGGGCGCTGGGCACCGAGCGCCGGCAACCGTCGCCTGCATCGCTACGTCGCCGTCCAGGATCCACTGACGTTGCGCCTGCTCCGCATGGTCTCGCCGGGCATGCTGCAGCGGCCCACGGCGGTCGTGGTCGTCTGCATCGACCGGCGCCGCGCGGCCGCGCTGGACGCCGCGCGCATCAGCAAAGGACTCTACATCGATGTCGGCACGGCCGCGCAGACCATGCTGCTCGCCTCCCATGCGCTTGGGCTCGGCTCGGGCATCGTCACATCGTTCAGCCAGGCAGGAGTCGCCTCCGTGCTGAATTTCCCCGAACACCTCAGTCCGGAGCTGATCATCGCGCTGGGGTATCCGGCGCCCACCCAACCGCCGGCGATGCGCCCGAGAGCCCCGCTGACGTGGCAGAGCCTCACGGACTGGGAGCGCTTTCCCGATCGCGCCTGATCGCGGCGGACGGCTTCCTCTGGTGCGAGTGTCGCCGCGCGATACCGCCTTGGGTGAGGACCGGCCCGACCGCCGAGGCGGGGGAGAGGAGCGACGATGGGCGCTGGAGGCGGCGAGAGCTGCTCGATCATCACGCTCAAGAACCAGGCGCAGGCGGGGGTGTTGCGCCGCCAGAGCATCATCATCGCTGGCGAGGACTTCGGCGTCGCGAGCGAGGCGTTCCGCGCGGCCACCGAGCGGGTGAAGCGCGGCGCGCACGCCGGTGGTCCCCCGCCTCTGACGCCGTCAGAAGCGGCGGGCGTGAAGGGCAAGATCGGGATTCGCGTCAGGCCAGGCCAGAGGATCGTCGACTTCAAACTGAGCTTCGAAGGGCAGCCGGTCCCGCTCGAGCCCTCGGCGCAAATCATCCAGGAGCTCACCACGGCGTTCGAGGGCGCGGGGCCATCGTCCGAGACCTGGGTGGGCTGGACGGTGGCGCTCGGGCCGGTGGCTGGACCGCTTCAGCTCGTCGCCGAACTGGCCATCGAGTTCGCGCCGACGGCCGCCAGCGCGTTTCAGCTCCTGCCCGTGGTCGTCGGCTTCTTCGACGTTCCCTTCGCCCTCCATTACCTGATGGGTGTGGTCGTCCTCCAGCAGGACGCGCGCAAGCATTTCAACACGATGGTTTCGGTCGAGCGGCCCCCGCGCGGAGCACCGTCATGACGCGCTCTGCGATTGTCCTCCTCGTCGTGGCAGGGGGACTCGCCGCAAGCTGCGCGACCGGCGTCAGGACCACCGTTCCGAACGATCCCGGCTTCGGACAAAGCTGGTGGCTGCGACAGATCGATGCGTCCGGAGCGTGGGCGCGCACCGTCGGATCGCCAGACGTGCTGGTGGCGGTGGTCGACCGCGGCATCGACTACCGACACCGCGATCTCCGCAAGAACATCTGGCACAACCCTGGGGAGATCTCCAACGGGATGGACGACGACGCGAACGGCTACGTCGACGACCTGCACGGTATTCGCCTCTGTCCACCCGTGTCGGGCGATCCCAACGACGACGAGAGCGGGCACGGAACGCACCTGGCGGGGATCATCGGGGCGGAGGGGGACAACCAGACCGACGTGGTGGGCGTCGCCTGGCGCGTGAGCCTGATGGCGGTCAAGATCGTGTGTCCGAGCGGGTCGGCGGGCGACGCCGCCCGCATCGCGCGCGGCGTCCGCTACGCGGCCACCCAGGGAGCGCAGATCATCCAGGGGAGCTGGGACGAAGGGGGCTCGCCCAGCGTCGGCGTCCTCGACGCCATTCGCGAGGCAGGCCACCGCGGCGCCATCGTAGTCTTGGCCGCCGGCAATCGCCCCCTCGACAACGATGTTATCCCGAACTACCCAGCGAGCTACGAGGCCGACAACCTCGTCACGGTGACGGCCACGGACATGGATAACGCCCTGTGGTTCCGGTCGGCGTTCGGTCGGCGCACGATCCACCTTGCCGCTCCCGGCGTCGACATCCTCAGTACCGTCCCGGGGTCCATGGCGGTCGACACCAAGACCGGAACCTCGATGGCCTCGGCCGTCGTCGCGGGCTGCGCGGCCTTGATGAAGGCGGCGCGGCCGGCGCTGACCCCCATGGAGATCAAGACTGTCCTCATGCGCACAGTCACGCCGGTGGCCGGTCTGCCCGTCACCGCGGGCGGAGTCCTCAACTGCGGCGCTGCCGTGAAGACCCTCAATTGACGACGTGCAGCCGCTCACCCCGGGTCCACGCCTCCACGGTGGCGATCGAAATGCGCAACATATTCGACGCGGCCTCTGCGGTGTTGTAGCCGATGTGCGGGGTCACCAGCACGTTGGGAAGGTCGAGGAAGGGTGAGCGCGCCCGCGGCGGCTCCTCGTCGAAGACGTCGAAGGCCGCGCCCGCGACGCGTCCCTGCCGCAGAAGGTCGAGGAGCGCGCCGCTGTCGACCAGGCGAGCGCGCGCCGTGTTGACGAACCAGGCGCCCGGCTTCAGGCGCTCGAGCAGAGGCCGGGAGATGATTCCCGCGGTCTGGGGCGTGTACGATAGATGCAGCGATACCACGTCGGCCCGGCTGAACAGCTCCTCGAGCGTCACCAGGGCGAGCCCGTAGGGCGCTCGCTCAGGAGACGCCCGACGGGTCCAGCCGAGCAGCTTCATGCCGATGCCGGCGCCGAGCCGCGCCATCTCCAGGCCGATGGGGCCCAACCCCACGAGGCCGAGCGTCTTCCCGCGCAGCTCGATGCCCTGAAAGAGGCCCGGTTCCCAGCGCCCCTCGCGCATGCTGGCGAATCCGGCGCCAATGTGTCGCGTAAGGGCCAGCACCATGCCCAGCGCGTGCTCGGCCACCGAGGTGGCGCCGTAGTCCGGCGTGTTGGCGATGGCGATGCCGCGCCGGGTTGCCGCCTCCACGTCGATGCAGCTCGCGTAGCCGATGCCGAGGAAACTGATGAAGCGCAAGCGTTCGGACTGGCTCAGCACGTCGGCGTCGAGAACCGAATAGTCCAGGACGATGGCGTCGGCCGGGCGCGTGCGGGCGATCAGCTCGGCCCGATCGCGGGGCGGCCCCTCATAAAAATCGACATCGCCGATGCGCCGCAGGGGATCGAGATCGGCCGGAGTTCGGACGCAGCCGGCTCCGTCGGGGAAGACGATACGCATGAGGATCCTCTTGGGGGCGATTTTACCCTGGGCTGAGACGAGGCGGTGCCCGCCGCTTGGGTTGTGATGACCGCGATGGCCGGGAGCGGTAGGATGGGCAGGCTGGGCAGTAGGATCATCGGGAGGAGGACCCAGCAAGCGAGAATGCGGTTACCTCTCAAGGTCAAGTTCAGCCTGCTCATCACCAGCCTCGTGTTTCTCACGGTGGCCCTGGTGGGCTTTTTCCTCCTCCAGCAGCAACAGCGAAGCCTCGCCGAGGAGATGACGAAGCGCGGTCTGACCATGGCGGAGAACCTGGCGGCGGGGGCCAAGAGCTCACTTCTCACGAGCGACCACCTGAACCTCAACGTCCTCGTGCGCGACGCCATGCGCGATCCCGATGTCGCCTACGTCGCCATCGCGGACCCTGCCGGCGAGGTTCTGGCGCACTCCGATGTCGGCCTGACGGGCCGCCAGGTCGAGCGGCCAGCTGGGCTGCCGCCGGCGGGGCAAAGTCTGGCCATTAGCAACTACGCGGCGCCCGGCCGCGGGCAGATCTTCGACTTCTAAGTGCCGCTGACCTTCAGCCAGGTCCCCCTGGGCGCCCTCTACCTCGGCTTCAGCGACCAGGCCATCGCGGCCAGCCTGCGTCACGCGCGGAACCAGGCGCTGGTCATCACCGTGATCATGGTGCTGCTCGGCGTGGCGGGAGCCGTCGGGTTGGCCACTGTCCTCTCTCGGCCGATCTTCCGCCTGGTGGCGGGAACCAAGAGCATCGCGGGGGGACACTTCAACGTCACCCTCCCGGTGACCTCGCGGGACGAGCTGGGGGACCTGACCAGCTCCTTCAATGAAATGGCGCGCTCCCTCCGGGAAAAGGAGATGATCAAGCACGCCTTCACCCGCTATGTGGCGCGCGAGGTCGTCGACGAGATCCTCAAAAACCCCGAGCAACTCGCCCTCACCGGCGATCGGCGCGAGGTCACGGTGCTCTTCTGTGACATCCGTGGATTCACACCTGTCGCGGAACGCCTGAATCCCGAGGAGGTGGTCCTGCTGCTCAACGAGTTTTACAATCTCATGATCGAAACGACGTTCAAGAACGACGGCACCTTGGACAAGTTCCTAGGCGACGGCGTGATGTGCATCTTCGGCGCCCCCATCGCACGGCCCGACCACGCCATGCAGGCCGTGCGCACGGCCATGGACATGCAAGCGGGAATGGCCGCCCTGAGTGAGCGCTTTGTCCAGAAAGGGCAGGCACCCATCGCCGTCGGGATCGGAGTGAGCGCGGGCGAGGTGGTCGCGGGAACGGTGGGCAGCGAAGACCGCATGGAGTACACGGCCATCGGCGACAGCGTCAACCTGGCGGCCCGCCTGGAGGCCATCGCCAAGCCAGGCCAGGTGCTCATCTCGCAGCGCACCCTCGACATGATCGATGACCGGATCGAAGTGAAGGCCATGGGCGCCATTCGCGTGAAGGGGAAGGAAGAGGAAGTGGAGGTCTACGAAGTGACCGCGCTCGTTCAATGAGCATGCACGACCGGCTCGCCCGCAACGTCCGCGTTCGCCAGGCACTCCTGGGAGCGGCACTCCTGACCAGCGGCGCATGCGCCACCGCCGCACCCGTTCCCCCGCCGCCGCCCACTGCACCCCCGCGGGTCGAAGCGCCTTCTCCCCCCCGGCCGGCGCCTCCCGTGACCCCTCCCGTGGCTCGGGAGACGCTGCCCGAGGTGTTCGAGTCGCCGGACTTCATCGT
The DNA here is from genome assembly GCA_046726415.1 of Candidatus Methylomirabilota bacterium. Lineage (GTDB taxonomy): Bacteria > Methylomirabilota > Methylomirabilia > Rokubacteriales > CSP1-6 > CAVWFS01. Next base: position 8,514 of record JBKPAK010000023.1, read on the forward strand.
GGCGTTCGCCAAGCCCGGTGACACGCCGGCGAGTTTGGCCGAGCGTCACCTCGGCGACCCGACCCAGGCGTGGATGATCGAGGACTATACGGGCAAGCGGGCCTTTGAGCCGGGCGCCGAGGTGGTCATCCCGCGGCGCCCGTGGAATCCGGCGGGCGTCACCCCCGACGGCTACCAGATCGTCCCCGTCCTCGTCTACCACAACCTCGGACCCCAGCCGAAGGGACGCATGCTCATGGGTGCCTCGAAGTTCGAGGAGCAGATGCGCTATCTCAAGGCGCACGGCTACCGCGTGATCAACATGCGCCAGTTTCTGGAGTTCGTCGATGGCAAGCGCCAGCTTCCCAGCAAGGCGGTAGTGCTGACATTCGACGATGGCTACAAGTCGTTCCGGGAGTACGCAGAGCCGCTCCTCAAGCAGCTGGGCTTCACCGCGACCTTGTTCGTCTACACGGACTACGTGGGCGCCGGGCTTTCCTGGAAGGATCTGCGCGAGTTGCGTGACGC
>JBKPAK010000024.1:0-87604 GCA_046726415.1 Candidatus Methylomirabilota bacterium
GGCAAGGTCGTCATCACGCCTTGAGGGGCGGCGGAGATCGTGGAGTGATTCGATTCGACGGGAGGGCACGATGGCAACGGAGCAACCGGTTCGTCGCGTCGCCGTGGCGCTGTTCGATGGTTTCACCGTTCTCGACGTCTACGGGCCAGTACAAGCCTTCGCGAGCTGTCGAGTGATGCAGCCCGACGGAACACCGCATCGGCTCTACCAGATCGTCACCATCGGCGAACATCCCGGCCCGGTCCCGGCCGGCGAGGGCACGGCCACAGTCGCGGCGCACGCCTTCGCCGAGGCGCCGCCGTACGACATCCTCCTGATCCCGGGGGGCTTTGGCACGCGCCGCGCGGTGAACGACCAGAGCTTTCTGAAACAGCTCGCCGCGGCGAGCGAGCGGGCCACGGTGACCACTACCGTCTGCACGGGCTCGGCCCTGCTCGCGCGCACGGGCTTGCTCGACGGGCGGCCCGCCACCAGCAACAAGCTCGCATGGGATTGGGTGGTCCAGCAGGGGCCACGCGTGCGCTGGCAGCGCCGGGCCCGCTGGGTGGACGACGGCAACGTGCTGACGTCGTCCGGCGTGTCGGCGGGCATCGACATGGCTCTGAGCCTGGTGGAGCGCCTGAACGGCCGTGAGATGGCCATCACCTCGGCGCGCAACATGGAATACGTGTGGAACCTCGATCCCGCGAACGACCCATTCGCCTGAGCGGCGAACCCGCGTGGGTTGCCACCGACAGCGAGGACGATCACCGGCGGCGTGCTCACGGCGTCCGGGCGATGAGGCGCTTCTGGAAGAAGTGGTGGCGGTGCCCGGTCGGATGGTCTTCCAGGACCCCGAAGCTCTCGTAGCCGAGCTTTGGATAGAAGCCCGGGGCCTGAAAGCTGAACGTCGTCAGCCACGCGCGCGTACAGCCGCGCTCGACAGCGTAGCCCTCCGCGGCCTCGAGAAGCTGCCTGCCGTATCCCCGGCCGCGCAGGGGCTCGGCGACCCACAGGAACGCCACGTGCAGCCAATCACCCCAGAGAGCGCCGAGGAGACCGCCGAGCACCTCGTCGTACTCGTCGCGCAGGAAGATCGAGACGGCGTGGTACTCAGCGAATCCCGTGACGGCGACATTGAAGGTGTCGAGATGGTCCCGCACGTGCTGCCGGAGACTCTCCGAAGCGTGCGGCTCGATACTGATACGGAGCGTGCTCATGGCCGAGCGCTCAAATCTACCTCCGGAGTGTAGCCCGCCGCGATGGCCCTCACCGTCGAAACGGGCGTGAGCACCGTCGCGCCAGCCAGGCTCAGCTTCGCCTCGGGATCGCCGTAGCCCTCGGGCGACCATGGCCAGAGCGCGCCACGCCAGATGAGCAGCGGGATCTCATGCGGTCCTCGCGCAACGAATACCCCGTCGGGGATGCTTCCGACCTCGGCGAGAAATGTCCGCTGGCGACCTTCGGAGGTCAGCCGATCTCGGTGCATTTCTCGATCGATGGCCCCGATCGACACGTCGGCGGCGAGACCCCGCTCCGGGTTTCCGGCGAGCCAGGCCGCCTTGAACCGCCGGTAGTCGTCGCGGCGGCACTCGCTGCAGGGCCGATGGCCAGCGGCGAGTGCGGTGGCCTCGTCGAGGAAGAACAATTCGGTATAGCGGCCCGGAGCCATCACGCTCCGCCGGCGGCCCTTGAAGGCGAGGAGACACGTGACCCAGGCGCGAGAGCTCGAGATCTGACGGCGGATGACCTGGCTGGTCGCGTCGTGGAGCCGCCCGCGATTGCCCATCAGGGCGCCGCGGGCCGTCACCGCGATGACATCGCCGCGGGGGGTGACGCGATTCTGCCGAGGCATGGCACGTGGGGCTCGAGGGGAGGAACCCGTCCTATTTCGGCCGGCGGCGAGCGCATTGCGGACCGACAACCCAGGGAACCGGCTGAAGTCCCGATCCACCGCCCACAGCTCGCTGAACCCCTGGAGCCATATCGCCATCAATATTGTCGCTCACGGTGTCCACGCGTGCCGATCGACGTCGGGCTCGTCGGTAGGCGGCTCGTAGTGGCGGACCTGGAGGTCGAGGACCTCCTCCCGCGCGTCGGAGAGATCTCGGCCGGATGCCCCGCGCGCCCGCAGGCGCACGCGCAGCACCTCCTCCGGAGCGTCACACCATGCCACGCGGAATGCCACACCGCGCCTCGCCGCGAGGGCTCGCGCCGCCTCGCGCTCGGCGCGGCGGCCGAAGACGCCGTCGAGCACCACGCTCCAGCCGGCGTGCAGGAGCTCGTCGGCGAGGTCCAGACAGGTCGCGTACGTCCGTTTGGTCATCTCCTCGGTATACAAGCCCTCTCCCAGGCCGCCGGGGGGGCGCTGGTGCCAGGGCACACCGGCCAGCTGCTTGCGGACGGCGTCGGTGCGCACCACAATCGCCTTCGCCGCGTGGGAGATCTCGCGCGCGACCGTCGACTTGCCGCTGGCGCTGAGCCCCGTCATGACCGTCAACGACGGAGCTCCCCGCGGGCGCGCGTAAGAGACGGCCAGGTCGAAGTAGCCTCGCGCCCGCGCCACGAGCCGGGCGTGCTCTGTGCGCTCGGCGTCCATCACCTGGAGGCCGTAGACCTTCCCGCGCACCCACGCCCGGTAGACCCGATAGAAGTCCAGCAGCGGCACGGCGCCATAGTCACCGCTGGCATCGAGATAGGCGTTGACGAAGTCGAGGGCGAGGTCCGGCTGCCGGAGGCTGTCGAGATCCATGGCCAGGAAGGCGATCTCGCCGGCCGTGTCGCCGTACCGGAAGCGGTGATTGAACTCGATGCAGTCGAACACCTGGATTGGATCGGTGCAGCAGACGTGCTGGGCCTGAAGGTCTCCGTGACAGTCGCGGATGCGCCCGGCGCGCACGCGCTCGGCGAAGCGCCGCCGCTGACCGCGCAACGTTTGGCGCAGAAAGGCCCCCACCGTCTCACGCGTCTCGGCCGGGAGCGCCTCTGGCGAAAAGCGCGCCGTCTGCGCCATGTTCTCCTCGGCGTTGCGGCGGATCACCTCCACGCGCCCGAAGCGCGCGATGGCCGGTCCGGTCGCCGCCCTTCCGTGAAAGTCGGCGATGGTGCGACCGATGTCCTCCATCAGTCTCTGATCGGCCCCTCCCGCCGCGATCAAGTGGTCGAGCATGCGGTCGGCCGGCAGCCGTCGCATCCACACGGCAACCTCGTGCGTGCGCCCCTCGCCGCCGAGGCGATATGTGCCCCCGCTGCGGGTCACTGCGACCACGTCGAGATAGGCGTTGGGGGCCAGACGTTGGTTCAGCGTCACCTCCTCGCGACAGAAGTGGCGGCGCCGGGCCAGCGTTCGGAAGTCGAGGAAGCCGAGACTCGCGGGCTTCTTGACCTTGTAGACGTACTCGCCGGCCAGAAAGACCCATGAGATATGCGTCTCGACCCGCTCCACCGAGGCCGGGCGGTGGTGGTAGAACGCAGGATCGGCAAACGGGCGGACGCGTGCGGGAAGCATGCTCACGCGTGGTATCGTAGCGCGGCTTGCCGGAGTCTCCGGCCGGCCACCGAGCGCGTCGGAGGTGCCCGATGACCAAGCGCGAGCGCGTGATGGCCGCTCTACGGGGCCACGAGATCGATCGCGTCCCGCTGAGCTTCTGGCTGGGCAACTTCGCCACCGGAAACTCGGCGAAGGACCTGGCCGCCGAGACCCTGCGCCTCGCCCGGACCTTCGACTGGGATTTCCTGAAGCCGCAGTCGCGCGCCCAGTGCTTCGCCGAGATGTGGGGCCTGGGCTACCGGCCTTCCGGCGAGCGCGCCACACTCCCTGCGGAGCTCGTAGGGGCGAGCGGGGCCGGGCGCACTGCTGTCCGACAGGGAGGTTCAACATGATCGTTCCGCTGACTCTCGCCGACTTCCTCGAGCGCGCCGAGCTGGTGTACGGAGACCGGGAGGCCGTCGCCGACGAGCCGAATCCGCCTGGCGGAGGCCTGGGTCGCATCACCTACGCGCAGTTCGCCGCGATGGCGCGAAGCCTGGCGGCAGCCCTCGATGATCTGGGCGTGGGAGCCGGCGAGCGCGTGGCCATCGTGTCCCCGAACGCGGCGCGCTTTCTCATCAGCCTCTTCGGGGTGAGCGTGTTCGGACGCGTGCTCGTCCCGGTCAATTTCCGCCTCAGGGCGGACGAGATCGACTATATCCTCGAGCACTCGGGCGCGGGCGCGATGCTTGTCGATCCTGAGCTGGATGAGCCGCTCCGCCACCTGAGAATCAAGCACCGGCTCGTCCTGGGCGCCGCGACGGACGGCGTCCTGTTCGGCCGTACCAACGCCCGACCCCGGCACACCGTGACCGACGAGAACGCCACCGTCTCCATCAACTACACCTCGGGCACCACGGCACGACCGAAGGGAGTTCAGCTCACCCATCGCGGCTGCTGGCTCAACGCCGTGGCCTTCGGCTGGCACGTGGGGGTGAGCGACCGCGACGTCTACCTACACACCTTGCCGACCTTCCACTGCAACGGCTGGGGCATGCCCTACGCGCTGACCGCCATGGGCGCCCGCCAGGTGATCATCCGCAAGATCGACGGCGACGAGATCCTGCGGCGGACCGAGGCCGAGAAGGTCACGCTCCTCAACTGCGCCCCCGCGGTGATCGCCGCCGTGCTCGAGGCCGCTGCCGCGTGGCGCCAGCGCGGGGCGCCGACGCCAGGCCGAGGGCGCGTGCGCGTCGTGGTGGCCGGGGCGCCGCCGCCGTCGAAGACCATCGAGCGGGTGGAGGCCGAGCTCGGCTGGGAATTCATTCAGATCTACGGGCTCACCGAGACCTCGCCCCTGCTCACCATCAACCGGGCGCCCCAGGAATGGGACGGCCTGGCCCCCGACGAGCGCGCTCGGCGTCTGTCGCGTGCCGGCGTGCCCGGTGTCGGCGTCCGCATGGCGGTGGACGCCGAGGGCGAGATCCTCGCGTGCTCCAACCACGTCTTCACAGGCTACTGGAACCAACCCGCGGAAACGGCCGAGGCGCTGGCGGACGGATGGTTTCACACGGGCGACGGCGGACATTTGGAGGGCTCCTACGTCGTGATCTCCGACCGCAAGAAGGACGTGATCATCACCGGCGGCGAGAACGTCTCGTCCATCGAGGTGGAGGACTGCCTCTATCAGCACCCGGCGGTGGCGGAGGCCGCAGTCATCGGGGTCCCCGACGACAAGTGGGGCGAGACGGTCAAGGCTCTGGTGACGCTGCGCCCTGGCTCACAGATCACCGAGGCTGAGCTGATGGCCTTCTGCCGCTCGCGCCTGGCCCATTTCAAGTGCCCCACGTCCGTGGAGCTGTGCACCGTCCTCCCGCGCACGGCGACGGGCAAGCTGCAAAAATTCAAGCTCCGCGAGCCGTACTGGGAGGGTCGAACCCGCCGGGTCAACTGACGTCGGGCTGGGCGTCATGTGAGCCGAGCCGTGGCCGCCGCCGTTATTCTCTGGCGCCGGCTCGATAGCCCGGGCCACGATGCCTGTCGGCTGGAGCGTCGCGCTGACGGTTGGCAGATTGACGGCACGGCCGTCTTCCGCGACGGTGGCGGGCTTGCGCGGATCGACTATCAGGTCACCTGCGATTCCCAATGGGTGACTCAGCACGAGCATGGGGGGCGGAGCGCACTCTGTGGTGCGGGCGGCCAGAGGCTGGTGGACCCTCACCCTGGCCCTGCGCCGGTGGGTCGATGATGGGAGACCCGGCACGCGAGTAAGTGGCGATGGATGTTACGATCGACCTCGAACCGACCGACCTAACGTGATAGACCATCTCGACCTCGCGCCCATCCGTGGTGTCACCGGCACGGTTCGTCTGCCCGGCTCGAAGAGCATGTCCAACCGGGCGCTGCTCCTCGCCTCCCTCGCGCAGGGCGACACGCGGGTGTGCGACCTCCTCGACTCAGACGACACCGGCTACATGCTCGCCGCCCTGGCGACCTTGGGCGTCGCTTGCGTTCCCCTGGAGGGCCGCGACTACCGGGTGGCCGGCATTGGCGGGGCGTTCCCCGTAAAATCGGCGGACCTGTTCCTCGGGAACGCCGGCACCGCAGTGCGGCCGCTCACTGCCGCGCTGGCGTTCTCAGGCGGGCACTACCGCCTCGCCGGCGTGCCGCGCATGCACGAGCGGCCGATTCGGGATCTCGTCGATTCGCTGCGGGACCTCGGGGCCGACATCGCGTACCTTGGTACGGAGGGATTCCCGCCTCTCGAGATCCGGCCGGCCGCGCTCCCGAGGGACGTCGCCGCCCGCGTGCGCGGTGATGTGTCGAGCCAGTACGTCACGGCGCTGCTCATGGCGCTCCCCCTCGTCGGCGGCGGAACGATCGCCATCGACGGCGAGTTGGTGTCGAAGCCGTACGTCGAGATGACGGTGGCCCTGATGAGGCGCTTCGGCGTGGCGGTCACGCACGCCGGCTGGTCGCGCCTCACTGTTCCCGCCGCCCAGTACCGCTCCCCGGGCGAGATCTACGTCGAGGGAGACGCCTCGTCGGCCTCGTACTTTCTCGCCGCGGGCGCCATCAGTGGGATCCGGGGTGGAGGCGCGGTGCGCGTGGTGGGCGTCGGCCGCTCCAGCCTCCAGGGCGACGTGCGGTTCACCGAGGTGCTCGAACGCATGGGTGCCACGGTGCGCTTCGGCGACAACTGGATCGAGGCGAGCGCGCCCGCCGGATCCCGGCTGACCGCGCTCGATGCGGACCTGAATCATATCCCCGACGCCGCGATGACGGCGGTCATGCTCGCCCTGTTCGCCGAGGGAACGAGCGCGGTGCGCAACATCGGCAACTGGCGCGTGAAAGAGACGGACCGGCTGGCCGCCATGGCCACGGAGCTTCGCAAGCTCGGCGCCACGGTCGAGGAGGGAACCGATCAGATCCGGGTGACGCCGCCCGCCGCATTCAGGGCGGCGAGCATTGACACGTACGGCGACCACCGCATGGCGATGTGCTTTTCGCTCGCCGCGCTGGGCGGCGTCCCCCTGCGCATCAACGATCCTCACTGCGTGCGCAAGACCTTTCCCGAGTACTGGGACGAGTTCCTGCGCATGGCAGTACTCGATCGACCAGGGTGAGCGAGAGGCTCCAGGGGAAGCTCCAGGTGCGGGCCGCGTGGCCGGATCATGGGGTGATCCAGACAGGCTCTGGTGAACGACCCGAGGGGACTCGCGCTGAGGTATCGGCAGTTCGCCGAGACGGAGTGCCGGGGCTACTCCGACGCCTACTACCGGCTTGCCCTTGCCGTCGCCGAGGATGGCGACATCATTCGGTTCATCGCCGCGATGCCGGTGATCCAGCCGAATCTCTTTTTCGCATCCGTTCAGTTCCTGACTGGGCCGGCCGGCATGCCGCGGACCGGTCCCGAGTTGAGGAGGTTCTTGAAGCGCCGCGGCGGAGAGGTCGGCGACGTGATGCGATCGCGCCGGACACAGACGAACGAGGTCGGGCGCTGTGCCGTGTTGCTCCCCGCCTTGCCTTCTGGGCCCCTGGCGCTTCTCGAAGTCGGGGCCAGCGCAGGTCTCTGTCTGCTGCTCGACCAGTTCTATTACGAATTCGGATCGGTTCCGATCGGGGTGGCGTCGTCGCCCGTCCGCGTGCGGTGCGCGCTGGCTGGTTCCGTTCCACTCCCCTCGGCGATGCCGGCGATTGTCTGGCGGCATGGCCTGGACCTTCATCCTATCGACGTGCGCGACGATGAGGCGATTCAGTGGCTGCTGGCCTGCGTGTGGCCCGATCATCCCGAGCGTCGGCGACGGCTCGAACGGGCAATCGAATTGGCCCGGGCCCGACCGCCCGCCGTGCGTGCGGGCGACCTGGTTGATGATCTTCCGGCCCTCCTGGCCGAGGTACCCGAAGACGCCCAGCTCGTCGTATTCCACTCGGCGGTCCTCGGTTACGTGAGTCCCCACCGCCGCCAGGCATTTGCCCGGGTGCTTGCCGATGCGTCGCAAGAGCGAGACGTGGTGTGGGTGTCGAATGAGGGGCCCGGCATTGTTCCCGAGGTCACGGCCCTGGCCCCTTCGTTTGGCGAGCTTCGCTTCCTGCTAGGACGCACGCGATTCACCAACGGGCGGCGATCCGACGAGCTCCTCGGCTTTGCCCACCCCCATGGGGCGGCACTGACATGGCATGACGGGGTTGGCTGAGGTCGCGGTCTAGAATCTCGGAGGACCGCGGGAGCGCGCCGCCCCGAGATCAGGCCGACCCGGCCGGGGGTCAGCGCGGCTTCAGCTCGATCACGTAGCCGTCGGGATCGCGCAAATAGAGCGACGGGCCGGTGCCATAGGCACCACGGCGCGTGACAATCTCGCCTTCCAGACTCACCCCACGAGCGCGCAGCCCGGTCGCGACCTTTTCGAGATTGTCGCACTTGATGGACAGGCAGACGTGGTCCACGCCGCCGGCTCCGCGGGGCCGCTCCGCGGTGGCCGGCAACAGATCGATGTAGGCCTCGCCAAAGCGCAGATGGATGAGGGAAATCTTCTCGTTGATGTGCTCGAGTGTGCAGCCGAGCACGTCCGTGTAAAAGCGCTGCGAGGCCTGCTGATCGCGGACGACCAGCACCACGTGATCGAGTCCGAGCGCGGTGAACATGTTCGACCTCCTCGCTCTTGCCGATGCTGCGGGAATCCGTCTCCGTCCCGCTCGTTCAGATGCGCCGCCTCACCGCTCCCCTGCTGCCGAGGGACGCGTCGCCGTACCGCTCCCCAGATGCCCGGCGAACCAGTCGAGGATGATCCGAAAGCGCTCCAGCCGGTGCCGCGGCGTCCCCGACCGCGACAGCTCGTGGTTCTCGCCGGGAAAACGCACGAGCATCGCCTCCCGCCCGAGCTTCTTGAGGGCCACGAAGAGCTGCTCGGCCTGCTCGATGGGACAGCGATAGTCCTCCTCCGCGTGAATGATGAGGAGCGGCGTGGTGATGCGCGAGGCGTAGGTCAGCGGCGAGCGCTCGACGTAGCGCGCGGGGTCCTCCCACGGCAGCACCCCGCCCAGTTCCGTCACGTTGAAGAGGTGGCCGATGTCGCTGGTGCCAAATATGGTCCGCTGATCGTTGACGGCGCGCTCCGAGCAGGCCGCGCGGAAGCGATCGGTGTGGCCGACGATCCAGCTCGTCATGAATCCGCCGTAGCTGCCCCCCATCACCCCCAGCCGCTCGCCGTCGAGGAAGTCGAAGCGGCACAGGGCTTCGTCGAGGCCGGCCAGCACGTCCGCCACGTCGCCCCCGCCCCAGTCGCCCACCACGGCCCGCGCGAACTTCTCGCCGTAGCCACGGCTTCCGCGCGGGTTGGCGAAGACGACGGCGTACCCAGCGCCCGCGTAGACCTGGAACTCGTCGAAGAATCCCACGCCGTACTGCGCATGGGGGCCGCCGTGAATGTTGACGAGGACCGGATAGCGGCGGCCCTGCTCGGCGCCGTGGGGGCGCATCACCCAGGCGTCGACGGCCGCCCCGTCGCGCTCGTAGCTGAAGCGCTCGGGCACCGAGAGCGACACTTCCTCTCGCCACCCCCGGTTCAGATCGGTGAGCTGGCGCTCCGCGCTCCCGTCCGCAGCGGCGACGAAGACTTCGGCCGGCGCAGTGGCCGTGGACGCGGTGAAGGCCAGCATGCCGTTGCGCGCCAGCGAGAACCCACTCACCGCGCGCTCGCCCCTCGTCACGGGAACCGGTTCCATCCCGCCGGCGGGGCGCACGCGGTGAATGACCACGCGCCCGCCGTCCTCGACCGCGAAGATGACCCACTGCCCGTCGGCGGACCACGCCGCCCACGCATCGCCCAGGGCCACCACGGAGCGATCGATCCGGGCGCTCAGATCACCGGGGGCGCCGCCGTCTATCGGGATGGTGACGAGGCGGTGGTTGTCGGCCACGGCATTCCGTCCGCGCCGCACCACGTAGGCCATCGCGCGCCCATCGGGTGACACGGTCGGCCCCGTGACCATGGCCGACGAGTCGGTGAGTCGCCGGAGCTCACCGCCATCCGCGGAGACCACGAACAGGTCTCGCGCGTCGTCGTGATCGCGCTCGGCATGGCGGGCCGACGTGAAGGCCAACCAGCGCCCGTCGGGCGACCAGGTCGGCTCGCCGTCGGCGCCCTCGCCGTCCGTGATCTGTCTGGGCGCACCGCCGTCGCGGTCCACCACGAAGACGTGAGGTACCCGGTCGTAGATGAAACCCTCGCCGTTGTAGCGGTACTTCAGGGTCGTGATGATTCGCGCGGGCTTCGACTTCTCCGCCCCCTCCGTAGGCGCCGGACCCACGCGGGACACCACGGCCACCCGTGAGCTGTCCGGCCCCCACGCGGGGGCCGACACGCCATGGGGCAGATCGGTGATGCGGACGGGCTCCCCGCCCCCGGCCGGCATCACGTGAAGCTGCGGCTTGGCCTTCGGATCCCGCGCGGCGAGGAAGGCCAGCCACGCGCCGTCGGGCGACCAGCGCGGCGCCGTGTCCCGGCCAGCACCCGTCGTGAACCGCCGGGGCTCTCCTCCGGCGACGTCCACCACCCAGACGTTGGAGAGGTACTCGTCGCGCTCCTCGGAGAGCGTCGTCACCACGAACGCCACTCGGCGACCGTCGGGCGAGATCTGCGGGTCGCTCACCCACTGAATACGGGTAACGTCGGCGGCCGTCATGGCGCGTCCATGCGTGGTCATGAGAAGGCTCCCCTGATGATACGTCCACGGAAGACTGGTCGCGAGGCGCTACGTCCCTCGATCGAATGACCTCGGGGCGACGTGGTCGAAGATGTCGGAAACTCTACGGAAAGCTCCGTCGCGCTTTCTCACCCGGGGCGGTGAGCGGGAAGCGGTACGGTCTCGCTAGACGATGCCGCGCGCGCGGAGGGCCGCGAGGTCGTCCTGCGTCAGGCCGAGGCGGCCGCAGTAGATGTCCTCGTTGTGCTCGCCCACCGCCACCGGGCCCGCATGATCGATGATCCCGGGCGTCAGGCTGAGCTTGGGCACGATGCCCACCATGTCGAGCAGACCCCCGAGTGGACTCGGCACCTTGACGATGTTCTCGCGCGCCTGGATCTGCCGATCGGCGAACAAATCGCGCGCGCTGTTGACCCGCGCGCACGGCACCTCGGCCGCGTCCAGCCGCGCCAGTGCCTCGGGGGCGTCGAACTTCTCCACCCACTCGCCTACGGTGCGGTCGAGGTCGCCGCGTCGGCGGATGCGCTCAGCCATGGTCGCGAATTCGGTGGCGAGCTGCGGTTGACCGATGGCGTGCGTCACCAGTCGCTCGAACATCCGATCGTTGGTGCAGGCGATGGCGATCCAGCTCCCGTCGCGCGTCCGGTAGTGGTTGTGGGGCACGACGTACTCGGTGCCGGATCCGATGCGGTCGCGCACGTGACCCGTGGCGGCGAAGACGGGAATCAGCTCGTCCAGCATTCTCAGGATGGGCTCGTAGAGCGCCACGTCGACCACCTGCCCATCGCCCGTGCGCTGGCGATGCTGGAGGGCGACGAGCGCGCCCAACGCGCCCATCGCGCCGGCGAGGTAATCGGGAATGGTGGGCGTGCCCGGAGTGACCGGCGGACGGTCGGGGAACCCGGAAAGGTAGCTCGCCCCGCTCACCGCGGCGGCGATGCGGCCAAAGCCGGGACGCTCGCGCGCAGGACCTGTCTGGCCGAAGGCGGAGATGCGCACCATGACGAGCCCACGGTTGACGGCGCGCAGATCGTCCCACCCGAGATGCCAGCGCTCCATGGTGCCAGGGCGGAAGTTCTCGGCCAGGATGTCCGATTGCCCGGCGAGGCGCTTGATGAGCGCTTGCCCTTCCGGCTCGCGCAGATTGCACGTGATCGACTTCTTGTTGCGCGACTCCACCAGCCACATGTAGGTGGGCCCGCCGTCTGGACGGCGGCCGAGACGCCGGAGGTCATCGCCCAGCCCAGGCTGCTCCATCTTGATGACCTCGGCGCCGAACTCGCCGAGCAAGGTGCAGCAGAACGGCGCCGCGATGAACGTGGCCAGATCCAGCGCGCGGAGCCCTTCGAGTGCGCGAGTCACGTGGTCTCCTCCGGAGTGCGGCGTCCATTGTGCAACGAACCGTGGCCATTGTGCACCGAGCGGTGTGAGGGCCGCCGCCCTGTTTCACACTGGAACAGTGTTTCGAGGGGAAACGACATTCCCGGCCCAATGGCGCGAAATCGCCGGGGCCGGCCATGGCACGGCGTTTGATGAACAGGTAGACTCATACGGAGAGGGCTTGTGCGCCGATGCCTGTATCACTGCTCCTGACGTGTGTCTCCACCCTGGCCTTCACCATCCAGTTGCTGATCTTCGTGTATCTCTATCCGTCGCACCGCGTCCGCTTCTTCAACTACCTCGTCTGGGCCTGGGGCTTCTTCGTCCTGTCGAAGGGATTGAAGCTGATCGAAGCGATCCCGATCCTGCCGGCCTCCATCGACCTCGGCGGGCTCATGAGCGCCGCCTTCGTCATCGCGCAGTTTTTCATCGCCGCCGCCGCCCTCGCCTATCGGTACGACTATGCCATCGGGCCGCGGTATACCCTCCTCGGGACCCTGTCGGTCCTGGGCGCGGTCTGGACGGGCGATCTCTCGCAGGCCGCCCCCCTCGTCCGGGAGTCGATCGCCGTGGTGTTCGGGGCAGTGCAGTTCGCGGCCGGACTCGCGTTCTGGCCGCGCTCGGCCGTCGGCGTTCGGTATCGAGGCGCGCGGTTGCTGGCCGTCTCGTTCTGGCTCTGGGGCGTCCACATGGTGGTCTCGAAGTTCCTCAATGCCGCTCCCGGTACCACGACGCACTTCGTCGTCCACGCCACCTTCGTGTGCCTCTACTTCTCCTCTACCTTCGCCATCATCATCATGGTCCTGGACCGAGCGCGGAGCGAGATGCGCTCGCTGAAGGAGCTGAACGAGCGGCTCGTCGACGGCCTGGGCGAGGGTCTGGAATTGGTCGATGGGACCTTCGCCGTTCGCCACGCCAACCGCTGGATGCTCGAGCACTTCGGCCCGGTGGGCGGGCGGCGTTGCTACGAGATCCTCACCGCCGATGGGCGCCCCTGTCGCGGTTGCCCGCTCGAGCGCCGGCAGGAGATCGCCGAGCCGGTATGGCTCGAAGTCGATGGGGTCGCCGGCCGCCGGTTCCAGCTGAGCTGTTCTCCCGTCCGCCAGCCCGACGGCCAGGTCTTTCTGCTCGAGCGGGTCGCCGACGTGACCGAGCAGGCCCGATTGCGGGCGCGGCTGAGCGAGGCCGAGCGCCTGGCCGCCGCCGGCGAGCTCGCGGCCGGGATGGCCCACGAGATCCGCAATCCGCTCGCCGCCATCGTGAACGCGACGACGTTGCTCGACGGTCCGCACCTGCTCACGTCGGATGAACGGATGAGCACCCTGGATGCCGTGCGCAAGGAGGCCCGGCGCCTCAACCGAATCCTCTCCGATTTTCTGATCTTTGCCCGGCCCCGGGCGCCCAAGCTGCTGCCGGGGGATATTCGCGAGGTCGTGGAGCACGTGGCCGCTCTGATTCGCGACGACCCCGTGCGCGCCCGCCTGGTCGAGCTGCGCACGCGGGTCGACGCGGCGGTGCCGTCCTTCGCCTTCGATCCGGACCAGCTCACGCAAGTGTTGCTGAACGTCGCCCTCAATGGGATCGAAGCCATGGGCGGCCGCGGCCGCCTGTCTCTTGAAGTGGGGCGAGTGAACGGCGAGGTCCTGATCGCCGTGGCCGACACCGGGCGCGGCATCGCGGCCGAGGATCGCGGACGGGTCTTCGAGCCCTTCTTCTCGAAGAAGCCGGGCGGCACCGGCCTCGGCCTCACCATCGCCCGGCGGATCGTCGACGCGCACGGCGGCCACATCGACCTCGACTCGACGCCCGGCCAGGGCACGCGATTCACCATCGCGCTGCCCGTGGCGACCGCCTGACCGCATGCCGACGATCCTCGTGGTCGATGACGAAGCCTCGGCGCGCTCCACCCTCGCCCTCCTCCTGCGCAAACGCCATCACCGGGTCATCGAGGCCGAGGGCCTCACCGAAGCCGTCAAGGCCCTGACCGACGAGACCTTCGATCTCATCGTGACCGATCTGCGCATGCCCGATGGCACCGGCCTGGACGTGCTGCGGGCGGTGACGGCGCACGGCCATGACGCCGACGTGATCCTCCTCACGGCATACGCCGGCTGGGAGTCGGCCAAGGAGGCCATGCAGCTCGGCGCCTTCGACTACTTCGAGAAGGGACGCGAGCCCGATGAGCTGTTCGTCCGCATCGACCGCGCCCTCGCCGACCGCGCCCTGCGGCGGGAGAACGAGAACCTCCGAGCGCAGATCACCGACCGCTATGCCCTGCCCGGGATCATCGCGCGCTCCCCCGAGATCCGGCGCGTGCTCGACCTCGTGACGCGGGTGGCTCCGACCGACGCCACCGTGCTGATTCAGGGCGAGTCCGGCACCGGGAAGGAGCTCATCGCCAAGGCCATTCATCACGCCAGCCCGCGCGCCCGGGGACCGTTCGTGGCCGTGAACTGCGGAGCTCTGCCGGAGTCGCTCCTCGAATCCGAGATCTTCGGCCACGTGAAGGGCGCGTTCACGGGCGCATCCATGAGCAAGAAGGGCCTCTTCGAGGAAGCGCACCAGGGCACGCTGTTCCTCGACGAGATCGGCGAGATGACGCCGACCTTGCAAGTCAAGCTCCTTCGCGCCCTGCAGGACGGCGAAGTCCGGCCGGTGGGATCGACGCAGTCGGTCACCGTGGATGCCCGCGTGCTCGCCGCCACCAACCGCGACCTGGATCAGTTGATGCGCGGAAAAAATTTCCGCGAAGACCTCTTCTACCGGCTCAATGTCATCGCCCTCACGTTGCCGCCTCTGCGGGAGCGCCGCGAGGACATTCCCGTGCTGGCCGAGCACTTTCTGGCCCGCTTCGCAGCCAAACAGGGCCGGGCGCTCCGCCTCGGGCCCGACGCTCTCGACCGCCTCCTCGCCTACGCCTGGCACGGCAACATCCGCGAGCTGGAGAACGCCATGGAGCGCGCGGCCATCCTGAGCCGAAGCGACACCATCGGCGTTGACGATTTGCCCCCTCACATCGCTGCGCGCCTCGACCTCGGGTCGCCGCCGCTGCTCCCCCGTCAGATGAGCCTCGCGGAAACGGAGAAGGCGTGCATCATCCAGACGCTCGAGCGATGCGGCTGGAACTACTCCCGCACGGCCGACGCGCTGGGCATCGGCCGCACGACCCTCTGGCGCAAGCTGAAGGAGTACGGCATCGAGGCGCCGTGACGGCAGCCCGCAGTTTCAGAGCGAAACGGAATGTTCGGCTCTGAAACACCTCCCCCACGCGACGGCCCGTGAAACCCGCGCCCCCCACGACCCCGGCCTGGCACGAGATGTGAGTCCCCACTGACGGCATGGCGGCGATCCTCGTGGTGGACGACGAGCCTTCCCCGCGGACCACGATGGCGCTGCTCCTCAAGACGCGAGGCCATCGGGTGCGCGAAGCGGACGGGGTGGCCGCCGCCGTGCGCGTCCTCGCCAGCGATCCGCCCGATCTCGTGGTGACCGATTTGCGAATGCCGGATGGCGTCGGCCTCGACGTGCTCCGGGCGGCGAAGGCGCATTGCCCCGAGGCGGACGTCATCTTGCTCACCGCGTACGCCGGCTGGGAATCGGCCAAAGAAGCAATGAAGCTGGGGGCCGTCGACTACTTTGAGAAGGGAAACGACCCGGAGGGACTCCTGCGGCGCATCGAGCGCTGCCTCGAGGAGCAAGCCCGTCGGCGGAATCTGCTCACCGCGCGCGCGGCTCTGGAGGGCGAACGGGCATTCCTCACCGTGCTCTTCGCCGATCTGCGCGGCTCGCTGGAGTTGCTGTCCGGCCGCGACCTCGAAGAGGCGCGGGCGATCCTCGACGGCGTGCTCGAGCGGATGATGGAAGCCGTCCATCACCACGGAGGCACCGTCAACCAGGTGATGGGTGACGGCATCATGGCGCTCTTCGGCGCCCCCCTGCCCTGTGCGGACCATGCCGTGCGCGGTTGTCTGGCCGCGGTGCGGATGCAGGCGGCGGTGCGTCGCTACGCCGCCGCGCTTCGGCGCGAGCGCGATATCGATGTCCAGATCAGGGTAGGGGTGAATTCGGGTGAGGTCATCGTGCGCGCGATCGACAGCGATCTCGGACACGACTATACCGCGGTGGGGCCGCCGACCCATGTTGCCGCCCGGATGGAACAGCTCGCGCAACCTGGGACCACGCTGATCACCGCCGACACCCTGCGCCTGGCCTCTCATGCCATCAGCGCGAGAGGCGTCGGGCGGGTGGCCGTGAAGGGGCTGGCCGACGAAGTCGAAGCCTTCGAGATCGTGGCGGGCCCTCGCAGGCGCCCGGACCCGGGCCTATCCTTGCCTGAGCACTGGCAAGGGCTTCTGGCCGAGGAGGCGGAAGGTGCCCAGGAAACCCACGGCGAGCGCCATGACGATGGTCAGGGAAACTCCCAGGAGGACGGCCTCGGGCTCGAACGTCCACGGCACATCGAGGACAAAGCGCAGCACGATCCACGACAGGACCACGGCGAGCGCGCTCCCCCCCAGGCCCGCCGCCGCTCCCAGGCACGCATACTCCACGGCGAAGATCCGCGCGATCACCAAGCGCGTGGCCCCGAGCGTCCGCCAGATCACCGACTCGCGCAACCGCGCGTAGCGAGTGGCGGTCAAGGCTGAGATCATGACGACGAGCCCGGCTCCGATACTAAAGAGCGCCATGGCGCGGATGGCCAGCGACATCTGGTCAAGCACGCTCGCCACGCGCTCCATCACGTCGCGCACGGGAATGGCGGTGACGTTGGGAAAGGCCGTCACCACGGCGTTCTGAAGGCGCGACTCGGTGGTGGCCGCCACTCGGATGGTGGCGATCCACGTTCCCGGTGCGCCATCGAGCGCGCCCGGGGACAGGATCATGAAGAAGTTGGTGGACAACGCCTGCCAGTCGACCTTTCGGATGCTCGCCACCTCGGCTTCGATGGGCACCCCCTGCACGTCGAACGTCAGCCGATCGCCGATCCGGAGCCCGAGGTGCATGGCCGCCGCTTCCTCCACCGACACCAGCGAGCGCGTCCAGTCCGTGGGGGTCCACCAGCGGCCCTGCACCAGGACGTTCGTGGCCGGCATCTCTGCCGCATACGTGAGGACGTACTCCCGCCTGAGATACCAGGCGGCGTCACCGTCCGGCCCGCCGCGCCGGCGCTGGACCATGGCGCGGGTCACCGCATGTCCGTTCACGGCGGCCAGGCGCGACCGCACCACGGGCGTCAGCGCCGGCGAAGCCCCTGCCCCGGACTCGTTGACCACCCGCACGAAGTCGTCGCGCTGGTCGGGCTGGATGTCGATGAAGAAGAACGACGGCGCCTCCCGCCGCTTCTCATGGTCGATCTGGCGGCCCAAGCTGGCCTCCAGCAGCGCGATCGAGACGAGGAGCATGACGCCGACGCCGAGTGCGATGACCACGCCGGCGGTCTGCCCTCCGGGGCGCGCCAGGTTGGCCATGCCCTGGCGCCACGCGATCCCGCGAATGCGTGGCCGCCCCCGCGCCGCCACCGTCACCGCTCGCGCCAGAACGAGCAGGAGCGCCAGGGCTCCCCCGGAGGCACCCACGAAGATTCCGCCGAGCTTCCAGGATCCCGCCTGCCACAGCGCGAGCGCCGCCAGACCGGTAGCCACTGGAAGTGCGGCCAGCCAGGGTCGCCGCCCGGGCACGGGCTCCACTTCGGCGCGCAACAGCAGTGACGGCCGGACCGTGCGGATGGCCAGTAACGGCCAGAGCGCGCAGAGCAACGCGGTGAGCAGCCCCATGACAAACGCACGGCCGAGGGTGCCAGGATCGGGGCGCGTCGAGACCTCGATGGGGAGCGCCCCCGCCAGGAGCCGGACGATCAGCGGCTGCGTGACCATGCCGAGAGCCAGCCCGAGACCGCTCCCGGCAAGGGCAATCATCTGCGTCTGGAGCAGGTAGCTGACAAGCAACAGGCGAGAACTGGCGCCGAGGGTCTTGAGAATTGCGATGGTCGGACGCTGGCGCCGGACGAAGGTCGCCACGGCGGACGCTACCCCGATGCCGCCCACGAGCAGGCTGACCAGCCCGACCAGCCCGAGATACGCGGTCATCTGGGTGAAGAAGCGCCGGAGCCCCGGCTGGGCCTCGTTGAAAGGGGTGACGCGGATCGCCGGGTCCGCGAGGGTACGGGCGATGGCCTCGCTTCGCTCGCGGGCGGCCACGCCCTCGGGCAAGCGCAGCAACGTGCGATGGCGGATCCGGCTGCCGAATCGCACGAGGCCCGTGGTCTCCAAGGTGTCCGCGCCGATGATGACGCGCGGCCCCAGTCCGAAGCCGACCGGGGCGTCGGGTTCTTTCTCGAGCACACCGCGGATGGTGACGGGCGCGGTGCCGATGATGATGCGGCCGCCGATCTTCACGCCCAGTCGCGTCAAGAGATCATCCTGCACGAGGGCGCCACCGGCCGCGAGGAGATCGGCAAGTGGGCGGGCAGGCTCAGCCTGGAGTCGGCCGTAGAGCGGATAGCCTGGTTCGACCGCCTTCAGCTCGACCAGCAGGGAGGCATCGCGCATGGGCTCTCGCGCCATGGCGACCAATTCCCGCACGCGGGTTGCCGTGGCGCCCTCGCGCACCACCTGCTCGACCGCGCCGGTCTCCTCGTCGGTGAAGGGGCGCATGGCGCGCAGTTCGAGATCGCCCCCCATCAAGGTCCGCGCCTCCCGCGACAGGGCGCGGTCCACGTTGGCGGCCAGGGTGCCGACCGAGGTCAGCGCCGCCACGCCGAGCGCCACGCAGGCGAAGAAGCCCACGAAGTGACGCCAACCGCCGCGCGCTTCGCGCCACGCCAGAGCGAGGGGAAATCGCCTCACCGGGTGTGGGCCGGGGCCGGATGGCCGTTGACGCCGTTGACGAGTCGGCCATCGAGGAGGTTCACGATGCGATCCGCGTGGGACGCCAGCGCTGGGTCATGCGTGACGAGGAGCAGCGTGCACCCCCGCTCCCGACGGAGCCTCAGCATCAACTCGATGATGGCGGCGCCGGTGGCGGAGTCGAGGTTGCCGGTCGGTTCGTCGGCGAGGAGCAGCGCCGGCCGGAGGGCGACGGCGCGGGCCAGCGCTACTCGTTGTTGCTCGCCCCCGGAGAGCTGGGCCGGATAGTGATGCGACCGGGCCCCGAGTCCGACGTCCGTGAGCAGCGCGCGCGCCTCACCCGCGGCATTGGCGTGGCCGGCCAGCTCCAAGGGCACCGCCACGTTTTCGGCCGCCGTCAAGGTGGGGATCAGATGGTACGCTTGGAAGACGTACCCGATGCGATCGCGCCGGAAGCCGGCCAGCGCGTCCTCCGCCAGACGGGTGACCTCCACGCCGTCCACCTCGATGGACCCGGCGGTGGGTTCATCCAGCCCGGCGATGAGCCCGAGCAGTGTGGACTTGCCGCTGCCCGAGGGCCCGGTGATGGCCACGAACTCGCCGGCCTGGACCTCGAGAGAAATGCCATCGAGAATCGTGATCGGACGGCCGCCGCTCGAGAGGCGCATGGAGAGGCCGCGCACGCGGATCATGTCGCATCCCATACTACACTCGGCTCATGCACCACCGGCGTCCGGCCATCCTCGGGTTCGCTCTGCTGGCTTCGCTCGTCACTGCCGCCGGGGCGCGCGCGGAGGAGACCATCGCCGTGCTCGGCGACAGCATCAGCGCGGGGTTCGGTGTGACCCCTGAAGAAGCGTATCCCGCCCGACTCCAGGAGCGGCTACGGCGCGAGGGCTATGACTATCGCGTGGTCAACGCCGGGGTCAGTGGCGACACCACCGCCGGGGGGCTTCGCCGCGTCGACTGGGTGCTCCGCGCGCGGCCGTCGATCGCCATCGTCGCCCTCGGGGGCAACGACGGATTGCGAGGTCTCAGCGTGGTCGCCATGCGCGCCAATCTCGAGCAGATCGTGGAGCGACTCCAGGCGGCGGGCGCCCAAGTCCTGCTCACCGGGATGCGGGTGCCTCCGAATTACGGAGACGCCTACGCGCGCGAGTTCGCCGCCGCCTTTCCCGCAGTGGCCGTCAAGACGGGCGCCGCGCTGATGCCCTTCCTCCTCGACGGCGTGGCCGCCGACACGCGACTCAACCAGCCCGACGGCATTCACCCCACCGCCCGGGGGCAAGCGATTATCGCGGAGCGCCTGTGGCCATATCTCAAGCCGTTACTCAGGAAGTAGCGTTCCGCGTTTCCCGCTGTGGGACATTATAGGTAGTCCTCGTCTGGCACCCATCTGACCTCCTCTGCCCACAGCGAGGCGGCTTCATAAATGATATGAAGGACCGGGTCCTTGAGGAAAAGATACCCGTCGATGCTGTCCGGGAAGAGCTGGGACGCTCGGCGTTTCAGGAGTTCGTACTCGGCGCGAACGTCGTTCGATGCGCGAAGATAGTCGCGGGATAGGAGCGCATACCGCTGGTTGAACCGCCCAAGTTCTCGGACATGGATATGGGCTCGACGCTCACCCTCCGGCTCCCGCATGTAGAGCTTGCGCAACTCCGGATCTGTTTCGGGCTTGCGGTGAAAGAAATCGCACTCAAACGCAGTGCCCTGACGAAATCCCGCGGCGCGGAGGGGGTTCGTCAACCCGTCGGCGGCGTCCAAGTCGGCAACGGTGATCTGGATATCGATGACATCCTTCGCGCCAAGGCCGGGAATGGCGGTAGAACCGATGTGATCGATCCGAATCGCCGCCTGCCCGACCACGTCGCGGATGTGTCTGGCCATCTCCGTGAACTCGTCCACCCAGTGGGGCTGATAGGCGGTCACCACCACCGGGCGGGACTTTCTCGTGAGGTCGAACTCCGGCATCGCGCTTGCCGTAGCGTCCAACGCACCGCCGAGGGCGGTCGGCTGGTCGCCGGGCGTTCCGCGCAACCTCAGATCACGCCGTCGGCCTTGAGCCGCTCGAGGTCCTCCGGCCCGAGGGCCAGCCATTCCTTGTAGACCTCGGCGTTGTGCTGGCCGAGCAGGGGGGCGGGCTGGATCTCTGTCGGCGATCTCGAGAGCTGCACGGGGTTGCCGGGCATGGTGAACTCCCCCCAGCCCGGATGCTGAATCGTCGTCACCATGCCCCGCGCCTTGAGGTGCGGGTCGGACAGGATCTCGGTCGGCGTGAGGCAGGCGCCGGCGGGCACACCGGCGGCGCCCAGCTCGGCCATGACTTCGTGCTTGGTGTGGGTCATCGTCCAGCGCTCGACCAGCGCATTGACCTCGTTCTTGTGAGCGCCACGCCAGCGGGGATCGGACCACTCCGGATGGCCGACGAGGTCTTCGCGGCCGATGGTGCGCAGCAACGCGTCCCACATGTGATGGCGCACCGGCTGCGGATAGATGTAGGCGTAGTCGTCGGGGCCGCCCGGCTTGCACCGGTAGATGCCCGAGGGCGCGGTATTGGCGATTTCGTTGCCACGGCGAGGCTCGAAGTCACCCCCGGCGTAGGCCAGCCGCATCGCGATGCGACAGAGGTTCACCACGGCGTCCTGCATGGACAGCTCGACCCGCTGGCCCCGACCCGAGGCCTGCCGCTGCCACAGCGCAGCCATCACGCCGAAGGCCGCGTGCACGCCCGTGCCGGAGTCGCCGATGGTCGGCCCGGGCTTGAGCGGTGGGGAGCCGGGGAAACCCGTCAGGGTCATGGCGCCCCCGGTAGCCTGGGCGATCATGTCGAAGCTCTTGTAGTCGCTGTACGGACCGTACGTGCCGAAACCCTTGACCGACAGGTAAATCAGCCGCGGGTTGATGACGGCGAGCGCGTCGTAGCCGAGGCCGCTCTTCTCCAGCGCCCCCGGCGCCTGGTTCTCGGCGAGGACGTCCGCCTGCTTGACCATCTCGAGGAACATGGACTTGCCTTGCGGATGCTTGAGGTTGAGCGTGATGCTTCGTTTGTTGGCGTTGAGCGTGAGAAAGTAACTGCTGTCCACGCCAGGCTTCTCGGCGCGGCCGTAGCGGCCGGGGTCGCCCTTGGTGGGCTCCTCCACCTTGATGACATCGGCGCCCAGCCACGCGAGGAGCTGGGTGCACGACGTCCCCGCCTCGAACTGGGTCAAATCCAGGATGCGAATGCCATTGAGCGCGTAACTCATCGTTCGGGCTCCTCACGGATGGAGTCGGCTCTTCCGGCATGATCCGCCGGCAGCCTGCGGCATGATACCCGCGCACCGCAGCGCCGGGCAATGCCTTGCGCCGAGGACCGAGGCTTCAGCGGCGTGATCAGCGGTTGCCGTAGATGCGGCGGTACTCGTCCCAGGAGAGCATGACGCGCTTGACGTAGTGGCGCGTCTCGTCGAACGGAATTTGCTCGACGAAGACTTCGAGGTCGTCGCTGCGCCGAGCCTGCCACCACTGCCGCGCCCGCCGGGGCCCGGCATTGTAGGCGGCGAGGGCCAGCCGTGGATCGCCGAAGCCTCGGAGAAGCCCCGCCAGGAAGTTCACTCCGAGTTCGATGTTGGCCTCGGGCTCGTCGAGGAGATCGCCGCCGCGGAACGACCATCCGCGCAGCGCTGCCATGGGTTGCGCTGTTCCCGGCATGAGCTGCATGAGGCCACGGGCCCCCGCGCGGGAGACGGCGCGGGGGTAGTAGCTCGACTCCTCGCGCACAACCGCGGCCACGAGGAATGGGTCCACGCCAACCCGTTGGGCGGCGTCGGTCACCTCGGCGCGCCAGGCGAAGGGATACAGCATCTCCCAGAAGGCGCGTGGAATCGAGGGATGACCGCTCGAGGCGAGTCCCGCGAAGTTCCGGCGCATGATCCGGAGCGCGAGATGGTAGCGCTCGTCCTCCACGTAGGCGCTGGTCAGTCCGTAGAGGCGCACGGAATCGCCGGCCGAGCGCTGGACGACATCGTCCAGCGCGACGAGGGAGAGGTCGATCAATCCGAGGCGCCGCAGCAAATCGATCCGTTCGAAGCCAGGGTCATTGGCGAGCGCCTCCCGCGGATCGGCCGGCAGGCGAATCGCCGGATCGGCGGGATCGCGAGCCGGCTCATGCGGTGTGTCCAGCCGGCGCCCGGCGAGCGCGCCGTAGTAGCTGCGGGGCGCCTCGGCGACGAGGCGCCGGTAGAGGCGCTGGGCGGCGTCGTGGGCGCCCTGTCGGTCCTGGGCTCGCCCCGACCAGTAGAGAGCTGCCAGGCGGTGCGCGCCACCTCCGGCAGCTTCTGGCAGGCGCGACCAGCTCTGCTCGGCCGCCCGGATCTCGCCGCGGAGGTAGGCAAGCCACCCGAGACGCCACAGAGCCGAGCCGGCCACGTCGCGGGTGGGAAAGCGGGTGGCCAGTGAGCGGTATGTCTCCTCGGCGTCGACATCGCGGCGAAGATCCTCCAGGAGCCGCGCCCGCAGATACATCGCCTCGGAGGAATCGGCGTCGCCGCCCCGGGCGCCCACTGCCGCGAGAATCGCCAGCACCCGCTCCTTGCCGTCCTTGGCATCCTTGCCGTCCTTCTGCGGCCCGCGCAGGAGAAGTCGGGCCTGCTCGAGCTGGAGACCTGGCTTCCGGTCAGCAGGCGCTCGCGCCACGGCCAGCTCAATGGCTCGCGCGGCCATGTCATAGCGCCCCAGGCGCTGCGATGCGTCGGCCACCACTCGCAGCGCGCGCACCGCAATCCCGACGTCCTGGGCATCCGAGGCGATCCGCTCGGCCTCGTCGGCCGCGATCTGCGGCACGCCGCCCCGCAGGAGACGCTCGGCGCGGTCGATCCGCTGCTGAAGGGAGAGAGGTGCCATGCGCACGCCCGAGCTCGCCAGCCCCGCCAGGCGGTCACCGGCTCCCGACGCATATCCCGTGCTTGGTGCCACCAGGGTCAGCTCTCGATAGGTCGCGGCCGCCGCCTCCGGATTTCCGAGGGCCTCGGCGGTCATACCGAGCAGATAGAGCGCCTCGGGAAGTTCTGCGGCGTCAGGGTAGTCGGCGATCAGCCGCGTCAGTAGCTCCTGGGCTCTAGCCTCTTCTCCGGCCCGTGAGGCGGCCCACGCCGCGACGACGAGCGCGCGGGGGGCGAGACGGCTCTGGCGATGGTGGTCGGCCACGCTGGCGGCCATGTCGCGCGCCGCGAGCCAATCACCTCGACGCGCGAGGGCATCGGCGAGGAGCCAGCGCGCGTAGTCGGCGATGGGGCTCGAGAGAGCGGCGGGCGTGTTCATCGCGTCCAGGAGCGGCCCGGGGTCGCCGCGCTGGTAGGCGGCTACGGCCTGCGCCCACGTTCGCTCCACGGAGGGCGACACTGCGGGTTCGGCCGTGGCCGCAAGTGGCGTCAGCGCCAACGCCGCCACGATCGCGCCGCGCAGCAGGGTGGCGTCACGGGTGGCCCGCCAGGTGAAGACGATCCGCTGGAGCGCCGTGAGGTTGGCGAGAACCGCCAGCACCCACATCGCGGACTCCAGGAGATCGAAGAGGGCTCCGGCGATGAGACAGATCATGCGCTCGGGGCGCTCCATGAACCCGATCGTACACTCGACGCCGATGGACGCCGCGCGAGCCTTGGTGTAGCTCACCATCACCGTGCCCACCAAGCCGGCCATGGCCACCAGGGCGCCCCGGGTGTGGGGCGTGCGCGCGAACAGGACCACGATGGCGAGCAGGATCACGATATCCGAGTAGCGGTCGATCACGGAATCGAGAAACGCGCCGAACGGGGTCACCATCCCCGAGGCGCGGGCCAAGGCGCCGTCGAAAAAATCGCACAGACCGGCGAGGACGAGCAGCGCCCCACCCGCCCGAAGGTGCCCGGTCACGAAGGCCGCCGCCGCCACCAGGCTGATGCCCAGACCGATGAGGGTCAGATGGTTGGGGCGCAGCCGAAGGCGAAAAAGCCCACGGCCGATGGGTTCCGACCACACGCGGGCGGTCTCGCGATAGCGACTGATCACGGCTCAGAGGGGGCGCGTGAGCGCGTCGCGCAGGGCACCGTGGATGCGCTCGATCCCGTCGGGGTCTTCGACCTTCTGTCCCTTTCCGTCATGGACGTAGAAGGTGTCGAGGGCCTTGTCGATCTCGGTGGCGATGCGGGCGCTGGCGATGTCGAGGCCGAGCGAGGCCAAGGTGGCGGTGATCAGGTAGAGCAGGCCGACGCGGTCGGGACACTTCACCTCGACGAGGGTGTAGTCGTCGGAGAGCTGATTGTCTATGACGACCTTGGGGGGCGTCAAGGACGCCTGGTTACCCGATCGCTGCCGGCTGGCCAGCAAGGCCGCCACGTCCTGCTTCCCCGCGATCACCGCCCGCAGCACGTCGAGCGTACGCGACCATTGCACGACGGAGGTCACGGCCTCCCCGGTGGGATCGTTCACCTGCAGCGTGTCGATGGCGATGCCATCGGCCCGGGTGTGGATCTGGGCGGAGGCGATGTTGATCCGGTGCGCCGCCAGCGTGCCGGCGATGAGGGAGAAGAGGCCGGGCACGTCACGGGCCACCACCACGAGGTCAGACGTGCCGAGATCGGGATGATGGAAGAGCTGGGTCACCACGGGTTCGTGGTCCAGCCGCCGCAGCATCCCCAGGTGTTCAGCCATGCGCTGGACGCTGGTCGTGGCCAGATACCGATCCGACACCATCGCCACGTGGGCCCGCGCGGCCTGTCGCGGCACTTCGTCACCGGCGTGCGCGGCGAGGCGCTCCACGAGCTGGGCCCGCGGGGGGCGCACCGCGCGGCCGTCAGTCAAGTGTCGAAGGGTGCGGCCGTACAGTTCGTGCAGGATCTTGGCCTGCCAGGGCGTGAGGACCCCCGGGCCAACTGCGCGCATGTCGGCGTACGTGAGGAGATAGAGCATGCGCAGGCGTTGGGGGGTCCCGACCACACCCGCGAAGTTGGAGATCGTGCGCGGATCGTCGATGTCGCGCCGCTGGGCCACGTGGGACATCGTGACGTGATGGGCGACCAGGAACTCGACCAGGGCCGCGTCGGCGGCCGGCAGCCCGAGACGCGCCGTCAGCGCGCGAGCCATGGGGATGCCCTTGGCCACGTGCCCGTGTCCCTTGGCCTTGCCAATGTCGTGCAGGAGCATGCCGAGCATGAGCAGCTCGGGCTTCTCCACCTCGTGGAAGACGAGGGCCGCGCCCTCTGATTCCGCCGACTGACCCGGAGCCAGCGCCTCGAGATGCTGCACGGCGAGGAGCGAATGTTGATCGACCGAGAACTTGTGGTAGACGTCGTACTGCACGAGGCAGGTCAACGCGGCGAACTCCGGCAGGTAGCGTCCGAGCACCCCCAGCTCGTGCATCTCCGAAAGCGTTTCGCCCACGCGGCCCCAGCGCCGGCAGATGTCGAGGAAGACGTCGCGCTCGGCTGGGTCGCGCTGCATTCGCTCGTCGATGACGTCCAGGGCCTCTTCCAGGCTGCGCTCCAGGTCGACCGACAGCGTGCAGCCCAGCCGATGCATGTGCCAGAAGACCTTCATGATGCGACCGGGTTCCCTGCGCAGCGCGGCGGGGTCGCGGTCGGCGAGATGCAGCGTCCCATCCAGGAGGACGAGGCCGTCGGCCAGCGCCTGCTGGCGCTGCCGCCGCTCGGCGGCGCCGCGGCGCGAGAGCGTCTCCTGGCAACGGGCGATGAGGCGCCGCGACAGGCGGTGTATGGCCCGCGCATGGAAGTAGTAATCGCGCATGAAGCGCTCGACGCCGAGGCTCTGCTCGCCGTCCTCGTAGCCGAAGGCCTTGGCGATCTGCGGCTGGACATCGCGCGAGAGCACGTCGTTTTTGTGGCCAGCCAGAAAATGCAGCTCGTTGCGCACGCGCCACAGGAAGGTCAGCGCGGCATCGGTGACCGCCTGCTCGCGGAGCGTGATCAGCCCCTTGTCGGTCAGCTCCCGCAAGGTCCGGGCGCCGAACTTGGCCGCGCTGAGCCACATGGCGGTGTGCATGTCCCGCAGGCCACCGGCCGATTCCTTGACGTTGGGCTCGCCGATGTACGGCGAGGCGCCGTACTTGCGATAGCGCTGGTCGCGCTCGCCCAGGGTGGTGGCGAGGAACTGGCCGAAGTCGCGCCGGAAGACGTTGTCGCGGAGGACCCGGCGGAAACGCGCGAAGAGTCGCCGATCCGCGGTGACGAAGCGGGCCGCCTGCATCGAAGTCAGGCTCGGGAAGTCCGTGCGGGCGATGGCCACGCAGTCGTCGAGAGAGCGCACGCTGTGACCGATTTGCAGGCCGAGATCCCAGAGGGTGTAGAGCAGCTCCTGGGTGACCCGCTGCACGAAGGGCGTTCGCTCCCCTTCGTAGACCACCATCAGGTCGATGTCGGACGACGGGTGCAGCTCGGCGCGGCCATACCCGCCCAGGGCGACCACCACGAAGGGCGCCGGGGCCAACGCTGTCGCGTTGGCGACGATCAGACGGACGAGGGCGCGGATCAGATCATCGACCAGCTCCGCGTGGGCGCGCACCGACTCCCCTCCCGACGCACCCTCCGCATGCTTGAGCTTGAGGGAGTCGAGTCCCTCGGCGAGTGCGGCGCGGAAGAATTCGAGTCGCAGGCGCCGCCGGTCCTCGATGCGCTCGGCCTTCGCCTCCGCGCGTCGGGCCCGGCGATACAACTCGGGCGACATGTCGGGGTGAAGGGTAGCAGTGGCCGACGAACACTGTCAAACCCAGGGCCAACTTACTAGAATTCAGACATGCGAGACATCTGGCGGCCCGTCCTCGGCAGCATCACGCCGTACCAGCCGGACAAATCCCTGGAGGCCCTGGCCAGCCAGCTGGCGCTCCCGGAGTTGATCCGACTGTCGGCGAACGAGAACCCCCTCGGCCCCTCGCCACGCGTGGTGGCCACCATCGCGCGCGAGGCCAGCCGCGTCCATCTCTACCCGGACGGCGGCAGCACCGCCCTGCGCAAGGCCCTGGGCCATCGCCTAGGCCTCTCGCCCGAGCAGATCCTCGTGGGCAACGGCGCCGACGAGCTGCTCACCTTGCTGGGGCTTGCCGCCCTCGAACAGGGCGACGAGGTGCTGCTACCCCTTCCCTCCTTCGAGGCCTACGCGACTATCGCGCTGCTCGGCGGCGCTCGCCCGGTGGCCAGCCCCCTGATCGGCTACGACACCGACCTCGACGACATGCGGCGCCGCATCACCCCGCGGACGAAGATAGTCTTCGTGTGCTCGCCCCACAATCCGGCGGGCACGATCGTCTCCCGCAGGGCGCTGACGGCGTTCCTCGAGTCACTCGCCGACGATCCGCCCCTGATCGTGCTCGACGAGGCATACCGGGACTTCTGTGACGACCCCGAGTACCCGGATGGCGTGGCCCTGCTGGCTCGATATCCGCGCCTGCTCGTTCTGCGCACGTTCTCGAAGATCGCCGGTCTGGCCGGCCTGCGGGTGGGATACGTGCTGGCCAGCCCCCAGGCCATCGATCGGCTCGACCGGGTGCGCGCGCCTTACAACGTGAACCGGCTGGGCCAGGTCGCCGCCGTGGCCGCCCTCGAGGACGAGGATCACTGGCACAAGAGCCGACAGCTGGTCATCGAGGAACGCGCGTTCCTCTCCCAAGAGCTGGTTCGCCGCGGCTTCCGCTTTCCGCCATCCCAAGCCAACTTCATGCTCGTGAAGGTGCCGGACGGCGCCCTCGCCCGCGAGCGGCTTCTGCGAGCCGGCCTCGTCGTCCGCGACGGCGCGGCCCTGGGCTTTGCCAACCACCTCCGCATCTCGATCGGTCTGCGCGAGACCAACGAGCGCCTGCTCGCCGTCCTCGACTCCCTCCCCCGATGAGATGGGGGGCCTCGACAGGGCCCCCAAGCCCCCCGACGCTCGGGACGCCTCAGCGGAGCTGCGGCGCCCCTCGATGCCCCCCGGACGTCCGGCGCACACCGGCAAAGCCGGGGCCTCCTCGATTCCCCCGCGCTCCTGCCGCCATCGCGCCGAAGTTACCGCGCGCCGCGCTCGGTCATCCCAGACCCGGAATGAACTCTCGCCCGGCTCTGAACTCGACGGTCGAGCCCGCGAAGTCGTCCCCCACTGGCTCGTGGCGCCCGCCGAGGTGCTGCGCGAGGAACGCCTCGGCGACCGCGGTGAACGACCGGCGATTCTCGGGACGACGGAACCCGTGGCCCTCGTCGGTGTAGTAGACGTAGGTCACCGGGATGCCGCGCTGCTTCATGGCGGCCACGATCTGGTCCGACTCCGACGGTTTGACACGTACGTCGTTCGCGCCCTGCGCGATCAGCAGCGGGCGGACGATCCGATCCACGCGGTTGAGCGGAGAGCGATCCTGCAGGAAGAGCTGGCCGGCCTCCGTCGTGTAGTCCCCCATCCGGGCCTTCCAGATGGTCTGCCACGGCTTCCAGTACGGGGGAATGGTGTTCATGAGCGTGATGAGATTCGAGATTCCGAAGATATCGACGGCGCAGGCGAACTTTTGAGGCGTGAAGGTCACACCGACCAGCGCCGAGTACCCCCCGTAGCTGGCGCCGTAGATCGCGATCCGCTTCGGATCGGCGATCCGTCGGGCGATGGCCCAGTCGACCCCGTCGATCAGATCGTCGTGCATCTTCCCCGCCCACTCCAGATTCGCGGCGTTGACGAAGGCCTTGCCGAATCCCGTCGAGCCCCGGAAGTTGACGCTCAGAACAGCGTAGCCGCGGTTGGCCAGCCACTGGTGGGTAGACGACAGCCCCCAAACGTCTCGCCCCCAGGGGCCGCCGTGCACCAGGAGTACCATCGGTCCCGGGCCGCCGCGCTCGGCGCCTCGCGGGCGCGATAGGTAGCAGACAAGTGGCAGTCCGTCGCGTGCCCGCAGCTCGACTGGCTGCATCGGCACGAGCGGAGCCTTTTCCAGGGCGGGGCGCGCCGTGAACAGGAATCGCGCCTTCCTCGTGGGGCGGTTGTAGTGGAAATACTGTCCGGGGGCGGCATCGCGCTCGTAGTAGACGACCCAGTTCTGCCGGTCGTCCGATAGCCTGACACCGGTGAGGTCGCCGGTCGAGACGCGGCCGAGGTAGGCATAGTCGGCGGCGTATGCGGGATCGATCACCCGCCAGCGCCGGCGCGTGAACATCGTCATCGCCGCGAACGGACGGTAGGTCGACGGGTCGAGCGCCAGCTCCACGAAGTCGGCCTTCGCATCCTGGGCCAGGACCCGCACCGCGCCGGTGGCGAGGTTCTGCGCGACGACCGCCGCCGTGTCACGACCACGGGTGTCGAGCCAGAAGAGCTCGGTGCCGTCGTCGGAGGACCCGACGGCGCGCGTGGTCATGGCGTCTGCCATCGGAGTGTGGGTGAACAGTTCCCAGTCGCCGCCTGCTCCGCGCTGCAGATACTCGATGCCACCGTCGTCGGTGAAACGGGCGGCGAAGCGGACGCGGAACCGGGGATCGGTGACGTGAAACGCGAACCCCTCGTTTTCCTGGAGAAGCGTCGCGTGTCCGGTCGCCACGTTGACGCGGAAGACGTCGAAGTAGCGCTGATCGCGCTGGTTGTGGGCGATCAGCAGCTCGCCTGGGAAGTGGCGGGAGGTCTGTTGGACGTAGGATTTGACGCCCGGACCGGGGGTGAGCGGCAGGACGTCCCCCGTCTCGAGATCGACCCGATGGGTCTGCCAGTTCTCGTCGCCGCCCTGCTCGCGGAAGAACACGACGTGCCGGTTGTCGTGGAGCCAGACCAGCCAGGGCCCGAGATTCCGGTCGGTCACGCGAGTGAACGGGCGCGCCTTCGTCACGTCCCCGATCGGACCGACCCACAGGTTCAGCACGCCGGCAAGGGGAGCCAGAAATGCCAGGCGCAGTCCGTCCGGACTGATGCGGACGACCGACCGGTCGGCATCGGCGAACAGGAGCAGGCGGGGCAGCAGCGGCACCGCCGTCTCTGCTGTCGCAGACACCGGAGTGCCGGTCGACTGCGCGCGGGGTAGTCGGACGCCACCCCCCAGCACCACCGCACCGGCCGAGGCCGCGAGGAGGAGGTGACGACGATTGAGCTCGTGGCGATTCATCGGTCGGGCCTCCCTCGACGCGATTCCGCGTGATCGGCGCTCGCCATGGGCCGGGACGCGTCGCGATACCGTGACCAGCCCGGGACGTCGAGCCCGGTCCGCCCGATCATCCGTCCCAGCATCATTGCTGAGGCGCTGCGCGCCGACAAGTGCCACAAAACGGGATTCCGCCTTTGCGTGGAGCGATAGCCGGCGCGATCGAGGACATCGGCCGCCAGCCCGCGAGGGAAGGGCCGTGCGCATGCCTTCGTCGCCGCGGGGGGACGATGAGCTTAGCGCGCGGGAGCAGGAGGGCCTGGAACGGTGGGGGTGGTCCGCTGCCGTTCCAGCGCTTCCAGGCGGCGGGCGAGCTCATCGCGCTCGGCCCGCAGGGTGTGGACCTGCTGCTCGCGCTGGGCCAGGCGCTGCTCCAGCTGCGCCAGCCGGTTGTGAAGCTGGGCCTCCTGCGCATACAGCGCTCGCAGCTCCTCTTCCAGGCGCATCGCGCGCTGCCGCGCCGGCAGGAGCCCGGCGAAGAGAACGTAGACGGTGAGGACGGCGAACAGCACGCTCGCCGCCACGAGAAACCACGGGACCGCGGCGCGAACGCGATCCGCCACGAGCGGGAATTCTAGCAGAATCCCCCGAGGCTCTCGGTGACTGGAGTGCTATCATCGGCCTTGAGAGGAACTCGTGGAGCTGCGACGCTTCTTCGATCGGGCGGTGCGCGCCAGCTTCGCTGACCTGGCCCATCGAGATGATCCCGTGGCGCCGTACCTGGTCGACCTCCTCACCCGCTTCGCCCGCACGGAAAACCTCTTTCCGCCGGGGAGCACCGTGCCGCGCCTGGAGACCGTGGCCGACATGCTCATCGAGATCCAGGGGCTCTGGGACGACCGGATGCCGTCGTTCCAGCCCCAGCGCGAAGTATCGGTGCGACGCCACATAGGCGATTTCACCCTGTTCATGACGGGAATCTTCCGCGAGCGCGTCGAGCGCGCGGCCTCCGCCGGGTACTACATCGTCGAGGGCAAGCGAGCCTATCGCTTCGTCTCCGAACATGCCCGCGCGCGGGCCGAGGTCGACGCGCCCTATCGTTGGCTGGCCGAGCGGTTCGAGAGCTATGCGCGCGTGCTGGACTACACGCGCCGCGTGCACTTCTACGATTACCCGCCGCACACCTTCTTCCGTCTGCACTTCGAATGACGCCCGGAGCCAGTCGAAGTATCGAGGAGCTCCCCCGAGCGCGACGAGCGCGGGGAGCATGGAGGGAAGCCCTGGCTCCGCTGGGGTGTCCCGAGCGTCGGTGGGTTTGGCGGGCCCTGTCGAGGCCTCCCATCTCCCTCGCCCGGCCGAGGTCGCGCTCATGACCTCGCCCACCGCGGAGGCCGTAGCCGAGTGCCGCCGCAGGCTCGACGCCACACTTCACAGCCCTGGCGACATCGAACCGTCGGCCCTCGCTGTGTTCGCGCGCCTACCCGCCAAGGACCTGGACGCGCTGCTGCGCGGATTTGCCGCCGAGCACGGCGCCGCCGCGCTCCCCGCCCTGACTGCGCTGGCCTCGGATCCAGCCGACCGGACGCTCCGGCGCGCGGCCAGGCTCGCGCTGTACCGCCTGGCCCAGCGCGGGGTCGCCGCGCCGCGGCCGGCCCCGCCGCGACCTGTCGTGGAACAAGAGTCCGAACGCGCGAGGCGGGCGTGGGTCTCAGGCATCGACGGCAGTGGCTCGCGGGCAATGTGGATCGTCTTCGAGGGGAGCTTCGGTGGCGGCGCGCTGTGCTCGGTGATCGTCAATGACGTGGCCGGCATCCTCGAGGCGGCGGGCGGCGACATCACCAGGAAGCGGCTGGAGCGCGAGCTGGCCGCCCTGCGCGCCTCGCAAAAGCTGCCGTGGGTCGAGACCGATCCCGCGCGCGCGGTGGCGCTCGTCCGCGAAGCCCTCGCGCTTCACGCCGCGCTAGGAACGGCGCCACCCGCCGCTTTTGGCCGCTGGCAGCGCTTCTTCGAGGAGGGCACTCCCGCACCAGCGCCCACCGTGTCGCCCGCGTCCACGGACCACGCGGAGTCCTCAGCGCTCGATCGCTCAACCGAGCTGCTCGACTTGCCCGACTTCGCCGGTTGGTTTCTCGATCCCGAGGCGTTGCAGAGCGATGCCGTCGCGCTCCTTCAGACCCGCGAAAGCCGGCTCGTCGTCTCCGATCAGATCAAGGCCGAACGCGAGGCGGCCATCGTCGATGCTGTGATGGCGCGCGAGTTCACGCCAGAGGGCCGGCGCCGATGGGCGCGCCGCCTGGAGGAGATGGCGCTCATCCTCGCCGCTACCGACCGGGCGGAGGCGTCGATGTTGGCGACGACCGCCGCCGCCGCGTTGCGCGACCAGACGCGCGAGGCTCGACGCCACCCGTTAGCCCTGGCATTGGCTCGGCGCGGGCTGGAGGTCGCGAGCGAGGTCGCTCTGGGCCGAGTCAAGCTCGCCGACGTCAGCCGCAAGCCCGGCGCCGCCGGGACGTGATCACTCGCGTTCCCGGCATCCGCGTCGGGCATGAGACGGACGCGCGCGCCTGCACCGGGGTGACCGTGGTCCTCTGCGACCGGCCGGCCGTGGCCGGGGTCGAGCTGCGCGGGGGAGCGAACGACGTCGTGGGGCTGGACTATCTCGATCCCCGCCACCTGGTGAGCACGGTCAACGGCGTCGTGCTGGCAGGCGGGAGCCGCTTCGGTGGCGAATCCATCTGGGGCGTCATGCGCTACCTGGAGGAGCGCGGGGTCGGCTTCGCGGCCGGCCCCACAATCGTGCCTCACGTACCCGGCGCGTTTCTGTTCGATCTCAACGTGGGCGATGGCCGGGTTCGCCCCACGCGCGAGATGGGTTACGCGGCCGCGGCGGCGGCCACCTCCGGCGCGTTTGCGGAGGGCAGCGTGGGCGCGGGCACAGGTGCCAGCGTGGGCAAGGTCCTCGGCATCGCCCGGGCCATGCGGGGGGGAATTGGCACCGCGAGCACGGCGCTGGGTGACGCGGTGGTGGGGGCCATCGTGGCGGTCAACGCCCTGGGCGACGTGCGCGATCCTGTCACAGGTGCGCTCATTGCGGGAACCCGCGAGGGGACCGATCGCCTCGAGCTCTCCGACTCGGAAGCGCTTCTCAGGTCGACCACTCCGCTCACCCGCTTCGGGACGCCGGCCCACACCACGATCGGGGTGGTGGCTACCAACGCGCGGCTCGCCAAGCCGGACGCAGCGAAAGTCGCCGCGCTGGGGCTCATCGGCTTTGCCCGCGCGCTGTCCCCTCCGCACACCGCCTTCGACGGCGACACGCTGTTCGTCCTGTCCGTCGGGGACGTGCCGGCCGACCTCACGCGTCTCGGGCTCGCCGCCGCCGACGTGGTCGCCCACGCCATCGCGCGAGGCGTGCGCGCCGCCGCTTCCCTGCCTGGCCTCCCGGCGGCGCGAGACGTGACGAAAGCCCCAGCCTGAAAGGGGGGCGCAGAATCGAGCGGCCCGGGTTCCCCCGCGCCGCGGCCGCCGAGACCAGCGGGCCTAATCGGGGAGCGGCTGCCCACGCGCCTCGGGACCGGCGAAGGGCGTCGCCACGAGTCCCAGCACATAGACGGCGCTCAGCAAGGCGGCGGCTGGGGCGGAGCCTCCCAGCGAGTCCACGACCCACCCCGCGACCAGAGGCCCGAAGGCCGCCAGGTAACGAGCGCTGTTGAAGCCGATCGCGGCCCCTGTGCTGCGGACCGCAGTGGGATAGACCTCGGGAGGGTAGACCCCTGATGGCCACGGCGCCGACGAGGATCAGCGCATACGTCTCGTACCCGTCGAAGAGCCAGCGGCCGGCCGACGCGACGAGGGCCCGCCGGGCTGCCGGGTCGGGTGGCCTGCTCACGCGATCGGGAATCAGACGAGGCGGGGCCACCAGATTGCCGCCGATCGGTTTAGACTGAGCGCATGCCGAGACGCGGCAAGGTCATTCCGCTCCCCAGTGCGCGGCGGACGCCCCGGCCAGCCGGGAGCGAGCGCGAGTTCGCCGAGGTGCATCGCTGTGACCAGGCCGAGGCGCTCGTGGTGAAGGGACTCTTCGAAAGCGAGGGCATCCCGACCCTGCTCCGCTCCCATCTCGTCGCCTCGGTGCACCCCTTCAGCGTGGGCGACCAGGGCGAGGTCGTCGTCCTCGTTCCCAAGGATCAGCTCCCGCGGTGCCGGCCGCTGTTGATCAGATTGGTCCGCCGG
This sequence comes from Candidatus Methylomirabilota bacterium, assembly GCA_046726415.1. Lineage (GTDB taxonomy): Bacteria > Methylomirabilota > Methylomirabilia > Rokubacteriales > CSP1-6 > CAVWFS01. Next base: position 35,162 of record JBKPAK010000024.1, read on the forward strand.
CCCTTGCCCTCCTGAACGGTCGGAAGCGGATCCTCGTCACTCCATCGCCGCCACGACGGCTTCCAGCGCTCCCCCGATGAGAGCGAGCGCGGTCGGTTGGATGGTGGAGCCGGCATCGCGGGGGGTGTGATAGGTGTCAAAGGGCGGCGGCCGACGCACCAGGTGCATGAGCACCCCCCGAGCCGGCTTCAGCGCGAACTGGCGCAGGGCGTCCGCATGGGCGAGCGGCATGACGCTGAGCCCGTAGGCGGGAATCCCGGCGGCGGCGAAGGCGCGGTGGTCGCTGCCAAAGACGGGGATACGCCCCACTTGATGGTACGTCGCGTCCCGGGTCAGCCCGTATGCCTCGAAGCCGGCGCGGACGGCGCCGAGAAATGGCGTCTCCGTGGTGGCATCCCAGACGGCAAGGCAATCCCCGATCCCGCACAGCTCGAGACTCAGCGCGCCGACGACGTCGCGGAGCGGCACCTCGCGGACGTAGGCGCGAGCGCCGAGATAGCCCAGCTCCTCGGCCGCCGTAAAGAGCAAGCGGACCCGCACGTGGGGCGGGACCAGGCGCGGCAACCGCTCGAGCAGCGATAGGAGAACGGCCACGGCCCCCGCGTTGTCGTTGGCCCCCGGGCTCCCAGGCACCGCGTCGTGATGGGCGATGAGAACGAGCGTGCGTGAGCCGTCTCCGATATCGACGCTGAAGTTCTCTCCAGTCCCCTCGAACGTGGCGAACCGGTGGCGGCCTATCTCGACCCTCCGCGCCTCAAGACAGCGGAGCACGGCGGCCTCGCGCTCTTCGTTCGACCGCCCTTCGAGCAGGGCGAGCAGCGCGGCGGGCGAGCGCGCGTCGCGGATCACGTCGCCCACCGGCGGCGGGGTGATGCCGTGAGGCCGCTGGCCGGCGTTGACGAGCCCACTCACGTGGCTGTTGAGCTTGCCGCGCAGGTAGTACCCGACGTCGCGCAGACCGATGGCCGTTCCCCTACGCGAGACGGAAGAGGGCGCGGGCGTTTGCCGAGGTCCCGGCGGCGAATCGCTCCAGCGGCTCGCCGCGCAGCGCCGCCACGCGAGCGGCGGTGATCGCGAGGTACGCCGGTTCGTTCCGCTTACCCCGGTAGCCTTCCGGAGGGAGGAAAGGGCAGTCGGTCTCGAGGACGAGGCGATCGGCCGGGACGAAGCGGGCGACGTCGGGAAGGGCCCGCGCATTCTTGTACGTGACGGGCCCGGCAAGGGAGATCAGCAGCCCGAGGTCCAGGCAGCGCCTCGCCACCGCCACATCGCCGGAGAAGCAGTGCATGACCCCGCCGATCTCGCCGACCCTGGTCTCGGCGAGGATAGCCAGGGTCTCGCGATGGGCGTCGCGACAGTGGATCACGACCGGCTTGGCCACGCGGTGGGCCAGTTCGAGCTGCCGGCGGAAGACATCCACCTGCACCTCGCGCGGCGAGAGATCGCGGAAGAAATCGAGCCCGATCTCCCCCACCGCCACCACGCGCGGCGTCAGGGCCATGCGCTCGATCTCCGCCAGGACCGATGCCTCGGCGCTGGCGGCATCATGAGGATGCACCCCGACGGTGGCCCATACGTCGGGCTCTTGTCCAGTGAGCGCGATGGCTGCTTGCGACGTCGAAAGGTCGGTGCCGATGGTGACCAGGCCCCGGACGCCTGCGGCACGCGCGCGCCCGATCACGCCGTCGCGATCGTCGTCGTACTCGGGGACGTGCAAGTGTGCGTGCGTGTCAAACAGCTCGGGCAGGCTCACTGAAGGATCTCCTCGATGACGCGGCCCTCGACGGCAGGCGCGGCGATGCCGAGCAGCCGCGCCGCGGTGGGGGCGATGTCGATCAGGCGGATCCGCTCCACGGCCCCCCCCGCGCGCACGCCTGGGCCCGCCGCCAGGAAGCCCGTGGCCATGCTGGGGCGGAATGGCAGAAACCCGTGCGTCCCACGACGCGCGAGGAGGGCCGGTGCCTCGATCGGCCCGCAGGCGCCGACCAGATCGAAGCCCGCCGCCGCCTCGATGGCAAAGGCCGCTCCGGGCATCGCTCCGAGCGCGTCGAGTTCCCGCCGGCTCACGATGGTCAGGCGGCCGGAGGCGGCCTGACGCAGCGCCGTCTCCGCGCTGAGGGCAATGGCCGCGTCGTCCGCGGGGTTCACAAAGACGGCCGCCGCACCGCCGGCGAGGTGCGCGGTGGCCCGCCATCCATGGCCGGCCCGCGGACACTCGCGCAGGCCGGCGTCCGCCAGGATTTGATTCGGAGAGAGCGTTCGCTCCACGTTCTGAAATCCGTGGTCGCCGGTCACGATGATCGCCGTGCGCTCGGCGAGGCCTGCCTCGGTGAGGGCGCGACGCAGCGTTCCGAGGTGCGCGTCGATGCGCGTGAGGGCCGGCTTGACGTCCGCTCCCTCGCGTCCACCCCGGTGCTGGAAGTAGTCGAGCTGCACCAGGTGCAGGAGCACGAGATGCGGGCGCGCGTCGCGGATCATAGCGGCCGCCGAAGCGGTGAGAAAACCGTCCCACTCGACCACGTTGCGGAAAATCTCCTCGCGCGGCGATAGGCCGAGCCGTTCGAAAAGCCCGGGCGTCACCGCCGCCCGCAACGCCTCCAGCGCGTCGCGCCTGGCGTAATAATCGCGCTCGGGCAGGAGCAGGTCGATGCGGGCGCCGAGCGTCGACGGCCATGACACGCCGGCCGTGCGCCGGCCCGCCGCGCGGGCCCACTCCCAGAGCGCCGTGGCGCGCAGGTCGGCGGCTTCCTCGTACCAGCGGCCGCGCTCGCCGATTGGCTCGAAGAGCACGTTGAAGCTGATCCCGTGGCGCGCGGGCCTCACGCCGGTGGCGATCGACGCGTGACTCGGATACGTCACCGTCGGGAAAACGCCCTCCGCCACCCGCGCGTGGCTGCCTGCGCGGAGCAGGGCCCGAAGCTCCGGAGCGGCGTACGCCTCGTCGAGGTAGAACTCGGGGCGGAGGCCATCGAGCGAGATCAGAAGCAGGTGTCGGCTGGCCTCCTGGGCGCGTGCGCCCGAGCCGGCGCCGAGCAGGGCGACCGCGAGGAGCAACCGCCACCAGCGGCTCATGGCACCACCTGAAAGCGCAGGCGCCCGATGAGCTGCCCGGACGTCGTCACGACGTCGACCGACCAGCCGCCCACCGGATTGGGTGGAAAGCTCTCCTTGCGCGAGTACGTGCGGAACCCCTCCCGGCGGCCCCCGAGCACGGGCGAGAGCCGAACCACCGCGAGCGGGCGCCCATCGAGGCGCCACACGTGCTCGATGGGTTGACTGAGACCGGCCGGCGCATAGATGGCAGTGTACGCGACGAGACTTCCCCATTCGCGAAGTTGGGTGACGGTAATGGGACCCCTCACGCGGTCGATGGGTTCCCAGTCCGCCATGCTCCGCGCCAGCGTGGCACCGGCAAGGGCCAGCGGGGCCGGCGGGATGGCGGTCCGGCCCAAGGTCGCCACGGTCGCGGCCACCACCGCCGCGGCCAGGGTCACCCGCAGCGCGCGCGGCCACGACATCGACCACGCGCGCCGGATCATCGGCGTGAGGGAGAGCACGGAGACGGCTGCGCTCGCGATGAGGGCATGCAAGGGCGGAACCCGCACGAGCGGCAATGCCACGTTTAGGGCGGCGAACACGGCGACGAGGAGGACGGCGTAACGCGCCCACGTGCGAGGCTGCACCAGGGCGTCGAACCAGGGGTCGAACGTGGCGAGCAGGGCGAGCAGGACCAGCAGGCCGAGGAAGCTCGCGTTGAGCGATGTCAGTGTGGTGCTGGCGTAGTAAGCGGGCAGGATGAACAGAAGCACGCCGTGCAGCAGCGTCTGCACCGCGTAGTCGGCGCCACGCAGCGGGCGGCGCCAGCCCCTGGCCTCCAGCCCCTCGCGGAAGACGGCGAGCATGACCACGAGCAGCCACATGAGGAGCAAGTAGCCGATGATCCACCCCACGTGCGGAAGCCCGCGCCGGAAGACGAACAGGGTGACGAGCCCGCCGGCCAGGGACGCGAGCGAGACACCCCAGTGACGGACGAAGTCCGCGATCCGAGCCAGAGCCCATGGACGAACCGAGGAGCGCCCCCGGTCCCCCAGGGTGCGGCGAGCGTCAGGGGAGCTTGGGGGGCGCCCCGAGCCCCCCATGTAATCACGCGCGCGCGGAATCGAGGAGCGATCCGGGTCCCCCGGGGCGCGACGAGCGTCGGGGGGTTTGGGGGGCGCCCGGAGTCCCCCATGCAATCATCCGGGCGGGCCGAGTCGCTCGGCGAGCTGGCGGGCGAAATCGTCGCGGCGGAGCGCCTCGATGCATTCGTGCACGTCGCGCGGGACGCGGTGGCCCAGGTGGGCGCTCACGAGATCGAGCGCGCCCCCTCGCGCGGCGCCATCGAGGGCACAGATCTCGCGGAGCGCTCGGGCAATCGACTCGTCGCGCTCGCCCACCTGGACGATGACGTCTACGGCGAACTGCATGAACTTACTTTACCCTGGCCCCCAGCGGAAGGTCGCGATCCGGGGTGATGAGGGCGAGGGCGCCGTCGCGCTCTCCCGCCAGCACCATCCCTTCGGACTGCACGCCCATCAGCGTGGCGGGCTGCAGGTTGGCCACGACCACCACCTTGCGGCCGATGAGATCGGCCGGGGCGTAGTGCTCGGCGATCCCGGCCAGCACGGTGCGGCTCTCGGCGCCCAGCGAGATGGTGAGCTTGAGCAGTTTCTTCGACTTCGGCATGGCCTCCGCGGCCAGCACCTCGGCCACACGCAGATCGACCCGCGAGAAGTCATCGATGCGGATGCGCTCGGGGCGAGCCGCCTCCCCCGACACCCTGGCCGCCTGTCCCGCGATTCCCCCGGAGACGGCATCGTTGGCGGGGACCACCCGCGGGAAGAGGCCCGAGAGCTTTCGGACGGGCGTGCCGGCCTGGAGGCCTCCCCACTTCGCGTCGACCAGCATCACCGCCCCGCGCAAGCCCAGCGCCTCGCGGATCTTCCCCGCCGCCAAGGGCAGGAAGGGGTCGAGCACGATACCGAGGCAGCGCAGCGACTCGCCCAGCGTGTAGAGCACAGTGTCCAGCCGCGGGCGCCGAGCCGGGTCTTTGACCAGCGTCCACGGCTGCTCCGCGTCGACATACCGGTTGAGCAGGCCCAACCATTCCCAGATCGCGGCCAGGGCGCGGCTGAAGGCGAACTCCTCCATGGCCGCGTCCACCTCGGCCAGCATCTTCTGGGAGGCCCACTGCACGGCGTCGTCAGCGGCCGTTGACGCGCCGGGCGCTGGCACCGTCCCTCGGCCGGCCAGCAAGGTCGTGACGCGCGAGGCAAAGTTGCCGAGGTCGTTGGCGAGGTCGGCGTTGAGCCGGCTCACCAGGGCGTCCTCGGAGAAGTCCGCGTCCAGTCCGAACACGGCCTCGCGCATGACGAAGTATCGGAAGGCGTCGTGGCCGTAGGTGTCGGTCAGGGCCAGGGCTTCGACAATGTTGCCGATGGACTTCGACATCTTGCCACCGCCCAGACGCCAATAGCCGTGGACGTTGAGGCGAGTGTAAACGGGGAGACCCGCCGCCTTGAGCATGCAGGGCCAGTACACGCCGTGGGGCTTGAGGATGTCCTTGCCGATGAGGTGCTGCACGTGAGGCCAGAACGTGGTGTACGGCTCTCCACCGATCTCGCCGAGGGCCGAGACGTAGTTAATGAGGGCGTCGAACCACACGTAGGTCACGAACCGCTCGTCGAAGGGCAGCGGGATCCCCCACTCGAGACGGGTGCGCGGGCGGCTGATGCTGAGGTCTTGCAGGGGCTCGCGCAGGAAGCCGAGAATCTCGTTGCGATAGCGCTCGGGCCGGATGAGGCCGGGGTTCGACGTGATGTAGTTCACCAACCAGTCCTGGTAGGCCGACATCCGGAAGAAGTAGTTCTCCTCCTCGATCCACGTGAGGGGAGTGTCGTGGTCGGGGCACTTGCCGTCCACGATCTCCTTGTCGGTGTAGAACCGCTCGCAGCCGTAGCAGTAGGAGCCGCCGTACTTGCCGAAGTAGATCTCACCGGCCTCCCACAGCCTCTGGAGGATCTGCTGGACGATGCGGGCATGCCGGGGCTCAGTGGTGCGGATGAAGTCGTCGTTGGTGATGCCCAGCCGCACCCAGGTCTCGCGGAAGGCCGCGGAGTTGGCGTCGGCGAGGGCTTGGGGCGATACCCCGGCCTTGGCCGCGACCTGGGCGATCCGTTCCCCGTGCTCGTCGGTGCCGGTAAGGAACCACACGCGGTCGCCGCGCAGGCGCCGGTAGCGGGCCATGGCGTCGGCGATGATCGTGGTATACGCGTGGCCCAGGTGCGGGCGTGCGTTGATGTAGTAGATGGGCGTGGTGAGGTAGAGAATCGATCCCCTCACGCACCGCTCCGCGGAGCAGGACGGTCGAGCTCGAAGGTGATGTGCGAGCGCCCCTCCCAGGTGATGGCCGACATCGGGACCTCGGCCTCGGTGCCGTCCGGGAAGCCGACGACCACGGATTCCTTGAGCACGCGGAGCGACTTCACTTTGCCCGACATGCACCCACCACCCCCGCACGAGGCCTGGCACGGCGTGTTCACCTTGGGCAGCCGGCTCCGCAGGGCCTCATACGTGGAGAACTCGTAGAGCAGGCAGCACTTGAGGCGCCCGCAGTTGCCCAGCAACCGGCTGTCGGTCAGCGGCACATCCTGCACCTTCGCCATCCTGACGGCCACCGGGTCGAACTTCCGGAGATAGGACGAGCAGCAGAGCTGCCGGCCGCAGGGCCCAATGCCGTCCATGACCTTGGTGGTGTCGCGGGCGCCGATCTGGCGCATCTCGATGCGCGCCCGGAACTCCCGCGCGAGGTCGCGCACGAGGTCCCGAAAGTCCACCCGATCCTCGGCGTTGAAGGACACCAGCACCCGCCGCTCGCGCGCCGCGATCTCGACGTCCACGATCTTCATGCGCAGTCCCCGCGTGCGCGCGAACTGCTGCACGGTGGCGATGGCGGCCCGCTCCCGGTCGACATGAGCGCGATGGTCGTGGGCTTCGCTCTTCGTGGCCATGCGCAGCACACGGCGGTAGAGGGCATCGCGCTTGGCCTCCGGCACCGGCCGCCGCGGGCGGCGGACTTCGCCTACGGCCGGCTCGGCCGCCGCTTCGACCACGCAGAAGTCGCCGACGTGAAGGTCGAGGTCTCCGGGGACGCGATAGTCGTCGGTGTTCTGGCCAGCTCGCAGGCGCACCCCGATCAGAAAATCATCCATGACTGGCGTTGCTCCTCACGCCGCCCGCAGGGCGAGGCGGCTCAACAAGACTTCCACGGTGAGCCGTGGCGACACATTGGTTTCCAGCGCGAGCCGCGCGGCCCGACAACCGCCCAGCTCGCCGAGCAGCTCGTCCATGGACCAGCGGGTAGATTCTCGAGCGATCTCTGCGGCCGTCCCGCCGTTCACGAGCAAGGATTCCGGAGCGCCGCTGCCCGCCAGGAGCAGGTCGCGGCAGAGCAACCAGTAGGCGTCGATGAGGCGCTCAGCGGCATCCCGGTCGATGGACTGGAGCTTCCCGAGCAGCGCATCAGCACCTTGGGCGCGGACCTCAGCGAAGAGAGCAAGCGCGTCGGCCCGCGCGGCCTCGGCCTGTGAATCGGGGCGGGGCGCAAAGCGCACGATCTGGCAGCGCGACAGCACAGTCGCCGGAAGGGCGCGGACGCTTCGGAGGACGAGGATGATCACCGTCCGGTCGGGCGGCTCCTCGAGCGTCTTGAGGAACGCGTGCGGCGTGTCGTCCGTCATGCGATCGGCGTCGTCCACGATGAAGATCTTGCGCGCGGCCATGGCCGGTCGCAGCCCCGCCTGGCGCTCCAGAGCCCGGATGTCGCCGATGCGGATGGCCCTCGGCCCCTTCGGGTTGCGCTCCGGCGGCGTGGGCGCGATCACGTGCAGGTCCGGATGCTGGCGGCGGCCGACCAGGGCGCACGCTCGGCAGCAACCGCATCCGCCCTCCGCAGAGGGGCGCTCGCACAGCAGTGCCTTGGCAAAGATCAGCGCCGCGGTGCTCCGTCCGGAACGGGGCGGGCCCAAGAACGCGTAAGCGTGGGCCACGCGCCCGCCCACGAGGGCCCGGCTCAGAATCGCCGCCACGCGGGGTTGACCGTCGAGGGCGCTAAACGGCACGGAGGAACTCCTCGACCACCCCGATCACCTGCGCCGTCACCGCTTCCGGCGCCCGCGCGGCCTGGATCAGCCGAACCCGCTTTGGCTCCGACCGCATGATCTCGAGGTAGCCTCGGCGCACGCGGCGGTGGAACGCGAGGGCCTGCCGCTCGAAGTGATCGAGTTTCCGCCCCCGAATGCGGCGAAAACCCGACTCCGGCGAGATATCGAAGAGCAGGGTGAGGTCGGGAAGCACTCCGCCGGTGGCGCGCACGTTCAACTCGCGGATCCAGTCGCGATCGACTCCGAACCCGTATCCTTGATAGGCGATGGTGGCATCGGTATAGCGATCGCACAACACGATCCGCCCGCGCCGGAGCCACGGCTCGATATTGTCGGCGACCTGCTGCCGGCGGGCGGCGAGCAGGAGGAAGACCTGCGTCAGTGGCTGCGGATCGATGTCGGTCCGCCCGAAGAGGCGCCGGACGGCGAGACCCACCGCCGTGCCACCCGGCTCCGCCGTCCGCTCCACTCGGTAGCCCTGAACCTTGAGCCAGTGCTCAAGCCGGGGCATCTGGGTCGACTTGCCCGACCCCTCGACCCCCTCGAACGTGATGAGCACTCCCCGCACTCGCGAGACCCCCTGGCGTCGCAGTGTGTCACTCTAGCATGCCCTAACCGCAATCGACACGCCGCCCCAGCGGATTCGGATGCGGGCTCGCTCCGTCTCATGGCGGGCCAAGGCGGGCTTGGAGGGTCTCTCGCCCTCCAACTTCAAGGGCCTGGCTACAGCCGGTGAGTCGGGAAGATCAGGCGGCGGACGGCTTCGACCTGCCGGTCAGCGTAAGCTCGCACCGGCTCCTCGAGGTGCGCGGGGATCGGGGCGGGAGGGTCCCACAGATCGCGCGAGGGAAAGCCGAACCGCTCGAGATCCGGGTCGAAGGCCGCGGGCATTTCCGACTTCAGCTCGAGGTCGTTCATGATCGCCCACGCCACCGTCCACGCCCGCGCCACGTTGCGCAGGTCGTAGCCACCGCCTCCCAGCGCCACGAGCCGCGGGGCCAGGCCGACCACGCGGCGGACGGCCGCCGCGAAGCCCTGCACGTCGAGGGCGAGGTGGGTGAGGGGATCGGTCCGGTGGGCGTCGATGCCGAGCTGCAGCACGACCGCGTCCGGCCGGAACGTCTCCAGCAGAGGCGGCACCACCGCCTCGAACGCCGGCAGATACGTGTCGCGATCGGTGAACGCTTCAAGCGGAAGGTTGACGGAGTAGCCCGTGCCCTTGCCCTCTCCCACCTCCTCGACGAACCCCGTACCGGGAAAGAGACGATCACCGCGCTCGTGCGTCGAGATGGTGAGCACGCTGGCATCCGCGTAGAACGCTTGCTGCACGCCGTCGCCGTGATGGGCGTCGATGTCCACGTAGGCCACGCGCATGCCGTGGGCCCGCAGGCGCAGGATGGCCAGCACGGCGTCGTTGACGTAGCAGAAGCCCGACGCCCGGGCCGGCATGGCGTGATGCAGGCCGCCTGCGAAGTGGAATGCGCGGTCGACGACACCACGGGCCACGAGATCGGCGGCGTCCAATGACCCACCTGCGGCCAGTCGAGCCACCTGCCACAGGCCGGCAAAGACGGGATTGTCGCCGGGGCCGAGGCCGAACAGGGCCGCGCGCGATGGTGCCTGGCCGCTGTCGGCCGCCTTGAGGACTTCCAGGTAGGCGCGGCTGTGGAACTCCTCCATCCGAGCCTCATCGGCCGCCTCCGGCTCGCGCACGATCGCACCGGGCAAGGTGGTCAGGCCGTAGGCCTGCATCAGACGCCAGGTGAGGCCCAGCCGCTCCATGCGCAACGGGTGCTCGGGGCCGTAGTCGAAGCGCGTGTAGTCGTCGGAGTAGAGAAGCGCGGTCTTGGTGGTCACGTGCGCGTCCAATATCCGGACTTGCCGCCGGATTTCTCGAGGAGCTGGATCTCGCCGATGGTGACGCCGCGCTCCACCGCCTTGATCATGTCGTACACGGTCAGCGCGGCCACGCTCACTGCGGTGAGGGCTTCCATCTCGACGCCGGTCTTGTCGACCGTCCGCACATGGGCCTCGATGATCAACTCTCCCCGGTGCGGCTCTTCGTGGAATGCCACGTCCACCCCCGTGATTCGGAGTGGATGGCACATGGGAATGAGATCCGGCGTTCGCTTCGCCGCGAGAATGCCGGCCGTGCGCGCGACCCCCAGAACGTCGCCTTTGGGAGCGTTCCCCTCGCGGATGGTGGTGAGCGTGGCCGGCGCCATGCGGAGGACCGCGCGCGCCACGGCTTCGCGCGCGGTCTCCGGCTTGCTGGAAACGTCCACCATGCGGGCATCGCCTTCCGGCGTGAGGTGAGTCAGGCCGCGGAAGGAATCGTGGGGACGGCTCCGCGGCATGAGCGCATCTAGGCGTGGGCCGTCAGGCGCCGACGCCGGCGCGGGTCTGCCGCGCAATGGCCTCCATCCGGTCCTTGGCCATCAGCTTCAATTTCTTCAACTCGCTGATTCTCCAGTGCTGGTCCGCCGAGAGCGAGGGGACGGCCTTCAGTGTCTCGAGTTCGTGTTCGTAACCTTGGTGCTCGGCGCGAAGGCGGCGGAACTCCTCGTTCTCGGCCATGAGTCGCGCGGTGAGGTCGTCCTGAGTCATGCATTCGCCTCCCCTGGAAACACGGAAAGCCAGCACCGTGAGAGGTCGCTGGCCTTTCGGACTGCTCTGTCCACCTGGAGCCCCGTTCATGCGCTCCCGAGTTACGAGGGATCGGCACCGGGTGAGTTCCTTATACGCCCCGGCGCGCGCGAGTGTCAAGCGAAGCTCATCAGATGAGCAGATGTGGCGCGCTCGCGGGGAAGACGGCAACGATCCGTTCGCCGGGAACGAGCCCCAGCTCCTCGGCTGAACGAGGCGTGACGGCGGCCACCAGTGGAAACCCGCAATCCATGACCACGTGGACGGCGGCGCCAGCGCGGTTGACCCGGGTCACTGCCCCGGCCAGGCGGTTGCAGTCGCGGCCCGGTGTCCACGCCACGTCGAATCGGCCGACGGCGACGTCCTCGGGACGCAGGCATACACGCACCCGCTCCCCGGGCTTCACGTCCCCCACGACCTTCAGTCGCCGTCCGGCCACCTCGATGAGCGCGACCTCGCCGTCCCCACTGACCACGAGACCGGGCGCAATCGTCTCGACGCCGACGAAGCGGGCCACCTCCTCGGACGCCGGCGCGTTGAACACGCGGGCGACACGGTCGACCTGCTGGAGGCTCCCGCGCAGGACGACGGCCACGCGATCGGCCAGCGCCTGAGCCTCATCGCGGTCGTGGGTCACCAGGACAGTGGCCACTCGCTCCTCGCGCAGGATGGCGTGGAGGTCGCTGATGAGCGCCGCCCGCGAGGGCGGATCGAGCGCGGCAAACGGCTCGTCGAGCAGCAGGAGCTCAGGCTCCAGCGCGAGCGCGCGGGCCAGCGCGACGCGTTGCGCCTCTCCGCCGGACAGGGAGTGCGCCCGACGAGCGTGAAGATGGGCGACGCCAAGGCGCTCGAGCCAGCGGCGCGCGCGCGCGCGCGCCACCGCGCTCGGAATGCCCCGGAAGCGAAGCCCGAGGACGGCATTCGCCATCACGCTCGTGTCCGCGAGCAACGGCTGCTGGAACACCATGGCCTGCCGGCGCCGGACCGCCAGGGCCTGATCGGCGCGCACCGCGCGTCCCCGGAACAACACCTCTCCCGCGGAGGGCACCTGGAGCAGGCCGAGGACCCGCAACAGCGTGGATTTGCCGCTGCCGTTGGGTCCGATGACGGCCAAGGTCTCGGCCTCGGCGACATCGAGCGCCACAACGGCCAGCACCTCGACCGCGCCATACCGGACCGACACCTCGCACAGGGACGCGACGGGGACGTGGGTGGTCGCTCTCATGACGGCAGCACGTGGATGGCACCGCGGTGGAGGGAGAACTCCCAGTGACGGTCGGCCTTGATGTCGAGGATCTCGTACACGAGGCTCGGGACCTCGACCTCGAGGTCGTGGTCGCCCTGGGCGGGCGGGCCCGGCTCGTCGAGCCGCACCCGCAGGGCCCATGTGGTGCCCTGGTCGGTGTCTCCCACCACCCGTCCCCGCATCATGTTCATGTGGTGCGCCACGTCGGGGGCCAGGCGATCTTTCCGAATCAGGCGCACGTACTCCGGCCGAATGAAGAATGCGAGCGGGCTCCCGGCGGGCGGCAGGTAGGCATGGGTGGGCGAATTGACGGCTTCCAGCAGCTGTCCACGCCACGCGAACTGGATGCGGTCGGGTGACGCCTTCACCACCGTGCCGTGCAGCAGGTTGCGGATGCCGATCAGCCGCGCCACCCGCCCCGAGTTCGGCTGCCAGAGAAACTCCGTCTTCGAGGAGGCCTGGATGACGCGGCCCTGGTCGTAGACGATCACGCGGTCGGCGAGCTGGTAAGCCTCCGAGAGGTCGTGGGTGACGATCACCGCCGGCGTGTCCCAGTCGCGCAGCGTTCGCTCGAGATCGTCGCGAAGCTGGCGCCGGAGGGGCGCGTCGAGCGCCGAGAGCGGCTCGTCGAGCAGGAGCAGATCAGGGTCGACGGCGAGCGCCCGCCCCAGGGCAACGCGTTGCTGCTGGCCGCCCGACAGCTCTCGCGGCGCGCGACGCTCCAGGCCCGACAGGCCGAGTCGCTCGATCACGTCCGCCGTCCGGCGCGCCCGCATGGCCCGCGGGCGATCCCGCAGACCGAAGGCTACGTTGTCCCACACACTCAGGTGGGGAAAGAGAGCGTATCCCTGGAACACGTAGCCGATGCGCCGCCGTTGGGGCGGCAGGTCGATGCCCGCGGTGGAGTCGAAGAAGATATGGCCGTTAACGGTGATCCGCCCCGAATCCGGACGCTCGAGCCCGGCCAGGCATCGGAGGGTCAGACTCTTGCCCGCCCCCGAGGGCCCGAAGAGCACAGCCACTCCTCCGCCCGCCGTCCAGGACACGTCCAGCGTGAAGGCGGCCAGGTGCTTGACGAGCGAGAGCTCGACGCAACTCGAAGCGGTGGGCGCCACGGTCCCCTACTATGCCACTGCCCGCTCGCGAGACAACGGGCTCAGCGGGCTCCGCGCTGCTGGATGGTCGTGAGGGCCCAGTTCACGAGGTAGACGAGCACGAGCAGGAGGACGGCCAGCGCGATGGCCACGTCGAAGTTGCCCTTGCTCGTCTCGAGGACCATGGCGGTAGTGAGCGTCCGGGTGTGTCCCTTGATGTTGCCGCCGACCATCATCGAGGCGCCGATCTCGGAGATGATCCCGCCGAATCCGGCCATAACCGCGGCCAGCATCGGCAGGCGCGCTTCCCGCAGCACGACCCACACCACCTGCACGCGTGAGGCACCCAGCCCCAGGAGCTGGAGGCGAAAGGTCTCGGGGACGCTCTGGACTGCGGCCAGAGTAATGCCTGTCACGATGGGACTGGCGATGATGGCCTGCGCGAGCACGATGGCCGCCGGGGTGTACAGGATCTCGAGCCCGCCCAGCGGGCCGCTGCGCCAGAGGAATAGGGTCACGAAGAGGCCGACCACGACGGGCGGGAGACCCATGCCGGTGTTCACCGCGGCGACCACCAACCGACGGCCGGGGAAGCGCAACAGGGCGAGCGCAGAGCCGGCAGGAACGCCCACGAGCAGCGAGACGATCGTGCCCAGGCTGGATACCTGAAGCGACAACCACAGGACCGACCAGATCTCCGGGTCGCCATCGACGAGCAGGCGCACCGCCTTCCGGAGACCCTCGAAAAGCAGGTCCACCGCCTACAGCTCCTCCTCCTTCCTGCCGGCGATGGGAACGAAGAGCGGCTGGCCGTACTTGTCGACCCCGAAGGTCTTGATGAGCTGCTGGACCAAGGGCGAGACCATGAAGTCGGCGAAGGCCTTCCCGCCCATCGCGTTGACGCGCGGGCCGTTCGCCGGATTCACCTCCATGACGGAATAGACGTTCAGCAAGGACCGGTCGCCCTCGACCATGATCTTGAGGGCCACGCGCTTGCTGAAGGCCAGCAAGGTTCCGCGATCGGTGAGGGTGTAGGCCTTGCGGTCGTCGGCGAGACCGAGGGTGGCCCCCATGCCCTGCCCCGACTCGATGTACCACGGCGGCCCCGGCGCAATCTCCGCTTCCTTCCACAGCTTCAGCTCGAGGGTATGGGTGCCGGACTTGTCACCGCGGGAGACGAACCGGGAGCCGGCGGCAGCGATCCGCTTCAGCGCCTCCACGGCGCTATTGTCGCCGCGAATGCGCGCGGGATCGTCCTCGGGGCCGACCATGACGAAGTCGTTGTACATGACGAGCAGGCGGTTCTGCAGTTTGCCCTCCGCCACGTACTTCTTCTCGACGGCGGGGGCATGGGCCAAGGTCACGTCGCTCTCGCCCCGGGCCGCCAGGGCAAGGGCCTGGCCGGTGCCGACGGAGATGGTCTTGACCGTGTGGCCCGTCTGGCGCTCGAACATGGGCACGAGAACGTCGAGCAGACCCGAGTCCTGGGTGCTGGTGGTCGTCGACAGGATGACCGTGCGGGAGGCCGGAGCCTGAGCGCGCGCACTGACCGCGCCCACAGGGGCCATGAGCAGGGCCACCCCGAGCGCCAGGCCGCCCCGTGACCTGCGCCAGCCGACCGATCCACGCGTCATCATCGCCTCCTGGGATGGGTGTTATATGCTGCCGCCAGCATATTAAGCAAGCGGTCGGCGGAGGTCCAGACGGAAACCTGAGGGCGGTGTTTTCGCGCGGCTCGGAGTTGTGCGGACGTGATCCGGGAGCGGCCAGGCGGCCGCCCCGTCCGGCACGGCACCTAATTCATCGTTCGGGCTTCACCTTCTCGAACAGCGGCGCGTATGTCCCGTAGCCGGCCTCCTGCAGCTTCGCGGCCGGAATGAACCGGAGCGCTGCCGAGTTGATGCAGTAGCGGAGACCGGTGGTGCCGGGGCCGTCGGGAAACACGTGGCCAAGATGGGTGTCGCCTTGCGCGGAACGCACCTCGATGCGGAGCATCCCGTGGGAAGTGTCGGTGTGCTGTG
This sequence comes from Candidatus Methylomirabilota bacterium, assembly GCA_046726415.1. Taxonomy (GTDB): domain Bacteria; phylum Methylomirabilota; class Methylomirabilia; order Rokubacteriales; family CSP1-6; genus CAVWFS01. Next base: position 50,370 of record JBKPAK010000024.1, read on the forward strand.
TCACATTCTCGGCCTCGAGCGGCCGAGTGAAGCTCGGCCAGCCCGTGCCGGAATCGAACTTGTCGAGGGACGAAAACAAGGGCTCACCGGACACGATGTCGACATAGATGCCCGGCTCGTGATGGTTCCAGAACTCGTTTCGGAAGGGCGGTTCGGTGGCGCTGCACTGGGTGACGTCGTACTGGATGGGGTTGAGCTTCGCCTTCATCTCCGCGTCGGTCGGTCTCTTGTCGGTCACGATCCCGTTCTCCCATGGCGTCGGTGGAAGACCTTCTCCGTGGCGATAGGCAGAGTATACGTGCCGCCGCGCGGTTCGAGCGTACTCCGGCCACGCGGCGGGCCCTCACTCGCCCCCCGGCCTGCGCGATCGATCTCCACGCCCACGCGGTCCACTCGCCCCTTGCGGCGTCGTGCCTCTGGACTGCGGTCCCGACTCGGTGACCTGGCGCCCACGGGCCTTGGGCGGATCCCCTTCGAACGCGCGGGCGAACCGACGCTCAGCCATCGCCTCCAGGCTGCGCTGGAACTTCCAGTAGCCGGCGAGAAAGGCCTTCCCGCGGGGAGTCAGGCGCATGCCGCTCCGCGGATGACCTGACGGCGCACGCTCCAGGAATCTGAAGCCCGCGGCCCTTTCGAGCTCTTGCAGGTAGCCCCAGGCATTCCGGTACGACATGTCGAGCTCGGCGGCGGCTTGGCGGAGCGATCCCCGCTCATCGATGAGTTCGAGGAGCCGGGCCCGTCCATCGCCGAACTTGAGGTCCCTCCCGAACATCACCCAGACCCTGAGCTTGGGCCTCATGAGAGGAAAATCTACTACGAAGCGTCAGGCGAGGCGCCACCGCCTAGTCACCGACACGGCACGTGGTAACGTCCGTCGGCGGAGCACGGCTACTCCTTGGCCACCATCACGTCGGAGGCCTTGATGACGGCCCACGCCGCATCGCCAACCGTCAACCGGAGGTCGTCCACCGCCTCGTTTGTGATGGAGGCGACCACGGCGAGGCCATGGCCGAGATCGATTCTGACATGGGCCGTGGTCGCGCCTTTCCGCACCTCGACGATGCGGCCCTTGAGTTGATTGCGCGCGCTGAGCTTCATGGGACGTCCTCCTCGGTGCAGCTCCTCCAGGTGTCCGGACCAGCAATTGTCGCGGGTTCGCCGGTGCATGTGCACGTCGGCATCGTGCGGCGTGAAGATCCAGAAAGCACGCCTTGACGTGAGGGTCAGTCTCGATCGTCACGGCTCCGACGACGATGCGAGGGACGACGGGCACACCATCGACAACCGAGACTTCGCCGGTCAGGCCTTCTCGCGGACCGACGGCGTAGAGGTGTGGGAGCGACCGCAGCTGGCCCAGCGCGATCCGCCCCTGGATGTCGCCGTGCAGCACGTCGCGCTGCGCTCCGACCCAGCGCACGAGGGCTCGCGAAGCCACGGAGGAGCGCCGCAGTCTCACACTGCGCGAGCGCCCAGCCGCCCCGAGAGCACCAGCACTGCGCAGGAGAGCGCCGTGAGCACCACCACCAAGGTCAGCGCTTCTCCCGTCTCGCCGGTCTGCACGGCTGTGTAGATGGCAAGCGGCACGGTAGCCGTCTTACCGGGGATGTTGCCGGCTAGCATGAGCGTCGCTCCGAACTCGCCGAGGGCGCGCGCGAAGGCCAGGACGAGCCCGGCCAGGATCCCGTTCCGGGCCAGCGGCAAGGTGACCCGCAGCGCCGTCCGCCACTCGGAGTATCCGAGGGTAAAGGCGGCCTTCTCGAGATCGGGATCGACGGATTCGATGGCCGCCCGCGCGGTGCGAACGAGGAGCGGGAAGGCCATCACCGTCGCGGCGATCACGGCGGCGTACCACGTGAAGGCCACGGTCCAGCCCGTCCACCCGTAGAGGGGTGCGCCGAGCCAGCCTCGCCTCCCCAGCACGACGATCAGATAGTAGCCGGTCACGGTGGGAGGCAGGACAAGCGGCAGGGTGACGACCACGTCGACCACCGAGCGCCCCCAGAAGCGTCGTCTGGCCAGCAGGTACGCGAGCGGAATACCCAGCACGGCGTTCATCGCGGTCGCCAGCACCGCGACCTGCACCGAGAGGCGGACGGCGCTCAGTATCTCGGAGCTCACCGCGCTCCCGGCGGAGGCGGCTGGAACCCGAGCCGGGCAAGCACGGCCTGCCCCTCCCGGCCGGTGAGCAGGTCGATGAAGGCCTGGGCCAACGCCGATTGCTTCGAGGCGGCGATCACGGCGACCGGGTAGACGACGGGTCGGTACGTGTCCTCGGCGGGCCGAAAGGCTTCGACGACGTGGATGCGCCGCACCGCCGCGTCCGTCGTGTATACGAAGCCGGCCTCGACCTCGCCCCGCGCGACGTAGTCGAGGGCCTGGCGCACGTTTTCGGCCAGGACGAGCTTCGGCTGCACGCGATCCCATAGCCCCAGCGCCTTCAGGCTCTCCTCGGAATACTGCCCGACCGGCACCGTTCTGGGGTTGCCGATGACGATCTTGCTGACCCGGCCCTCGAGCAGATCGCTCGGCTTGGCGATGTCGAGCTTTGAATCGGCGGGCTTGATCACCGTGAGCACGTTGCGCGCGAAGCTCCGCCGGCTCGCCGCGACGATGAGGTTCTTCTGCTGAAGCTCGTCCATCTGCCGCTGGGCCGCCGAGATAAACAGATCCACCGGCGCGCCGGCCTCGATCTGCTTCTGCAATTCACCCGAGGATCCGAAGTTGTAGCGCAGCACCACGCCCGGCCGGCGGGCCATGAACCCGCGGCCAAGTTCCTCCACCGCCTCCTTCATGCTGATGGCCACCGAGCACACCACGTCCTGCGCGTGCGCCGGGGCGCTGCTCAGCAGCACCGACAGAAGGGCGACCCCGAGGTGTCGCATGCGCCTCATCTCAACCTCTCTTCGTCTGTGATAGGGTCAAAGCACCCTACGGTGTCGAGGGCGGAGGGCCGAGACCCATCCGCAGAAGGGAGCGGCCATGCCTTCGAGGAAGGCGCCGGTAGCCGGGCTCGTCGAACTGAAGCCTACAAGCAACGCCACGGGGTATCAAAGTGTCCGGCGCAACATAATTGCCGCGCGCCTGCGGACCAAGACCTGGCTGGAGCTCGACGGCCAGTTCGTCATCGGTGACGGCGGCCTCAAGCTGTTGCTGGCGATCATCGAGCGCGGGTCCCTGCTCGCCGCCGCGCGCGACATCGGCTGGTCGTATCGACACGCGTGGGGTTATCTGCGGCAGGCGGAGGCGGTGCTCGGCGCGTCCCTGACCGTCTCCCGGCCGGGACGGGGACCGGCCCGCGGAACGCTGCTCACGGAGGCCGGCCGGCTGGTGCTCGAGAAGCTCCTGGCGATTCGCAACCGACTCGACGACGCGCTCGGCCCGACCGGGCCCACCTCGCATGAGGTCGCCGCAAAGGGCACGGCGACTCGCCCAACGAGAAACCCCAGACAAGGAGGCTTGTAATGGCCGATAGAACTGTGACCTTGCGCGGCAATCCCCTGAATCTCGGAGGCTCTGAGGTCAAGGCGGGGCAGCCGGCCCCCGACTTCACCGCCGTGGACAACAGCCTGCAGGCGGTCCGCCTCAGCGAGGCCAAGGGCAAGGTCGTCATCCTCAGCTCGGTACCGTCGCTCGACACGCCCGTGTGCGACACCGAGACGCGGAAGTTCAACCAGGAGGCGGCCGGCCTCGGCAGCGGGGTCGAGATCTGGACGATCAGCATGGATCTGCCCTTCGCCCAGAAGCGCTGGTGCGGGGCAGCGGGGGTCACCGCGGTGAAGACGCTCTCCGATTTTCGCGAGCGGGCGTTCGGCCAGAAGTACGGCGTGGCCATCACGAGCGGACCGCTGGCCGGCGTGAACGCGCGCGCGGTCTTCGTGGTGGGCAAGGACGGCACCCTCAAGCACGTGGAGTACGTGCCGGAGATCGCCAGCGAGCCGAACTACGCAGCGGCGCTTGGCGCAGCTCGCGCCGCCGCCGGTTAGTGAAATGGGGGGCCCGAAAGGGCCCCCCATTGCCCCTACGCGCGCCTAACCCTTCCGAAGGATCGCCGCCGCCTGCGTGACGAGGCCAAGCATGGCCTCGGCTGCGGGGGCAGACGCCACGGGATTGTCAGCGAAGGTGGCGAAGCCGCAGTCCGGGGTGAGGAGCACTCGTTCCGCCCCGAAGACGTCGACCGCCCGCCGGGCGCGAGCGAGCACCTCAGCGGCGCTCTCCACCGGATCGCGTTTCTGATTGACCACCCCCACGCCGATGCGGAGGTGACTCGGCAGAGCTTTCAGCACGTCGATCTCGCCCGCGCGCGGGGTGGCGAGTTCGAGGAATAGCGTGCCGACCTCGATGTCGGCCAGCAGGCCGAGCAGAGGCCGATAGTCGCCGGCCAGCGCCACCGCTTCGTCGGGCGTCCAGTTTCCGCGGCACACGTGCAAGGCCATGTGCTGGCGAATCAGCAACAAGAGCCCGTTGCCGCAGTCGAGGTCGCCGCCGTCGAAGCCGGCGTCCGCCTCCAACCGGTGCGCGGGAACGGGATCCATCAGGTCGCGATCAGTAGCTGACGCACGGGCTTCCCTCGGAGAGAAACTCGACCAGCTTCGCTCCGCCCACGACGGCCGCGGCCGCCACCAGGTTGTTCTCGTCGAGCTTCCGCTTCTTGAAGCACGGCGCGCAGACGTAGATGGTGCCGCCGCCCTTAGCGAAGTTGTCCATCAGCTCGCGCAGGGGAGCGAATCCCTCTTCGTGGATGGCATCGGCATAGCCCTTCTGGGACAGGCGCACGCCCTCGACGCTCAGGAAGACGAGCGTCTCCTTGCCCGAGCCGAGGGCGGCGTTGGCAACGACGAAGGCGACCGTGGACTTGTCCGGGTTGTCCTGAGCGTGAGTCAAACTGACGCAGAACCGATTGGCCATGGCTAGCTCCCTTTCCTGATGTGGTAGACGGGAGGGGCCTCGCAAAGCAGCGTGTTGCCGGTCATCCGGCACCAGGCGGGGATGTCGGCCGGTGCGCCGCGATCGCGCGTGATCAGCTCCAGCACGGCGCCCGCCGGCATCGAGGCCAGCCGCATCCGCAGCTCCAGCACCAGCTCACCGCATCCCCGATCGCCGGCGTCCCACACTTCATGGGCGACGATGGTCATGGCCGCCATGGTGAGGACCCAGGCACGCCGACGACGAACACGGCGACGATCAATCGGGCCTCCTCGCAGAACACATTGTATCGACAGCAGTTGAGCTTCGGCATTGATCTTTCCTATCGAGCAACCCTCATCCATAGGCCCGAAAGGGACCCCGGGGCGCCCAGCGGGACACGCGAATGCGCGACTCGATCCGTTGATTATGCCTTTGGGGTATCGTCCAGTCGGTCAACTGTCGTCTCCGGTCGGTGTATCATTCGATTTTCATCACCAGCTCTTCGAGGAGAGTTCGCGTGCGACGATTCGAGCTCGCCCTGCCGCGCAGCGTCGCCGACTGCCTGAAGGTCCTCGCCCAGCGCGGGCCCGAGACAAAGGTGGTAGCGGGAGGGACCGATCTCCTGCCCCAGCTCAAGAACGGGCTGCTCAAACCTCCGTGGGTGGTCGACCTGTCCGGAGTTGCTGCGCTACGCATCCTCAAGCGCGACAAGCGCGGCCTTCGCGTCGGCGCCATGGTGACCGCGAGAGAACTCGAACTCGACCCCCAGGTCCGGGCCAGCTATCTGGCGGTGGCCGAAAGCGGAGCCGTGGTGGGCTCCGTCCAGGTGCGCCACCTCGCCACCGTGGGCGGCAACCTCTGCAATGCGGCGCCGTCCGCCGACATGGTGCCCCCCTTCCTGGCCCTGGACGCCGAGGCGGTCATCGCCGGACCGGAGGGAAGGCGCCGCGTTCCGCTGGCGTCCTTCTTCCTCGGCGTCCGACGCACCGTGCTGGCGCCGGGTGAGCTGCTCCTCGAGCTTGTCGTCCCCGCACCGGGCCCTCGGAGCGGGGGGAACTATCTGCGTCACACCCCGCGCCGCGAGCTGGATATCGCGGTGGTCGGCGTGGCGTCCCAGGTCACCTTGTCGAATGGCACGTGTGCGAAGGCTCGCATCGCCCTGGCCGCGGTGGCGCCGACCCCCATCCGGGCGACTGCCGCCGAGCAAGCCCTGGAGGGACAGCCAATCACCCCGGAGGGGATCGACCGCGCGGCAGAGCTGGCCGTCGCGGCGGCCCGGCCCATCAGCGACCAGCGCGGTTCGGCCGAGTTCCGGAGCCACCTGGTCCGCGTCTTGACCCGCCGCACGCTCATGACCGCGCTCGAGCGCGCGCGATCTTGAGCCCGAGGAGGAATCGGCACGTGGCAAGACTGGTTCTGAGCTGCACGGTGAACGACGAGCCGGTCGAGGTGCTCGTCCAGCCCTACGAAACCCTGCTCGACGCGCTCCGGGAGGACCTTGGCCTGACCGGCCCGAAGGAAGGATGCGGCACCGGCGACTGCGGCGCCTGTACCGTCCACGTCGACGGCAAACCGATCGCCAGCTGTCTCGTGCTAGCCATGCAGGCGCGCGGTCGCTCGGTGCGGACGATCGAGGGCCTGGCGAAGGCCGACGCCTTGCACCCACTCCAGGAGGCGTTCGTCCGCCTCGGTGTGCCCCAGTGCGGGTTCTGCATTCCCGGCGTGCTCATGGCTGCCGCCGCCTTGCTCGAAGAGAACCCGCGTCCTACCGAATCTGAGATCCGCTACGGCATCGCCGGAAACCTCTGCCGGTGCACCGGCTACACGAAAATGCTGACGGCCATTTCGGAAGCGGCCGCCGCCATGCCCGCTCGGGAGGACTGACCATGGCCATCGTCATGAAGACCACGCGCGAGGTCAAAGGAATCGGGCTCGCCATCCCGCGCCCGGATGGCCCGGAGAAGGTCACGGGCAAGGTCCAGTACGTGGCCGACCTCAGACCACGCGGTCTGCTGCACGCGAAGCTGCTCCGCAGTCCCCATGCCCACGCCCGCATCGTGCGCATCGACACGAGCAAGGCACGGGCCCTCCCCGGGGTGCGAGCCGTCCTGACGGCGGCCGACATTCCCACCCTGAAGCGGCAGGCCCCGACCCGCGCGCACGCCGTCCTGGCCATCGACCGCGTGGTCTTCGCCGGCCAGCCGGTCGCGGCGGTGGCGGCCGACGAGGCAGCCATCGCCGAGGAGGCCCTCGACCTCATCGAGATCGAATACGACGTGCTGCCCGCGGCCGTCGATCCGCTCCAGGCCATGAAGCCTGGGGCGCCGCCGGTGGCCGATGCCGGCACCGAGGCGGATACCAGCGAGGCGCTGGCCCACGCGGCGGTGGCCGTGGCGAAAAGCGACGCGGAACCGGCCAAGGCCGTCAACGTGTCCCAGCAGTCGCGCCTGCATCGCGGCGATGTGGGCAAGGGCTTCGCCGAATCCGACGTGGTGATCGAGAAGACGTACCGCGTGCCGATGGTCCACCAGGGATATCTCGAGCCACATGCGGTGCTGGCCGAGTGGGACCGCTCGGGAATCCTCACCCTGTGGGCAAGCACCCAGGGCTCGTTCAACACCCGCTCCGAAGTGGCGGACGTGCTCGGGCTATCCGAGAACGACATCCGCGTCATCCCGGTGGAGTGTGGCGGTGGCTTTGGCGGGAAGATCCGGGCGCTGTGCGAACCCATCACGGCGGTCCTGGCCAAAGTGACGAACCGGCCGGTGCGCTATGTGATGACCCGGCGCGAGGAGCTGGAAGCGGGAATGCCCGCACCCCAAGTGATCATCTGGCTCAAGACCGGGGTGAAGCGCGACGGCACGCTGATGGCCCTGCAAGCGGAGACCGTCCTCGAGTCCGGTGCCTTCTCCGGCACGGTGCTCGCCGTGAGCGCGGTCTTCCTCGGCAGCCTGTACAAATGGCCCGCCTTCGACATCAAAGGCTGCGAGGTCCTCACGCACAAGCCGAGCGTGGCGGCCTATCGCGCACCAGTTGCCCCGCAGACGATCTTTGCCATCGACTCTCACATGCAGCACGTGGCGCGCACGCTGGGGCTCGACCCCGTCGAGTTCCGGTCCCGTCATCTGATGCGCGAGGGCGACCCGATGGCCAACAACCAGCCCTGGCAAAACAATGGCGCTCACGAGGTGCTGCGCCGGGTCGCCGACCATCCGCTCTGGAAAAGCCGTGCGGAGTGGGCGGCCAGCGGGGGCAAGGATGGGCATGGCCAGCGGGGGACCGGCTTCGCGCTCGGCGGATGGCTGGGCGGGCTGCAGCCCACCGGGGCCACCGTGCGCCTCAATCCCGACGGCTCACTCAGCGTGCTCACCGGCCAGGTCGACATCGCCGGCACCAACATTGCGCTGGCCCAGATCGCCGCCTCCGCCTACGGCGTCGACATCGACCAGGTGAAGATCACCACCGGCGACACCGATGTCGCACCGGTCACCGGGCTCAGCGCCGGAAGCAAGACGGTCTATACGGTCGGTGTGGCCGTGCTGGAGGCCGCCAAGGACGCCCGCCAACAGACGTTCGATATTGCCGCCAAGGAGCTGGAGGCCTCGACCCACGATCTCGAGATGGAAGACGGTCGCGTGTTCGTCAAGGGCTTCCCGGACAAAGCGATCACCCTCGCCCAGATCGGCAAGAAGGGTAATCTCTACATGTCGAAGACGCCTCCCGTGCTCGGGGTGAGCCGCCCGGCCTTCTCCCAGCAGGCGCCGGCCTTCGCGGCCCAGCTGGCGCGCATCGAGATCGACTCCGATACCGGAGAGCTGACCTTGCACGACTTCATGGTTGTGCAGGATGTCGGTCGGGCCATCAATCCCCTCGGGGTGGAAGGCCAGATGCAGGGCGGCGCCGTGCAGAGTCTCGGCATGGCACTCACCGAGGCTTTGACCTACGACGAGAACGGCAGGCTCACAAACCCGAGTCTGCTCGACTATCGCAAGCTGACCGCGGCCGATCTCCCGAATATCGAAACCATCATCGTCGAGGTACCGTCACCGGCCGGTCCGTTTGGCGCGCGCGGCGTGGGCGAGCCGCCGATTGTCCCGGCGCCGGCGGCCATCGCCAACGCGATCGAGGACGCCACCGGGCTCCGGATCACCGAGCTGCCCCTCACGCCAGAGCGGATCGCGCTGGAGCTCGCGCACCGACAGCAGCCCGGCTGAACCCTTCATCCTGGCGAGCTGGGCGCTGGGCGCGTCAGACGCGGAGGGCGTCCTCCTCGATCTCCAGGGCCCGGATGGTCTCCGCCGTGGGCACTCCCGTGTCGGAATCCCAGCCCTGCTCGACGTAGTACTCGGTAACGATCGCCGCCTGCTGGGCCTCCGTGAGCCCCACGTGCTTGGGCAGCGGATCGGAAAAGCGCTTCGGCAGCCGGTCGTCGGCCCGGGTGAAGCCCTCGCGTTGATTGAAGAGTCGCGCCAAGGTGAGTCCCCGGCGGGCCGTAGTGGCCATCTCCTCCGGCGTCGCCCCCCAGCCAGTCACCGCGTTCAGGATATCGAGGGATTGGGCGTCGTCGTAGGCCAGGAAGTGACAGATCCCGACCTGGTTGCGCAGCCCATTGCGCGCCCCGCTCTGCCGCATGTGATCGCCCCCGGTGGGCGCCAGGAGATACGACGCCCGCATCACCGGCATGTGACGGGGATCGTGCATGGCCATCTCCATGCCCTTCACCGTGGTGAGGAACGCCTCCGAGCCGCGCCCGATCCGCTGCGCCGCCCGCTGAGATCCCTCGGCGAGGAGATCGCCGACCCCTCGCCGATAGGCGATCATCTCGATGAGCTTCACCACGCCGTCGGCGTCGTGGAAGTGCAGCGGGAAGCCGTCCGTGTCGTCGAGGGTGAGGAGGCCGTGCTCGAAGCACTCCATGGCCCAGGCGATGGTGGCGCCCATCGAGACGGTGTCGAGACCGAGGTAGTTCGACATCTCGTTGGACTTGCAGACGGCGATGAGATCGTCGAGCCCGAGATTGACACCGAGCGCGGCCAGCGATTCGTACTCGGGGCCGCCGTACTTCGGATCCACCCGGTAGCGTCCCTTGGGGTCGAAGGCCACCCGCACCTTCCCGCCATACAGGCTCTCGGCCTGGCGCGCCACCTCCTCCTTTTCCTCGATGTGCACGACCTTCTTGCAGCGCACCGAGCAGGCGTAGCAGGCCTTCATCTGCACCCGCACCTGGTCCCGCACGGCAATGGCGTCGATCTTGGCCACGTGCTCGAACGCGCCCTGGCGATAGTTCAGGGTGGGCATGCCGCCCTCGAGATTCTTGCCCTGCATGGCCGCCCCGGTGCCGAACTCGTGGAAGGCCCGGTGGTTCTGGTCCATGGTGGACGAGACCCATTTGGCCACGGCGGTGAGTCCCTTGGGGTCGGCGATCTTCACCGGGATCTTGCCCCGCACGGCGATGGCCTTGAGCCGCTTCGACCCCATGACCGCGCCGAGGCCCGTACGGCCGGCCACCTCATTCAGGTCGTTGGCGATGCAGGCGAAGCGCACGAGGTTCTCGCCGCCCGGGCCGATCTGGGCGACCCGGATGCGGGGATCGCCCAGTTCCTCGATGATCGCTTCCTCCACCTCGCCGGTGATGCGCCCCCAGAGATGCGCGGCGTCGCGGATCTCCACCGCGCCGTCGCTGATCCAGAGGTATACCGGCGTTGGCGACACGCCGTGGACGACGATGCCATCCCAGCCCGCGCGCTTCAGCTCGGCGCCCCAGAAGCCGCCGGACTCCGATTCGCCGAAGCCGCCGGTGAGGGGCGACTTGGCCCCCACGCTGTGACGTCCGGCCCCCGGCACAGGAGCGCCCGTCAGCACGCCTGCGGCAAAGATCAGAATGCTGTCCGGGCCGAGCGGGTCGGCGCCCTTGGGGACGTACTTCAGCAGATAGTGGGCGATCGTACCTCGCCCCCCTCCGTAGCGGCGAAAGAAGGCGTCGCCCGGCTCCTCGATCCACGTGGTCTGGTCGGACAGGTTCACGTGCAGCATCTTGTTCCAGTACCCGAATCGATCCATAGGTCCTCCCGGAGGATCCGCCTTCCATGGGACTGAGGAGCATCACGTCAGCGCCGTCGCGAAGCACGTCGCCGCGGTCGGCCAGCTCTCCGTTGACCCCCACGGTGACGTCATAGGCCGCCTCGACGCCGATGGTGTCGAGGAGATCGCCCACGGTCGAGCCGGGGGGCAGGGTGTAGCGCTGCGGGCCATCGGCGCCGCGCGGGAGAAACCGGCGCAGGTCGGCAAACAGCGTCACGCTCACGGTGATGGACGAAGCCTGGGTCCGGGGCGTCGGAGTCGGCATGTCGTGGACTCGTCGCGTGGTAGGCATCTTACTCGACTTCATCCCACCGAGCGACCTGCCCTAGAATCGAGCGGCGGTTCATCACTCGCGGAGGATCTTCATGGCGCCACCTGTCGACCCCAACGTGCTGCTCATGACCGGCGAGAACTCCTTCATCCGTCTGAGCAAAGACGGCGGGAAGACCCCGTCCGACCGCTTCAGCCACTGGCGCGTGCTCTGGTGCCCGGCCGGACCGGGGCACACGCTCTTCGTCCAGAGCGAGCTGTCCGGCGGCCAGGTGCGCATCTACGCCGACAACGCCGCGGTGGCGCGCTGGCTGCAGAGTGCCATCGAGACGCTGCTCCATCCGCCATTTGCGGACGCGAGCCTGCCCATCATCGACGCCACCTTCGAGCGGGCCGGCGATCCACGCTCGGCGGCCACCGAACGCGTGGTGTCAGCGGACGCCGACATTCTGCTGACCTGGTACGACTTCATCGAGGGCTTCGTCCTCAACGCACCACCCGGTTTCAACAACCGGCCCATCGGCGTCTTCTCGACGTTCTTTCCCGCGCGCTCGGCCCAGGTCTGCCTGAACGGCCGGTTTGCCGAAGGCAAGCCGTGGCTGGAGATGCGAGGCGACCGGCAGGGCTCGAGCGCCTGCCTCGCCTGGTCGGAGACGTGGGTGAAGCCGCGCGGGTAGGGCGCGGCTCAGGCGACACGCGGGCGCTGCGCTTGACGCGTCCGCCAAGCTCATCTAACTTCGCCCCCGAGCGGTAAGGAGGAGGCCAAACCCATGGCAGAGCTGAAGATCTGGATGGACGGAAAGCTGGTGCCTCAGGCGCAGGCGGTGTTGCCCGTGAACACGGCCGCCGTCTTCTACGCCAGTAACGTGTTCGAGGGCCTGCGCGCCTACTGGAACGAGGCCGACGAGGAGTTGTACTGCTTCCGTCTGGACGAGCACTTCGCGCGGCTGCGCGAATCCATGAAGATGATGCGCTTCACCGTGCCGTACAGCGACACCGACCTGCACGCGGCCGTCCACGAGGTGCTGGCTGGCAACCAGGTGCGCGAGGACATCCACATGCACATGGTCGCCTACGTCCTGGGAGCTGGCCTGGAAGCCACCTCCCCGACTGGGCTCTACATCAACCCGCGGCGGCGCGGGCGTCTGACCGAGGGCAGCGGGCTGCACTGCTGCGTCAGCTCGTGGGCACGCACCAACGACAACGCCATCCCCATCCGCCTCAAATGCGGCGCCAACTACCAGAACGGCCGGCTCGCCATCCTGCAGGCCAAGGCCGACGGCTACGACGCCCCCATCTTGCTGAATCAGCAGGGCAAGGTGGCCGAGGGAACGGGCGCGACGTTCTTCATGGTGCGCAAGGGCAAGCTGGTCACCCCACCCATCACCAGCGACATCCTGGAATCGATCACGCGCACCACCCTCATCGAATCCATCTGCCCGGATATGCTGGGCATGGAGGTCGTGGAGCGCGAGATCGACCGGACCGAGCTGTATGTCGCCGAAGAAGCGTTCCTCTGCGGCAGTGGCTACGAGATCACGCCGATCCTCTCGATCGACCGCTTTGCGATGAGCGCTGGCCAGGGGGTGGGACCGATCACCCAGAAGCTCCTCACCGCGTACATGAACATCGTCCGCGGAGCGGATAAGCGCTACTCGGAGTGGCGCACGCCGGTCTATCGGAAAGCGAACCGATAACGACGGCGGGCCGGTCCATAAGACCGGCCCCATCGGGTGTTCCCTCAGGCGGGCGTGAGGAGGCGGCCGGTTGCGGCGGCGTGCATGCGCCCGCCGTCCACCACGACAGTGCCATTGACCACCACGTACGGAATGCCAGTCGGGTAGCAATGCGGATCCGCGTAGGTCGACTCGTCCTTCACGGTGGCCGGATCGAACACCGCGATGTCAGCGGCATAGCCAGGCCGTAGCAGCCCGCGCTCCCTGAACCGCAGCCGCTGGGCGGGCATGCCCGTCATCTTGTGGATGGCCGTTTCCAGTGAGAAGAGACCGCGCTCGCGCGCGTACTCCCCCAGCACCCGAGGGAATGTCCCGTACATGCGTGGGTGGGGCTTGCCGGGGCGCGGCCCCTCGCCCTCCGAGAGGCCAATGGAGTCGGAGCCGATCATGATGGCGGGATGCGCGAGGACCTTGGCCACGTTTTCGAGATTTTGCGAGAACGACACCATGCCCACGGTCGCCTTCTGGTCGAGCAGCAGGTCCATCAGGGCCTCGGCCGGTGTCCCGCCGGTCAGCCGGGCGAGGGCGGCCAGGGTGAGGCCCTCCAGCTCGTGGCGACGGCAGGTGGCGATCTGGATCTCATCGAAACCGACGGCCCCCTGCGAGAGGGTCCCCCAGCGCTCGCCGTCGACCAGACACTCCTCCACGATGCGCCGCCGCGTGGCCCGGTCGGCCAGCCGCTCCAGCAGCTTTGGGATACCGCCGTCGTGAACCCACGCGGGCATCAGGTTGTCCATCTTGGTGCTGCCGGCGTGATACGGATACACGTCGCCCGTCACGTCGACCCCACGCGCGCGGGCCTCGTCGATGAGCCGCAGGACGCGGTCCATCTTGCCCCAGTTCTCGCGCCCGCCCACCTTGACGTGCGCGATTTGCACGCCGACGTCGCTCTCCTCTCCGATGCGGATGGCCTCGCGAATCGAGTCCTCCACCATGCCACTCTCTCCGCGCACGTGGGAGAAGTAGAGGCCGCCGCGCCGGGCCATGGAGCGGGCGAGGGCGACCAGTTCCGGCGTTGCGCTGTACCCACTCGGCGGATACACGAGCCCCGTGGAATACCCGTAGGCCCCAGCGTCCATGGCCTCGGCCAGCAGCCGCTCCATGGCGCGAAGGTCGTCCCCGGTGACCGGCCGGTTTTCCGCTCCAACGGTGGCGAGCCGGAGGGCCCCGTGCCCCACGAACTGCGCGATGTTGATCGACGGCGCTCGGGCCCGAAGGGCATCGAGATACTCGGGAAACGCCTCCCAGCGGAAGTCGACGGACGCCCCGATGCCCCCGGCCCAGCTGCGCACCATGTCTGCGCGCCCGGGGGCGATCGGCGCTGGCGAGAAGGAGCACATCCCGACCACTTCGGTGGTGCAGCCCTGGCGGATCTTCGACTCCGCTGACGGGCAGCCGAAATAAAAAAGGTCGGAGTGCGAGTGGGCGTCGATGAAGCCGGGCGCCACCACATGGCCCGTGGCATCGATGGTGCGGGTGGCCAGGCCGTCCAGACCCCGGCCGATGGCGACGATCCGGTCGCCCTCGACCGCCACGTCGGCCCGCTCCCGCGGGGCGCCGCTGCCATCGATGACGGTGCCACCGCGGATCAAGAGCGACCAGGCCATGACTACTCCTCGGCGATGGCGACCGTGACCATGCGGTCTCCCTGCTTGATGCGATCCACGTGTTCCATACCGCTGGTGACCTGACCAAATACGGTGTACTGGCCGTCCAGGTGCGGCGTGGAACCGTAGCAGATGTAGAACTGGCTCCCCGCCGAATCGGGATGCTGGCTGCGGGCCATGGCCACCGAACCGCGAACGTGCTTCTGTTTGTTGAACTCCGCCGGGATGGTGTAGCCCGGGCCCCCGGTGCCATTGCCTTTGGGATCGCCCCCCTGCACGACGAAGTCCGGCACGACGCGGTGAAAGGTCAGGCCGTCGTAGAAGCCCTTCTTGGCCAGGGTGATGAAGTTCTCCACCGTCTTGGGGGCGTCGGCCGGAAAGAACTGCATCCGGATCTCCCCGCCCTTCTGGAGCGTGATGACCGCTGTCTGCTTCACCCGGTTCTCCTCGCGTAGGAGCGATGGCGCCTACGCCTCGTGTCGTGAATGATGCCCATTCGGCGCTTCGCCGGCTCGGTAGGCCGGCCTACTTGATGATCTTGACGGACGCGATGCGGTCGCCCACTTTGATGGAATCGAGGGCGCTCATGCCGCTCACGACCTTGCCGAACACGGTGTACTTGCCATCCAAGAAATTGGCGGGGGCCAGCGTGATGTAGAACTGGCTTCCCGCCGAGTCGGGATCCTGCGTCCGGGCCATGGCAATGACCCCGCGTTCGTGCGGCCGCTTGTTGAACTCCGCTTTGATCTTGTAGCCCGGCCCGCCCGTGCCGAGGCCGGGGTCGCCGGGTTTGAGGGTCTTCGACTGCGGATCGCCCGCCTGCACCACGAACCCCGGCTCGACGCGGTGAAAGAACTGGCCGTCGTAGAAGCCCTGACTTGCGAGCTTCACGAAGTTCTCGACGGTCTTGGGCGCGTCGTCGGAGAAGAATTCGAGCTGGATCTCGCCGCCCTTCTGCAGGGTGATCACCGCCCCCTTGGCCTTCTCCTGGGACCCTACGGCGCCCGCGAGCACGAGATTCACCGCCAGCCCCAGGCTCAACAGCACTGCGAATCCCATCACGCGATGACGCATGGGCGTCCTCCTCAATGGCGACCATTCTATCGCGGTCCTCTCCCCCTTTCGGCACAAGGGCCTCCACGTGCACCGGGAGTGCGAGCCCGAGGTCGAACGACCGACACAACAGGTCCCTGCTGCTGGCCGCCAAGGTGACGAAACTGCGACGGAAGGTCGACGAACCTGCCGAACCGGCGGAACCCGCGTGGTACGATGAATCGATGCAGCAGCGCGAGAATATTCGAAACATCGCCATCATCGCCCACGTCGATCACGGGAAGACCACCTTGGTCGACGCCATGCTGTGGCAGTCGGGGCTCTTCCGCGAGAACCAGTCCGTGGCCGAACGGGTCATGGACTCCATGGACCTGGAGCGCGAGAAGGGCATCACCATCATGGCCAAGAACACGGCCATCACCTACCGGGGCGTCCACGTCAACATCGTGGACACCCCCGGTCACGCCGACTTCGGCTCCGAGGTCGAGCGCACGCTCACCCTCGTCGACGGCGTGCTCCTGCTGGTGGACGCCGCCGAGGGGCCTCTGCCGCAAACGCGCTTCGTCCTCAAGAAGGCGCTGGAGGCGGGCCTTCCGCCCATCGTGGTCGTCAACAAGATCGACCGCAGCGACGCCCGCCCCGCCGAGGTCCTGGACGAGATCTACGACCTCTTCATCGATCTCGACGCCACCGAGGAGCAGCTCGACTTTCCCGTGCTCTATACAAACGCGCGCGCGGGCACCGCCACTCGCGATCTGAAGGTGTCCGGCACGACCTTGGAACCGCTGTTCGAGACCATTCTGGCCACCGTCCCGCCCCCGCACTTCGATCCGGCCATCGGCCTCCAGTTCCGCGCGGCCATGCTCGATTGGGACGACTACGTGGGCCGCCTCGTCATCGGCCGCATCGTGAACGGCCACGCGCGTCAGGCCGATCGAGTGTCGGTGGTGCATCACGACGGATCGGTGGAGCCGGCCAAGGTGACCGTCCTCTACGGCTACGAGGGCCTCAAGCGCATCGAGATTCTGGAGGCAAGCGCGGGGGACCTGGTGGCCATGGCCGGCATCGAGACGATCGAGATCGGCGAGACGATAGCCGACCTGGAGAGCCCGCTGGCCCTGCCCCCGATTCGCGTGGACGAGCCGACGGTGTCGATGCTGTTCTCGTCGAGCGTCTCGCCGTTCGCCGGCCGGGAGGGCAAGTACGTGACCTCCACCCAGCTCCGCGAGCGCCTGGGGAAGGAGCGGCGGGTCAACGTGGGCATCCGCGTGGAGGAGACGGATTCGCCCGACACCTTCCGGGTCTCGGGACGCGGCGAGCTACAGCTCGCCATTCTGATCGAGATGATGCGGCGCGAGGGCTTCGAGGTCGAGGTCGGAAAGCCGGAGATCATCACCCGCCAGGAGCAGGGTCGATCGCTCGAGCCGATGGAGCACCTGGTGATCGACATCCCGGAGGAGTACATCGGCGCAGTCACCCAGAAGATCGGGCCCCGGCGGGGGGTCATGACCAAGATGGTCAATCACGGCACCGGTCGCGTGCGCCTCGAATATCGCATCCCCGCCCGTGGGCTCATCGGCTACCGCACGGAATTCCTCACCGACACGCGGGGCACCGGACTCCTCAATCACCTCTTCGACGGCTGGGACGAATGGCAGGGCGACATCGCGCATCGCCAGAACGGCGCGCTGGTGGCCGACCGGCTTGGACGCACCACGTCCTACGCCATCGACCACCTCCAGGAGCGCGGGGTGATGTTCGTGGGGCCTGGCGAACAGGTCTACGAGGGGCAGATCGTCGGCGAGAACGCGCGCGACAACGACATGGACGTCAACATCACCAAGGAGAAGAAGCTCACCAACATGCGCTCCTCCACCGCGGAGGAAGGGGTGAAGCTCACGCCCCCCCACAGCATGAACCTCGAGCAGTGCCTGGAGTGGATCCGAGAAGACGAGCTGCTCGAAGTGACGCCGAAGTCGCTGCGCCTGCGCAAGCGCGCCCTCAGCGGCCGCCGCCGCTTCTGAGCTCCCGGGGGTTGCCAGCCATCGCGGGCCGCACCGTAGGAGGTGCCGATGGCAGCGGGCCTGCCCTCCCACGCGCGAGTCGTGGTGATCGGTGGCGGCATCGTCGGCTGCAGTGTGGCGTATCACCTGACCAAGCTCGGCTGGACCGACGTCGTGCTGCTCGAGCGACGGGATCTCTCGTGTGGGACGACGTGGCACGCGGCCGGACTCGTGGGCCAGCTTCGCGCGACCCACAACCTGACCCGCCTCGCCAAGTACGGCGCCGATCTCTACGAGCGCCTCGAGGCAGAGACCGGGCAGGCGACGGGGTTCCGGCGCCCGGGGAGCGTCAGCGTGGCCCGCACGCCGGAGCGGATGCACGAGCTGAAGCGGGGAGCATCCATGGCACGCTGCTTCGGCGTCGATGTCGACGTCATCACCCCCAGGGAGGCCGGGCGCCGCTGGCCCTTGATGCGGACGGATGATCTGGTGGGGGCATTGTGGCTTCCGCGAGACGGACGCACGAATCCCATCGACACGACCCGCGCCCTCGCGCGAGGGGCCCAGCAGAACGGCGCGACCATCCACGAGGACACCGCGGTCATTGGCATCCACCGGCGCAACGGCGCGGTGACCGGCGTCGCCACCACCAAGGGAGCTGTGAGCTGCGAGGCCATCGTGAACTGTGCGGGAATGTGGGCGCGCCGAGTGGGGCAGATGGCCGGCGTGGCCGTCCCCCTGCACGCCTCGGAGCACTTCTACATCGTCACCGATCCACTCCCCGGCGTGATCCCTGACTTGCCGGTCCTCCGCGACACCGACGGCTACATCTACGTGCGAGAGGAAGTGGGCGGCCTTCTGATGGGCGGCTTCGAGCCGGTGGCCAAGCCCTGGGGCATGGCCGGAATCCCCGACGATTTTGCCTTCTCGCTGCTCCCCGAAGACTGGGATCACTTCCAGGTTCTGATGGAGCAGGCGCTGGTGAGAATCCCGGCCCTCGCCTCGGCGCCCGTCCGCCGACACGTGAATGGGCCCGAGAGCTTCACTCCGGACGGGCGCTACATGCTCGGGGAGGCGCCCGAGTGCCGTAATTTCTTCGTCGCCGCCGGTTTCAACTCGATCGGCATCGCCTCCGCCGCCGGGGCCGGCCAGGCGGTGGCCGAGTGGATCGTGGGCGGCGAACCGCCCATGGATCTGTGGGACGTGGACATTCGTCGCTTCGCGCCCTTCCAGGCCAACCCGCGTTACCTGCGCGATCGAACCGTGGAGATGGTGGGCGCGCTCTACGCCATGCATTGGCCCTTCCGCCAGCCGGAGACCGCGCGGGGCATGCGCCATAGCCCGCTCCACGATCGGCTGGCCGGTCGGGGCGCGTGTTTCGGCGTGGTCATGGGCTGGGAACGCCCGAACTGGTACGCGCCGGCCGGGAGCGAGCCGGCCTACCGCTACAGTTACGCACGGCAGAATTGGTTCCCCTGCGCGGCCGAGGAACATCGAGCCGTACGCGAGGCCGTCGGCCTCTTCGATCAGTCGTCCTTCGCGAAGTTCAGGCTCGAGGGGCCCGACGCGACGGCGGTCCTCCAGACCCTCTGCGCCAACGACGTGGACGTCCCCCCCGGCCGGATCGTCTATACGGCAATGCTGAACCGGCGAGGGGGCATCGAGGGCGATCTCACGGTCACGCGGATCGCCGAGGACGCCTACCTGATCGTCACTGCGGCGGCCGCTTCGACCCACAACGCCGACTGGATCCGCCGGCATCTGGGTGACGCGCGGGTCGCCCTCACCGACGTGACGTCGGCCTACGCGGTGCTGGGGGTGATGGGCCCGCGCGCTCGCGCTATCCTGGCGCGCCTGACGGATGCCGATCTCTCCAACTCCGCGTTCCCCTTTGGCGCCTCGCGGGAGATTTGGGTCGTCTCGGCGCCGATCCGGGCGACGCGCATCACCTATGTCGGCGAGCTCGGCTGGGAGCTCTACATCCCCGCTGAGTTCTCACCCGGTGTCTACGACGCGATCGTGGCCGCCGGAGAGGCCTTCGGGCTTCGCCACGCGGGGTATCACGCCATGGATTCTCTGCGCATGGAGAAGGCATACCGGTCGTGGGGTCACGACCTCGGCTGCGAGGACACGCCGCTGGAGGCCGGGCTTGATTTCGCGGTGCGCTGGGACAAGAAGGTCGCGTTCATCGGCCGCGAGTCGCTCCTGGCCCAACGCGAGTCGCCGCGGCGCCGCCGTCTGGTCGTCTTCACGCTCGACAATCCCGAACCGCTTCTCTACCACGACGAGCCGATCTGGCGGGACGGCGAGCTGGTGGGCCGTATTACCTCCGCCGCCTATGGCCACACGCTCGGGCGCGCGGTCGGGCTGGGGTACGTCGCCCATCCGGTCGGCGTCGACGACCGTTTCGTCGAGACCGGACGCTGGGAGCTGGAAATCGCCGGCGAGCGCCATGGTGCTCGCGCCGGGCTCGCGCCACCATATGACCCGAAGGCCCTGCGCGTTCGCGGCTAGCCATCTCGCTGCCGCGTTGAGACCTCCGTCCCGTTCGGCTGCCGACCGCGATGCCCTCGTGACAGTGCCCTGCTTATTTCCTGCGCAGCGCGGCGATGGATGCGTCTGCAGCGCAGTCCCTGCCCGGAATATCTGCGCAAAGGCCCTGAATCCAGGGGACACATGAGCATGGAGAAATTGGTGCCGAGGCCTGCCCTCCCGAGGCGGTCGCGCGCGTCCGGCCGGGCAGCGCGCCCGGTCACTCCGAGTTGCGGCCAGCGGAGTCGTTAGGGTAAAAGCCACATAGAGGTTGTTGACCACGCGTGGATCCTTTGGCGCCATGACCAACCCAATCGAGGCCTCGGCCGCGGAGCGGCTGTCGGTTGGAGGACTGCCGCTGGAGGTGGTTCGCCGAGGCGCGGGTCGGCCACTGCTGCTCCTGCACGGCCTGCAGAACGTCGACCCCGGGGGGCGCTTTCTCGATCTGCTCGGCCGGCACGCCGAAATCATCGCCCCGTCGCATCCCGGCTTTGGCTTCTCGGCGCGCCCCGCGGATTTCGAGACCGTGTACGACCTCGTGCATCTCTATCTGGAGCTGCTCGAGGCCCTGCCCTACGCGAAGGTGACGCTGGTGGGATTGTCCTTCGGCGGTTGGCTTGCCGCGGAGGTCGCGGCGAAGTGCAGTCACCGCCTGGATCGACTCGTTCTCGTCGACGCGCTCGGCATCAAGATCAGCGATCGCGAGACTCCGGACATCCTGGACATCTTCAACACATCACCCGCGGAGGTACAGCGGCGGAGCTGGCACGATCCCGGACAGTGGGCGCCGGACTTCAACGCGATGTCCGACCATGAGCTGGTGGTCCGCGCCCGGAACTGGGAAGCCCTGTGCCTGTATGGCTGGCATCCCTACATGTACAATCCTCAGCTGAAGCGCTGGCTTCGCCGGATCACCGCGCCGACCCTCGTGCTCTGGGGTGCCAGTGACGGGATCGTCAAGCCCTCGTACGGACGGGCCTACAGCGCGTTGATCCCCCGTTCGCGCTTCGAGCTCATCGAGCAGGCGGGACACCACCCGGAGATCGAGCAGCCCGAGGCGTTCGTCGATCGCATCGCAGCGTTCCTCAACGAATAGGAAGACGCCGGCATGGACGTGTGGTTTCACAACGAGAACCCGTACCCCTTCGTGCCACAGGAAATCCTCGACCGTGCGGACTCGGTCCGGGCCAGCCTGCCGAACAAGTACTGCGATCCGAAGATCGCGGCGGACCTGTTCGAGGAGGTCCTCGACGAGTTCATGCTCTGCGATGATCTGGGGCTGAACGTCGTGGCCATCGAGCATCACGCCGGAATCAACTCGCTGTTTGGAGCCAACCCCCTGATTCTTGGCATCCTGGCTCGTCAGATGCGAAAGGCGCGGATTCTGAGCCTCGGAACGCTCATCTCCCTGCGGCCGGACCCGGTGCGAGTCGCCGAGGAGTACGCCACGGCGGACGTCATCTGCCGCGGCCGGCTGGAGATCGGCTTCGTCAAGTCGGGCGGCAGCGAGATGGCCTCCAACAACGCCAATCCCGTCAACAACATCGAGCGATACTGGGAGGCGATCGACCTGGTCACCAAGGCCCTCACGCACCAGCAGGGGCCGTTCAGCTGGGAAGGCAAGCACTACGCGCACCGGCACGTCAACATCTGGCCCCGCCCGTGGCAGCAGCCGCATCCGCGGATGTGGGCCGCCACCGGCGATCCGGACACGGCCAATGAGGTCGGCCGGCGCGGCATGGTCAACGTCCTGGTCCTGCGCGGCCCGGAGGGGACGAAGCGCGCGTGGGCCGCGTATCGCCAGGCGCGCGTGGAGGCCGGTCTTCCCGCGGTCAGCTCCGACCACTTCGGATATGCGGCCCTCCTCTATGTCGGCGACACGCACGAGGAAGGCGTCCGCGTCGGCTCGAAGCTCTTGTGGTTCCTCAACACCAGCCTCAAGTCGGCGCCGCAGTACGGGAGGTTCCTCCCCGGCACCGTGCCGCCGCAGCTCGCACCGCAGGTCTATCGCACCGCTCCGAGACCGGGCCGCGATGCCAACGGCCCGGCCGGCGCCAAGGCCGCGGTGTCGGCGCCCCCCGGGAAGTCCGTCGCCTCGGCCAGCCAGAACGCGGCGACGCTCATCGGCTTGACGGCGGAGCAGGCGATGGAGCGGGGAATCCTGTTCGCCGGCAGTCCCGATACGGTCTACCGGCAGATCATGGCGTTCGCCGACAAGGTCGGTCCTTTTGGCCATCTGGTGATGGTCGGGCGGTCCGGGTTCATGACGCATGCAGAGACCGAGAAGGGCATCCGGCTGTTCTCGAACGAAGTGCTGCCGCGGCTGAAAGAGATCGCGCCCGTCACCGTGGGCTGAGTGCTCTCGGGCGAGCCCGCCGCCTATCTTCGCGCCGGCCGTGGACCGACGAGCGACACACTGCGGCCGAATTCGCTCGGCGCCGCACACAGCGCGTCCGGCCCGGCGCCGACCAGTTCCTCTTCGGACCCGTAGCCCCACAGCACGGCGATCGACCGCAGGCCGTTCGTTCGAGCGGCGATGACGTCGATAGCCCGGTCGCCGACCATGATCGCGGTTTCGGGGTGGACCTGCTCGGTCGTCAGCAGATGGGCGAGCAGCTCCGTCTTGTGGTCGAATCGCCCACCGAGCTCGGCACCGTACACCCCGGCGAAATACTCATCGAGCCCGAAGTGCTTCACGATGCGGTCGGCGTACACGGCGGGTTTGGAGGTCGCGACGAAGAGGGCGCATGCCGCACCCCTCGCGGTCTCCAGCATCTCGAGGACGCCATCGTAGACCTCGTTCTCGTAGAGCCCGGTCTCCGCATAGCGCTGGCGATACAGGGTCATGGCCTCCTCGATCACGTCCCTGTCCGCCGTCTCCAGCAGGGTGCCGAACGTTCTCCGCAGGGGCGGCCCGATGAACGACACGAGCACCTCGTCGGCCGGACACGGTCTGGCCAGCCGGTCGAGGGCGTACCGAATGGACCGGACCATGCCCACGCCCGGATCGGTCAAGGTTCCATCGAGGTCGAAGAGCAACACGACTGGCCCCCCGCCGCCAGGCACGGTCTCCTCCCCTCGCCCTCAGGCGAAGGCGAAAGCGCGCGCGGGATTCTCGACCAGGAGGCGTCGGAGCCCGCTGTCGTCAAGACCTTTGCGCCGAAGGCGGGGAACCACGTTGACCAGGAGATGGTGGTAGCCGTACCCGCCGTACTTCACCAGCGAGTGCTTGTAGGCAATGTCGTGCGACAGGAGGATCTGATCGCGGTGCCCCGCCTCCAAGAGGGCGAGGACGTGGGCGATGCGCCCACCATCGTTGGGCATGTCGAAGGCGGGGTTGTAGGGGTAGTGCGACGTCTCCAGGCCGAAGAGGTCGTACTCCAACCAGATCCCCGTCTGCGCGAGATCGATCACCGAGCGGGCGTCGGCGATGGTGCGGTCGATGTGGCACACGATCGTGCGGCGAAGGTCGCCGCCGTGCTTGTCCACGAACTGGGCGATCTCCATGGGCGCGCCCGGGTCGCGGCCGGGGTGGATCATGAGCGGCGCGCCGGTCTCCTGCTGGGCGATCACCGCCGCGCGCACCACCTTCCTCTCGTTGTCCGTCCACGGCCACGTGCAGCCGATCTCTCCGATGAGCCCGGAGCGGATCCCCGTGTCGCCGACGCCCGCGGTGACGTCGCGGACCATCTCGCGGGCGAGGTCGTCGACCGTGCGCCCACTCATGTCGGGTGGGTGCGCGGCGGCCACGTAGTATCCCGCCCCCATCACGATGTTGAGGCCCGTACTCCGCGCGATGCGGGCGAGGGCCAGCGGATCGCGGCCGAGGCTTCCGTTGGTGGGGTCGACGACGGTCTGGCCGCCGGCGTGCTTGAAGAGCAGGATCTCGTCCTCCGCCACGCGCTCGTCGAGCAAGCGGAGATTGTCCAGGTTCGAGTTGAAGTTCTGGCGGACCCAGCCGAGATTCTCGAGGCTCACCGGCTCCCCGGCGCGCCCCTTATCGCTCGCGGCCGCTGGCTCGACGAACATCACCTTGAAGTCAATGAGGAGATGCTCGTGGGGAAGCGCAATCCCCATGGCCTCGGGCGGGATAGGGCCGAGCACCGTCTGGATCTGTCCGGAGGCCATTGGGGGCATACTGACGCGCGGATTATACTCGGCCGCACCGCATCCGTTCGACCCGAGGAGGAACCGATGCCGCTCCAGCCCATGATCACCGGCGCGCGCCACATGATCTCCGCCGGCCACTACCTCGCCACCGAGGCCGGTCACGCCGTGCTCCAGGCCGGTGGAAATGCCGTGGATGCCGGCGTCGCCGCCGGCATCGCGCTGGGCGTGGTGCACAGCGATCAGGTGCAGTTCTCCGGGGTGGCGCCCATGATCATCTATCTGGCGGACCGCGACGAGGTGATCACGATCAGCGGCCTGGGCGGGTGGCCGAAGGCCGCGCGACTGGAGACATTCGTCGAGGATTATGGCGGCGCGATCCCGAAGAGCCTCCTCCGCACGGTGGTGCCCGCCGCCCCCGACGCCTGGATTCTCGCGCTGGAGCGATTCGGCACCTTGAGCTTCGGCGATGTGGCGGCCGCCGCTATCCGCTGCGCGCGCGAGGGCTTCACCATGCATCCGGTGATGGCCCACTACATCGCCAAGAATGCCGAGACCTATCGCCAGTGGCCGCAGAACGCCGCCATCTACCTGCCGGGTGGCAATCCGCCGTCCGAGGGCCAGCTGTTCGTGCAGGCCGACCTCGCCCGATCGCTCCAGTTCATGGTCGATGAGGAGCGCGCGGCCAGCCGCCGTGGGCGCGCGGCCGGCCTGGCCGCGGCGCGCGACGCCTTCTATCGAGGCGACCTGGCGGCGGCTATGGTGGGCTACCATCGAGAAAATGGAGGCTGGCTCACCGCCGACGATCTCACCGCGTACCGGTCGGAGATCGAGCCGCCCCAGCGCACGACGTTCCACGGCACCGACGTGCTGAGCTGCGGCCCGTGGTGTCAGGGGCCGGTGCTGCTCCAGATGCTGTCCGTGCTCGAGGGCTACGATCTCAAGGCGCTCGGTCACAACACACCGGCGTACGTCCATCTCGTCACCGAGGCCATGAAGCTCTGCTTCGCCGACCGCGAGCGCTACTACGGCGATCCCCGCTTCGTCCGCGTGCCGATGGAGGCTCTGCTCTCTCCGGCATACGCGGCCGAGCGACGGCAGCTCATCCGCGCGGACAACGCCTGGCCCGAGATGCCGCCCGCTGGCCGCGTGGCCGGCTTCGAACGTGCGCCGGCCGTGGCCCCGGCTCGGCGTGCGGAGCCCTCGACCGCCGCGGCGGGAAGCCCCGGCCTCTCGGGAGATACCTCGTACGTGTGCGTGGTGGATCGCCATGGCAATGTGTTGTCGGCCACCCCCAGCGACGCCTCCTGGGAGAGTCCCGTGATTCCCGGCCTCGGCTTCTGTCCGTCGTCGCGGGGGTCTCAGTCGTGGGCGGTGCCCGGACATCCCTCGTGCGTGGTGCCCGGCAAGCGGCCACGCCTCACGCCCAACCCGGCATTGGCCATCCGCCCGGGGAAGCTGCTCATGCCGCTCGGCGCGCCGGGGGGCGACCTTCAGCCCCAGGGGATCTTGCAGGTGTTCCTGAATCACGCGGTGTTCGGCATGAGCATCCAGGACGCGATCGACGCCCCGCGGTTCGTGACCCACAGCTTCCCGGGAAGCTTCGAACCTCATCCGTACTATCCCGGCCGTCTCGACGTCGAGCGCGGCATCGGCGCCGCTGCGGGTGAAGCCCTGGCCGCGCTGGGCCACCAGGTCGAATGGCAGCCGGACCTCTCGATCAACACCGCCGGCGTATGCGCGATCGTGGCCGACCGCGAGGCCGGCATCCTCTACGGTGGTGCCGACCCGCGCCGCGCTGCGCGCGCCATGGGGTGGTAGTCGCACGCCATGGACCTCGGCAGCGGGGGCGATCGCTTCGTCGTCGAGGGCGGATACGCGATCAGTGGGTCACTCGCCCCGAGCGGGAATAAGAACGAAGCGCTCCCACTGCTCGCCGCCTCGCTTCTGGCCTCCGCACCGGTCGGCCGCGAGAACGTTCCCCGCATTCGCGATGTCGAGGCCATGGTGGAGATCATCCGCCGCCTCGCCGTGCGGGCCGAGTTCGCGGACCACAGGGTCGAGATCGACGCGAGGCCCTTGCACGACTTTCGCGCCGATGCTCAGCTGGCCTCGGAGATCCGTGGCTCGTTCCTGCTGGCCGCGCCGCTGCTCGCGAGGCTTGGCCAGGCCGTGCTACCCCAGCCGGGCGGAGACAGGATCGGTCGGCGCCGTCTGGATACTCACCTGCTCGCCCTTCGCCAGCTTGGA
Organism: Candidatus Methylomirabilota bacterium; assembly: GCA_046726415.1. Classification (GTDB taxonomy): domain Bacteria; phylum Methylomirabilota; class Methylomirabilia; order Rokubacteriales; family CSP1-6; genus CAVWFS01. Next base: position 76,914 of record JBKPAK010000024.1, read on the forward strand.
GCCCGCGTCGTCCAGCGGGACGACGGCCACCACCTCGCGTTGAACGGCCGGTTCCGCGGGGCCGAGGTTTTTCTCGACGAGGCGAGCGTGACGGCCACCGAGACCACGGTCATGGCAGCCGTCACCGCTGAGGGGACGAGTCGGATCTTCAACAGCGCTTCGGAACCGCACGTGCAAGGTCTGTGCCGCGCCCTCAATGCCATGGGCGCCAGCATCACCGGCATTGGCACGAACGTTCTGGAGATCGAGGGCGTCCCGGCACTCCGCGGCGCCCGCCATCGGATGTCGCCGGACCACATCGAGATTGGCTCTCTCATCGCCATCGCGGCGATGACCGGCGGGGAGCTTCGCCTGCTCGATGTCGTTCCCGACCATCTCCGGATGGTGAGGCTCGCCTTCGCGCGCCTTGGCGTGGAGACCCTGATCGACGGCACCGCGCTCATCGTCCCGGCGAGTCAGAAGCGCGTGATCGTACCCGACATCTCCGGGGCCATCCCGAAGGTGGACGACGCGCCCTGGCCGGGGTTTCCCGCCGACTTAACACCGCTCGCCCTCGTCCTCGCCACGCAGTGTGACGGCACCGTCCTGATCCACGAGAAGCTCTTCGAGAGCCGGCTGTTCTTCGTCGACAGCGTGATCGCTATGGGGGGCCGGGTGGTCCTCTGCGACCCGCACCGCGCCCTCGTCATTGGCCCCAGTCGGCTGCATGGGGCCGCGATCGTGTCGCCCGACATTCGCGCTGGCATGGCCCTCATTGCCGCCGCGCTGTGTGCCGAGGGTCGATCCCTCATCAACAACGCGTGGCAGGTCGACCGCGGGTACGAGCGGATCGACGAACGCCTGCGGGCCCTCGGAGCGCGGATCGCACGCGAGCATGGATAGCACTTCCTTCCGGCGAGGGGAGCCCCACCGCCGGAGCGGCCCGTTTCGTGGTCAGGTCACCGGTGAGCGGTGGCCCGCGCACGCACCCGGTCCACCGCGGTGGGCAGCAGCTCCACCACGCGATCGATCTCGTCACCGGTGGTCGGCGCCCCCAGGGTGAGCCGCAGCGCCGTGTGGGCCAGTTCCGGATCGCGGCCGATCGCCAGCAGCACGTGGGAGGGATCTTGCGAGCCGGCGTGGCAGGCGGAGCCGCTCGAGGCGTAGACATTTTCCATCTCCAGCTCGAGCAGGATCGCCTCGCCTTGCACGCCGCGGAAGCAGACGTTGGCGTTGCTGGGCAGGCGGCGCCAGCGGTCGCCATTCAGAAGCACGCCGGGCACGGCCCTTTGGATGCCCTCGATCAGGCGATCCCGCAGTGCAGTCAGGCGGGCGCACGTGGCCAGCCGGTGGCCTTCGACCAGCTCGAGCGCAGCGCCGCAGGCGACGATTCCGGCCAGGTTTTCGGTGCCGGCCCGACGATGCCCCTCCTGATCGCCGCCGTGGATCAACGGCGCGAGCGGCGTGTCGCGTCTGACGTAGAGCACCCCAACGCCCTTGGGGGCGTAGAACTTGTGGGCGGAAAGCGAGAGGAGATCGACACCGAGCCGATCGACATTCAGGTCGAGGAACCCGGCGGCCTGCACGGCGTCGGTGTGGGTGAAGACGCCACGCTTCCTGGCCAGCCGCGCGATCTCGGCGACCGGCTGAATGGTCCCGATTTCATTGTTGGCGAGCATGACACTGACGAGGAACGTGTCGCCCCGGATGGCCGCCGCCACCGCAGCGGGATCCACCATCCCGTGCTCGTCGACGGGCACGTAGGTCACCTCGACACCGAAGTGCTCCTCAAGATCGCGGGCTGCACCCAGCACTGCGCTGTGTTCGATCGCCGTGGTGACGAGGTGGCGCTGGTCGCGTCGAGCGAGGGCCACGCCTTTGAGCGCGAGGTTGTCGCTCTCCGAGCCTCCGCTCGTGAACACGACTTCATCGTCGTGGCAGCCCAAGCTCGCGGCCACCTGGGCGCGCGCCTGGTCGCGCGCCTCGGCCGCGCGCCGGCCGAGCGAGTAGAGATTCGAGGGGTTGCCGAATTCCTGGCGCAGATAGGGCTCCATGGCCTGGAGTACCCCGGGGTGCACGGGCGTGGTCGACGCGTAGTCGAGGTAGATCGGTCGAGTCGGTGTCGCCATGTCGCGCCCTCAGTCGAGGTCGATCTCCAGGCTGAAATCCACGGCCCGCGCCGAGTGCGTCAGCGCGCCGGACGAGATCAGATCGACCCCGGTCTCCGCGCGCTCTCGCACCGTCTCGAGCGTGACGTTGCCGGAACACTCGGTCAGGGTCCGGCCGCCGATCTGGCGGACCGCCTCGCGCATCTCGTCGTTGGACATGTTGTCGAGCAGGATGATGTCGGCCCCGCCGGCGAGGGCCGCGTCGATCTGCTTGAGGGAGGTCACCTCGACCTCGACCTTCATCGTGTGGGGCACGCGCTGCTTGATGGCGTGTACGGCCTCGGCCAGATCGAAGCCCCGGCTGCGCAGGGCCGCCAGGTGGTTGTCCTTCAGCAGCACGGCGTCGGCGAGGTTGAAGCGATGGTTGTGGCCGCCCCCCACGCGGACCGCGTACTTCTCGAGTAGCCGCAGCCCTGGGGTCGTCTTGCGAGTGTCGATCAGCTTGGTGGGAAGACCGCGCAGACGCGCGACGAACGCCGCCGTGGCGGTGGCCACGCCGCTCAGGCGCTGGACGAAGTTCAAGGCAGTCCGCTCGGCCGTCAACAGCGCGCGCGTCGGCCCCTCGATGCGCGCGGCGACGACGCCCTTGCGCAGGGCCGAGCCATCGGGCCACAGGAGGTCGACGGTGACCTCCCGATCCACCATGGTGAGCGTCTCGGCAAACACCAGGCCCCCGCAGAGCACTCCATCCTGCTTGGCGAGCAGGACGGCCCGAGACCGCTGATCGGCGGGAACGCTGTTGTCGGTCGTCACATCGCCCCAGCCGATGTCCTCATCGAGCGCGCGCTGGATGATCGCCCTGACTTCTCGCAGCGGCGGGTGAACGTAGCCCAGGTCACTCATGCAGGCACCTCCACCTCCACACACGCGGACGTGGCCGGGCCGACGGGCAGGGGAAAGAGCGCGGGGTAAGGTGCGAGGACCAACAGCTGGCGACGGCGCCACTCGGGCCGAGGCCCGGGGAAATCGAGTCGGTAGTGCGCCCCGCGGGATTCCTCACGGCGCAGCGCGGCCTCGACCATCACCCACCCCACCAGCGCCAGGTTGGCGGTCTCGACGTCGCCGACCGCCCGCGCGCCGGCCCAGGTTTCGAGTGCGGCGCGCGAGCGCTCGAGGCCCGCCTCGCAGCGGCGGATTCCGACGTTGTCCCACATGAGCGTCTGCATGACCTCGCGGACGGGTCGAGACGCCTTCGCCTGGTTGCACAGCGAGAGTTGTTCGACGCCAGAGAGCGCTGGATGGCGAGGATTGAGTGCGGAACGACTCATCAAGGCCTGGGCGACGCGAGCCCCGAAGACGACTCCCTCGAGGAGGGAGTTGCTGGCCAGCCGGTTGGCGCCGTGGACCCCGGTGCTGGCGGTTTCGCCACACGCGAAGAGGCCAGGAACCGAGGTTCTCCCCCAGGAATCGGTCCAGACGCCGCCCATCATATAGTGCGCCGCGGGAGACACTGGAATCGGCGACCGCTCCGGATCGCATCCCTGGCTCCGGCAGTAGGCCTGGATCGTCGGAAAACGGGAGGCAAACTCACCCGGCGGGAAATGGGTGGCGTCGAGCCAGACATTGGGGAGCCCGTGGCGCTCCATCTCCTGCACGATGCTGCGGGCCACGACGTCGCGCGGAGCCAACTCCGCCCGCTGATCGTAGCGGACCATGAAAGCCTCGCCGCGGTGATTGCGCAGCACCGCCCCGCGGCCGCGCACCGCCTCCGAGATGAGAAAGCGCCGGGCCCCAGGGGCGGCGAAGGCGGTGGGGTGGAACTGGAAGAACTCGAGATCGGCGACCACCGCCCCGGCGCGCAGCCCGAGCGCGACGCCATCGCCCGTCGAAACGATGGGATTGGTGGTGCGAGCGAACAGTTGACCGGCCCCCCCGGCGGCCAGCACTACCGCCTCGGCGGCCACCGCTTCTCCTCCGAGCACCCTGACCCCGCGGCACTCGCCAGCGTCCATGATCAGGTGAGAGATGAAGGTGCGGTCCCGCACCTCGATGCCCAGCTCTCGAACGGCTCGTGCCAGGGCCAGCTCGATGTGCCGGCCGGTGGCGTCGCCGCCCGCGTGGAGCACGCGGGCCATGCTGTGGGCGCCTTCGCGCGCGTAGGCCCACCGCCCGTTCTCGGTGTCGAAGCGGACGCCGAACCGAACGAGATCGGCCACTCTGTCGGAGGCTTGACCCACGAGCACGCGCACCGCCTCCGGATCGCACAGCTCGGCGCCGGCCTCGATCGTGTCCGCCCCGTGAAGTTCCCAGGAATCGCTGTCGTCGACGGCGGCGGCGATCCCACCTTGAGCGTAGCGGGTGGCGCTCTCTTCAAGGGCCGCCTTGGTGATGATCAACACGTCCCGTACGCCACGCTGATACGCGCTGAGCGCCGTGAACAGTCCGGCGATCCCGCTTCCCACCACGATCAGATCGGGCACGGTGATTCTCCTCTACCCCGGCGCCATCGCGGGCTGGCTCACGTGGCCCGGGAGCGAGAGCATGCGGTCCAGCGCCACTCTGGCCGCGGCCTTCACGCCATCCGCCACGACGATCTCGTTCAGCACCTGCCCATCGACCAGGGCTTCCAGCACCCACGCCAAGTACGCCGGGTGGATTCGATACATCGTCGAACAGGGGCAGATGACGGGATCGAGACAGAAGATCAGCTTGTCTGGCTGCTCGGCGGCCAGTCGGTTGACCATGTTGATCTCTGTCCCGACCGCCCACTGGCTTCCCGGCGAAGCTGACGAGATCGTCTCGAGGATGAACTCGGTCGACCCGTCAAGATCGGCGGCCTCGACCACTTCTCGGCGGCATTCGGGGTGCACGATCACGTTGATGCCCGGATAGTCGCGGCGCGCCTGCTCGATCTGGGCTACCGAGAAGCGGGCGTGCACCGAACACCAGCCGCGCCACAGGATCAAACGAGCCCGATGCAGGGCTTCGAGGGCGTTGCCTCCGAGCGGCCGCCGCGGATCCCAGCGGACCATGGCATCGTCGGGAATGCCGAGCTTGACGCCGGTATTGCGCCCCAGGTGCTCGTCGGGGAAGAACAGGATGCGCTCGCCTCGCTCGAAGGCCCATTGCAGCACCCGGGTCGCGTTCGACGACGTGCACACCACGCCGCCCCGCTCGCCGCAGAACGCTTTGAGAGCAGCCGACGAATTCATGTAGGTGACGGGGATGACCCGGTTCACCTGAGGCCCCAGCGCCTCACCCAGTTGCTTCCAGCAGGACAGCACCTGGACCTCGTTGGCCATATCGGCCATCGAGCAGCCGGCGGCCAGGTTGGGCAGAACCACGCGCTGGCGATCGCTGGCCAGGATGTCGGCGCTCTCCGCCATGAAGTGCACGCCGCAGAAGACGATGTAGTCGGCCTCCTTGCGGCCGGCGGCCTGCTGGGAGAGTTTGAAGGAGTCTCCCCGGAAGTCAGCCCAACGGATGATCTCGTCGCGCTGATAGTGGTGACCCAGAATCACCAACCGCGCACCGAGTGCCGCCTTGGCTGCCGCGATGCGACGCTCCAACTCCTCCGCGGGCATGTCGCGATAGCGCTCGGGAATCTCGGTTTGCACCGGAGCCGACTCGGGGATCGCGTCCCACTGACTGGCCCCCGCCCCATAGACGGGCAAACGAGCCTTGTCGGGCGGGGCATCGTAGGCCCACGGGTCCCATGTGAGCTCGCTACTGCAAAGCCGGGTGACCGGTGCGGTCTTGACCTGCGCGTTGATCGAAGCAGTCGTCGGCATGCGTTATCCCTCCGAACCCTCGGGGCTGCTCTCATGATGACGGCTGTAAAGGTGCATCCGACCTTTACTTGGGTTGATGAGAGGTCGGGTCATTCTCGGTGGCCCTAGGAAGTGACCGACGTCCTGTCGGGGAAGTCGGGGCTGGACCTCAGCGCGCGCCGAGGTCGCATGGTCTTGATGAGGTTGACCGGGTCTTCGGCGCAGCGGTAGACCGCTGGCGGCCGATGGCGACCGCCCGCCACAAAGCTCCCGGTAGGCACGATGGTACCGGTGGCCTCGACCCGACGCCGGAAGTTCGTGGGATCGATCCGGCGCCCGAGAATCACCTCGTAGACGGCGCGGAGCTGCGCCATGGTGAAGTGCGGCGGGAGGAACTGGAAGGCCACATGGGCGTACTCCACCTTGTTGCGCAGGCGCTGGAGCGCATAGTGGAGAATCTCGTCGTTGTCGAACGCGAACTCTCCCGGCAGGTCATCCACTGGGAACCAGGCCGCTTCCATCGTCTTGCGACCCGGCGCGATCTCGGTATGGTCGGTGCGGACGAGCGCGTAGTAGGCGACCACCGCTGCCTCCATCTGACGCGAGGGATCGCACAGCTCGAAGGTGTAGAGCTGCTCCAAGTAGGAGGCGCGCAGGGCAGTCTTCTCGGCCAGCTGGCGCCAGGCGGCCTCATCGAGCGCCTCGTCTCCCCAGAGCTTGCCGCCAGGGAGCGACCAGTAGCCCGCGAACGGCTCGACCGCCCGCCGGACGAGCAAGACCTGAAGCCGAGGTCGGCCCGCGGCGTCGGGCCGAATACTCAGGATGACGACCGCTACCACGACGGACGCCTGGACACCGGCGGACACCTGGAGACTTGGCGTCTGCACCGCATTCAGGTTGACCGAATCCGCTTGAGCCGTCATCGTCGACTTAGGGTCAATGCAACCATAACAAGCGGGCGAGTGCAAGCCCTGGTCAGAGAGCACAAGCCGCTTGAATCCGCAGAGAAGGCGCGGCATGCTATGGCCCTCATGCGCCAACCCGCGCTGATACGTCAAAGCTGGTGGTGGCCGCCGGAATAGGCGGCGCCACGGACAAAACTGATCCGGGAGCCGCCTCACCCGAGGCGGCTCCGAGCTTTCCGGGACCGCCGCCTCGGACGGAGGCCGCGGTCCTTGCGTTTTCGGGCCCGGCTCCCACAATCGACAGGAGGGCCCCGTGAGCGCACACCGGTACGTCACCCGCGGCGGTATCACCATCCATCGCACCATCGAAGACATTGCCGTCGACGGCGCGATCGAGCCAGTCGTCGACGCCCTCGACGCGCAGCGCGGCGTCCTGTTGGCCTCGAGCTACGAGTATCCGGGTCGCTACACGCGTTGGGACATGGGGTTCGTCGATCCGCCCCTGGCGCTGGTCGCGCGCGACCGCCAGGTTCGGCTGACGGCGCTCAACGAGCGCGGACGGATGATGCTCCCCGCACTCGACGCGGCCTTGCGCACGCTCGGTGTCGTGACCTGGCGCTCGACTCCGGAGGGCGATCTCGAAGGCGTGGTCGCGGCGCCGTCGCTGCGCTTTGCCGAAGAAGAACGGAGCAAGCAGCCCTCCGTCTTCACCGTCCTGCGCGCGTTGATCGACCTGTTCGCGAGCCCCGACGATCCGCACCTCGGTTTCTATGGCGCCTTCGGCTACGACCTCGCCTTTCAGTTCGAGCCGATTCGGCTGGCTCGCCCGCGGCCGATCGACCAGCGCGACCTCGTCCTCTACCTGCCGGACGAGCTGACCATCGTCGACCACCGGCGCGAGCGGGCCGTGCGCCAGCGCTACGAGTTCGAGGTCGGCGACCGCAGAACCATTGGCCTGCCGCGCGCTGGCACCGCCCGACCGTACGCCGGAGCCGCGCGGGTCGACCGCCAGGGCGATCACGCTCCCGGAGAGTACGCGGATCGCGTGCGACTCGCGCGCGAAAGTTTCCGGCGGGGCGATCTCTTCGAAGTCGTTCCCGGCCAGATGTTCTTCGAGCCATGCCCGGTGTCCCCCTCCGAAGTCTTCCGGCGTTTGCGCGATCGGAACCCGGCACCGTATGGCTTTCTTATCAACCTCGGCGAGGCGGAGTATCTCGTGGGCGCCTCACCCGAGATGTACGTGCGCGTGGACGGCGATCGCGTGGAGACGTGCCCCATTTCCGGCACCATCGCCCGGGGCCAGGACCCGCTCAGCGACGCGGCCCAGATCCAAGTGCTGCTCAATTCGACCAAGGACGAGTCCGAGCTGACGATGTGCACTGACGTCGATCGCAACGACAAGTCGCGCATTTGCAAGCCTGGCAGCGTTCGGGTCATCGGGCGCCGCCAGATCGAGATGTACTCTCGGGTGATCCACACCGTCGACCACGTGGAAGGCCACCTGCGGGAGGGCTTCGACGCCCTCGACGCCTTCCTGGCCCACACCTGGGCGGTCACCGTGACCGGGGCTCCCAAGGCGTGGGCGATGCAATTCATCGAGGACCATGAGAAGTCGTCGCGGGCCTGGTATGGCGGGGCCGTGGGGCTGTTGGGCTTCGACGGCAACATGAACACCGGGCTGACCTTGCGGACGATTCGCGTGAAGGACGGCGTGGCCGAGGTCCGCGCCGGCGCCACTCTGCTCTACGACTCCGATCCCGACGAAGAAGAGCGCGAGACGCGCATCAAGGCCGCCGCCTTCATCGACGCCATCCGGCGCCCGCGCGGCGCCGCGGCGGAGACGGTGCGCCAAGCCGCGCGTCCCGGTGAGGGCCGGCGCATCGTGCTCGTCGACCATCAGGACTCGTTCGTCCACACCCTCGCCAACTACTTCCGCCAGACCGGCGCCGAGGTCGTCACCTTGCGGGCCGGCTTTCTCGCGACCGCGCTGGACGATCTGCGTCCCGACCTAGTCGTGCTCTCGCCTGGCCCGGGCCGTCCGCGCGATTTCGACGTGTCGGGCACGCTGACCGCCGTCCTCGAGCGCGGCCTGCCCGTGTTCGGCGTCTGCTTGGGGCTCCAGGGCATCGTCGAGCACTTCGGAGGCAATCTCGGGGTGCTCGCCGCGCCGGTGCACGGCAAGACCTCGCGCATCCGGGTCCTGGGCGGCCGTCTCTTCGAGGGGTTGCCCCGGGAGTTCCCGGCGGGCCGCTATCACTCGCTCTTCGCGCGCATCGAAACGCTTCCGGCCGCGCTGCGGGTGACCGCGGAGACGGACGACGGCGTGGTCATGGCCGTGGAACACACCGAGCTCCCTCTGGAGGCCGTGCAGTTCCACCCGGAATCCATCATGACCCTCGGCGAAGAGATCGGCATCCGACTGATCCGCAACGCCGTGACCAACGCGATGGGTTCGAGAGCAACGACGGTGCCGGCGGCGCATTCCTGAACACCGAGCGCGCGCTCTCCCTGACATACTGCTCGTTGACCGCTGTCTGATCTCACGACCATGGGAGGATCGTGCCCCGATGACCAGCTCCTCAAGTTCGGCGCGAGCCGGGCATCCCTACCACATGCACGACGCCATCTACGCGCAGCCGGGAGCCCTGCGGCTGCTCGGCCGCGGCAATGCCGGCGCGCTCGAGGCGGCGGCGACACGCCTGCGCGGTTGCCATCGGCTGATCCTGGCCGGGGTGGGCAGCTCCTGGCACGCCGCGCAGGCCGCCGAGCGGCTCTTCGCCACGGCGGGCGCATTCGGTCATCGGGCTCGGGTGCACAACGCCTTCGAGCTGGCGTACGCGTGGCCTCTTCTCGACGCCGAGACGGGCCTCATCCTCGTGAGTCACCGCGCCACCAATCGGGCTACCCACGCGGCGCTGGCCCGCGCCAAGATCGCGGGCGCGCCAACGGTCGTCGTGGCCGGACGCGAGGCGGGCCCCCTCGACGGCGCCGAATATGTGCTGCGCACCGTGCCGGGCGAGCCTTCTCAGGCGCACACCGTGAGTTACACCTGCGCCATTGCGCTGCTGGCCATGCTGGCCTCGGCCATCGGCAACGACGAGGAAATCGCCCACAGCATCGACGCCATTCCCGATCAGCTGGCCCGGCTCCTCGGGCAAGAATCCTGGCCGGAGATGGCCGCGCGCTTTGCCGGGAAGCGCCGTTACTTCATCGTTGGCGCCGGCTCCGACACGGCGACCGCCCTCGAGGCGGCACTCAAGATCAGCGAGACCGGCTACCTGGTCGCGAGCGGCTTCCAGTGTGACGAATTTCTCCACGGCGCCTGGGTGGCCATGGAGGCCGCGGATCTGCTCATCCTCGTCGCGCTTCCCGGGCCCGGCTACGACCGCTGTCTCGACGCCGCGCGCGCCGCGCGTGAGATCGGCACGCCGCTCCTGGCCCTGGTCGCCGAAGGCGACCGCCGCTTCGATGGGTTGGCCGCGGAGACCATCGAGATTCCCGAGGTCCACGAGTTGCTCGCACCGATCCTCACCGTGGTGCCCATTCAGCTCTTGACGTATCACTGGGCCCTCCGGCGCGGCGCCAATCCAGACGTCATGCGCGCGAACGAGCCGACCTACGCCCGCGCGCACGCCGCGCTCATCCGCTGACCGCCGTCTCTGCCGGGGCGCTCCGAGCGTGGGGGGATTGGGGGCCCTCTCGGGGCCCAGAACCTGACGCGGATCCGAGGAGTGCCACCGCTGTGCCGGGGCGTCCGAGCGTGTGGGGATTGGGGGGCCATGTCGGGGCCCATGTGGAGAATGACAACACCATGGCGACAAGCGTGATGATCGAGCGCGATGACGACGTTTTCGTGGTGACCATCAACCGACCCGAGGTCCGCAATGCGGTCGATGCCGCTACCGCCATGGCCCTGGCGGACGCTTTCC
>JBKPAK010000025.1:0-30386 GCA_046726415.1 Candidatus Methylomirabilota bacterium
GTGCGACGACACGAGGTCGAGGTGCGTGCGCAAATCGAGCCGCAGACTCCTTCGGGCTCGGCGCGTGACGCGGCGAAGCCGCGGCCGCGCAGGTCGTCCGGCAGGAGCCGGGGCGCTCCTCGATGCCCCCCGAGCCCCCCAACGCTCGGCGCGCCCCCAGCGGAGCCGGGGTGCTCCTCGATGCCCCCCAAGCCCCCGAACGCTCCCCGATTGGGCGGCGAGCATCCCAGCCTCACTGCGCAGCGAGTGATAGAGGTCCGTTATCGCCTCACCGATCCGGCGTCTCTGATCGATGCGCGGCGGTGGACCTCGAATCGGAACCGTCCCGCGCCTCTTCGATGCCCGGTTGCGGCACGTGAGCGCATGTGCTGTCATGGGATTTTCTGCGCCGCGCGCCCGAGGTCGGCCCGCGATAGGGTCCGGCCGTCCGAGGCAAGTCTAGGAACGAGGAATTGCGCATGGACTTCGAATTCACTGCCCAGCAGGAGGCGTTTCGGAAAGACGTCCGGCTGTGGCTTGAGCGGAACCTGCCGGACGACCTGCGCGGCCGCGGCTTCGCCGCGTCACGCGCCGAGCCCGAAGGAGTCTGCGGCTCGATTTGCGCACGCACCTCGACCTCGTGTCGTCGCACATGGCGATCGTGCGCAGGACTGCGGACCACGCGGAGGGCGTGGCGGCCTTCAAGGACAAGCGCCCCGCTAAATTCACCGGCCGCTGAACGCCGGCCCCCCGGTGGTCACCGCCTTGCGTGGAGGGGGGGTGGGCCTCCACGTAGGCGGTCGCAAGCTCGGCGAAGCGCCGGGCGCCGGCTGGCGAGAAGTGGTGGTCACCGGGCAGCCACAGTGAGGCGTCCGCCATCGTCAACTCGGACGTGTCGATGAAGTCGATCTCTTCCTCGGCGGCGAAGCGACGCAGGATGTCGCCGTGGCGAGGTGTGGTCGGCGTGATGGGGACGATTGCGAAGCGCGCGTCGTGGCGGCGCGAGACCTCGCGCATGTAGAGGATGGCCTTCTTCGTGTAGCGCCACCCGGGGGCCTGCTCATCGGTGTGCCCCGCGCCCAGCGCGGGATCGCGCTCGCCCAGGTCCGAGTATCTCTTCAACCAGCGGGAGACTCGGTAGACGTACGACCAGCGCTTCAGACGCGCGAGCAGTGAACGCTGCCGAAGCCGCTCGTCGCGCTCGGACAGCGCCTGGGCGGGCTCGAGGCGATGAGGGTAGCGAATGCTCTCCAGCGGTTGATTGATGAAGGCCTGCATGGTCCCGGCGTTCAGGAAGACATAGAGGTCCGCGATGTCGTTCTCGAAGTAGAAGTAGAGGACATAGCGCGGGCGGAGGATGGGCAGGAACTCCGTCACGAGATAGGCCTGTTGAAGCGCGCAGTCCCCCTGCCGCGCGAGGTTGGCCACCGACCGGCCGGTCAAGCGTTCGAGGAAAGACCCGACCGTCGACTCGAAGTCGACGCCGTGTCCGTAGATGAAGGAATCGCCGAGCAACGCGATGTCGGCGGGGATGGATAGCGCCTTGTTCCGGAAGCCGAGGGCATCGGTCTGGTGAGTCCACACGTAGCCGTTGAAGTACATCTGAGTAGTGAAGTTGGGAATCATGAAGCGCGTCTGGGCCTGGCGGTCCTTGTAGAAGATCCCGCCGGCGCCGTCGGTGTACTTGCTGAGAACGCCGTTGGCAAAGGCGTGGCCGAGCAGGGTCGGCCGCGCCCGCAGGAGCAGCTCCAGACCGCCGAGCGCGACGGCGGTGGCGGCCACGACGAGCAGCGCGTTGCCGGCGGCCCGGCGCAGCCCGCGGCGGACATCGACCCGCGGCGGGGGGTCCATCCCGCGCGGTCCTTCACCTCGGGGGCGAGAGGCTGAACGGAGCGGTCGTCGCCAGGGCAGTGGGCTTCCTCGTCATGCGAGCGGGGTGACCCGCAGCGCGGTCTCCAGTGCGCGCAGCATGAGCGCGAGATCCATGCTGGCTTGCTCCAGTCCATGGGCGGCGACCATGGAGGGCAAGAAGGGCACGTGGATGAAGCCCGCGCGGATGGGAAGCGAGCGCAGGGTTATCTCGTGCAGCGTCCAGTACAGCGTCTGGTTGCACAGGTAGGTGCCGGCCGTGTAGGAGACGTAGGCGGGGATGCCCTCTGCGATCAACGCGGCGAGGATCGGCCGGCAGGGGAGCGTGCTGAAGTACGCGGCTGGTCCACCGACTACGCACGGCTGACCGGTGAGACGCACGCCGGCGCCGTCGGCCATGGGGTAGTCCATGGCGTTGACCGCCACCTGCTCGAGGGCGATGCGCGCGCGCCCGCCGGCGAGCCCGAGGTGCACGACGGCCGTGAGCTCGGAATCGGCCAACGCCGCGCCGACCATCTCACGCGCAGCCCGATGCTCCACGGGCAGGATCATGCTCCGCACCGCGGAGTCACCGATGGACCGCCCGTCGACGGCCTTGGCCAGCTCCTGCGAGGGGTTGGCGGTGTCGCCGCCGAACGGCTCGAAGCCGGTGACCAGGATGATCGGCACGGTTCGCTAGAGCGCGCCGACGCTCGCCCGGTGGCGCTGAGCCAGGGCCTGATAGGCCCGCGGGTTGACGAGCACCCAGCGTTCGGCCGGCGTCCCTGTCACCGGGCCACGCACCTTGGCGGGAACGCCCACCGCCAACATGCCCTCGGGAATCTCGACCCCGGGCGGCACTAGCGCGCCCGCGGCCACCATGGCCCGCGCGCCGATGCGCACGCCATCGAGAATGGTGGCGCCGTTGCCCACCAGCGCCTCTTCCCCGAGCGTGGCGGCGTGGATGACGCAGAGATGTCCGACCGTGGCGCCGGGTCCGACCTCGGTGCCCGCGATGGGCGTTACGTGAATCACCGAGCCGTCCTGGACGTTGGCTCCGTGGCCGATCACGATGGGTGAGAAGTCGCCGCGAAGCACGGCGTTGTACCATACTGAGGCGTTTTCCTCCACCCTCACATCGCCAACCAGCACCGCCGTCGGCGCGATGAACGCGGACGAATGGACGGTTGGGCGCTTTCCCTCGAAGCTGAACAGTGGCATGGAATACACCCTCGCAGTATGCTCGACGTAGCTGCCATCTTAGCGCGGGTTCTTCGCGCGAGGAGGATCGAATGGTCCTTCCCAGGATCAACGAGGAGGATCGAACGGTCCTTCCTAAGATCAACGCCGTCGCCTCCGCCGTGCCTCCCGACCGCTTCACGCAAGCGGACATCCTGAAGCTTGCGAAGTACACGGATGTCGCGCGGCTGGGATTCTTCGGGCACAGCGACATCGAGGGGCGCTATCTCTACCTCGATCGCGAGACCTTCGACGGGCGTGAGACGGTGGACGAACTGAACGAGCGCTTCTGTCGCGGAGCGCTGGAGATCGGCGAGGCGGCCGCTCGCCGCGCGCTGGCCGCGGCCGGATGGGAAGCTTCACAACTGGATTTCATCGCCACGACCACCTGCACCGGCCGCATGACCCCGAGCCTCGATGCGCACCTCGTCGCGCGTCTGGGCGGCCGACCCGGCATCCAGCGCGTCCACGTCGGCGACACCGGGTGTGCCTCGGCCATGGTGGCCATCCAGCAGGCGTGGAATCACGTCCAGGCGTTCCCCGAGCACAAGACCCTGGTGGTGGCGGTGGAGATCTGCTCCGCGGCCTACTACGACGATGATCGCCTGGAGAGCGCGGTGGCCCACGCCATCTTCGCTGACGGCGCGGGTGCGATCGCCCTGTCGGCGACCGGCCCGGGGCCGGGCATCGTGGCCCACCGCACGCTGTTCCGGTCGGAGCACCTGGACGCCATGGGCTTCGAATACCCGGAGGGGCGACCGCGCATCGTCCTGTCCAAGGATGTCCGCCGCATCGGGTCTTCCATGATGGGGGAGATGGCCGCGGAGTTGATGGAGCTGCAGGGGCTCAAGCGCGAGGACGTCCAGTACTGGATTCTGCACTCCGCGGGCCGGCACGTGATTGACCGCGCGGTCACCGTGCTCGGGCTCCGCGAGGAGCAGGTGGCGGCCACCAGGGGCGTCCTGCGCGAGTACGGCAACATGTCGTCGGCGACGATCCTCTTCGTGCTCGAGCAGACCTTGCGAACGGCCCGGCCGGTTCCGGGCGAGTGGGGATTGATGATCGGGCTCGGGCCGGGATTCGCGGCGGAGGGCGCCCTGCTGCGCTGGTGATGCGACGCGAGGAGGAGCGGCGCGAGTATCTCGATGGGCGGCTTTCCCCCGAGGAACGCGACATGGCCCTCGCCGACATTGACCGGCTCAGCGCGTGGTTCGGGGGATACGCGCTGACGATTCGGGCCGTGCGCCACCTGCTGCGAGCGGCGCCCACGGTTCGCGGGCACGTCGTCGTCGACGTCGGCGGCGGTCGGGGCGACCTCGCGCGACGGCTCGTCCGAACCCTCCGGCGCCAGGGCCGCCGCGTGCGCGTCGTTCTCCTCGACCGGGATGAGGAGGGACTGGCCCTCGCCGGGGCGGCCTGTGGCGCCGATCCCGAGATCGTGCGCGTGTGCGCCGACGCCACCGCGCTGCCGTTCCGCGACAATGGGGTGGACGTGGCCATGACCTCGCTCGTGCTCCATCACTTGCCGCCTGACGCGGCAGTGGCGAACCTGGAGGCGATGCGCGCCGCCGCGCGCGTCGGGGTGGTGGTGAACGATCTCTTGCGCACGCGCCTGTCCTGGCTGCTGGTGACGATCGCCACTCGGCTCTTTGCCCGTGCCGTCTCCCGCCACGACGGGCCGCTGTCCGTCCGGCGTGCCTATCGGCCCGAGGAACTCCGCGTGCTCTGCGAGAAGGCTCGGTGGGAACGCTTCACCGTCCGGAGCTATCCGATCCTGAGCCGCGTGTTGCTGGTTGCCTGGTGACGTCGCGCGCGCCGCATGACGTCATCGTCGTCGGCGCCGGGCCGGCCGGCGCCGCCACCGCCATCCTGCTCGCCGAGCGCGGACTGTCGGTGGCCGTCCTCGACCGCGCTCGCTCGCCGCGCGCCAAGATCTGCGGCGAGTACCTCAGCCCAGAAGGCACGCGCATCCTGGATCGACTCGGCGTCCTCAAATCCATCGACGCCGCCGGCGCGCCCACCTTGGCCGGGATGCGCATCACGGCCCCCGACGGGCGCGTGCTCGAGGGCCGCTATCGCGCGGTCGGCGAATGGCGCCCGTACCGAGACGGCGCGCTGGCCGTCGAGCGGGCTCTGCTGGATGCGGCGCTCTGCGAGCGCCTGCGGGGCGTGCCCGTCGACTTCTGGGAGCAGTGCCGCGTGACCGATGTCATCGCGGACGGGGCGCGAGTGAGTGGCGTGGAGGCGATCGACGTCAAGGGGCGCCGGCACCAGCTCCGCGCGCCGCTGGTCATCGGCGCCGACGGCCGCACTTCGGTGATCGCTCAACGGTTGGGGGGCCGCAAACCGCATCGCCTGCGTCGTCTGGCTCTGGTCACCTACCTTCGCGGTCTGGCCGACTGCCGCGAGGTCGGGGAGATCTTCGTGGATCCGCCGGATTACGCCATCCTCAATCCGGTGGCGCCCGACCGCGTGAACCTGAGTCTGGTGGTCCCGCTCGCTCACGCCGCCCCCTATAGCGCGCGCCTGGACACGTTCTTCGCGGCGCGCACCAAGCAGCTCACGCATCTGGCCCGTCGGATCGCCGCGGCCGAGCGGATGACCGCGGTCCAGGCGCTGGGCCCGCTGGCGTACCGGGTGACGCCGCCGCGCTGCGGCGGTGCGCTGCTCGTCGGCGACGCGGCGGGTTTCTACGACCCCTTCACGGGCGAGGGAATCTTCAGTGCCCTGCGGGGCGCTGAGCTGGCCGCCGAGACAGCGACCCGCGCGCTGGCCTCGGGCGACGTGTCGGCCCGCGCCCTCTCGACCTATCGCGATGCGCAGCGCGATGCGTTTCACGGCAAAGAGCGCGTGACGCGCGCCATCCAGTTCGCGATTGGCCGGCGCTGGGCGGCCAACCTCGCGGCCACGCTTCTGGAGCGGCGGTCCGGCCTGCTCGATCTGCTCATGGGCGTCATCGGCGATTACGTGCCGCCGCGCGCCCTCCTCCAAACCTGGCCCCCTGGGCGACGGTCTCCATTGCGTTCTCCTTGAAGGCGGCGCTCGGCGAACTCACGTCGCCTCTCGACCAGCGGTAGCTGCGCCCGGATTGGACGGCGAGGGCTCGAAGGCATCCAGCAGACGGGGTGCCACCAGCGCTGCCGAGAGGACCACGAGGATCCACGCGCCCGCGAGATCCCAGGGATTGAGAAAGGCAAGCCCACCCGCGGCGATGACGATGATGGCCAGCTCCGATAGACCACCGCGGAAGCAGCGGCTCGGGTCGATCCGGTACGCCGCTCGGTCCCTGGCCCCACTGGCTGGACGGAGAGACCCGCCAGATACACCGACAAGCTGACGGCGACGACGAGGAGGACGAATGGCATCGCCAACAGGTGCGGGTGGTTGTCGCCGACGAGGTAACTGAAGAACGGAAACTCGTCGATGATCTCGACGGGGCGACCCAGAGGATCGCGATCCTGATGACTCGACTACTGCGCCACCACCACCAGGTCGTTGTCTCACCAGTCAGCTGGACCGCCCGGTTCGGATTACGCAGCCAGTCCCACCCGATCCGCACGGCGTCGAGCAGACCTTGAAGGTTGCCGATGAGCGCAACGGACACCGCGGCGAGGAGGCCGCCCAGCATCGGCGCTCCCCGACGTCCGGCCTCGGCGCTCGTTCGCCGTGCCAGCGCAGCCAGGTTGAAACCGACGCCGAAGCACGCGGTGAGCAACAGGCCGAACCAGCACGCCTGGCCCGGGTTGTACGCGATCTCTGGCGGTTGCCCGGCCAGGCGCGCGATGGTCGCCAATAGCCAGTAGCCAAAGTAGTAGTAGCTGATCGCGTATCCGGCGAGCCAGGGGTCCTGCGGCGGAAATGAGGAGCTCGTCCAGATCGCCGAGAGCAGAAGCAAGTCCATCGGTTGCTCGGTGTGGTTTGCCTCGGGGCCCCAGGAGCGCACGACAGCCCATCCGCCGAACGCGAGGAGAAACAGGGCTTCGGTGTTGAGGATCACCGGAGTGAGACGCCGCATGCCCTCAACCAGCGGCCTCCGTCCCGCTTGGGTCCCGCGGAGCATCCGCCACCCGGCGACCCCGCTTGCCACGGTGACGATGAGGACGGCGAGCACCGCGCCCCCGAGCTCGTTGCGCAGGAGCCCGTAGGCGGTTCCCGTCCAGAACGCGTACCCGACCAGAAGGATCGCGAGGATCTTGCCAAAGCAGTAACCGCGGTCGGGGAGGTGCCGGAACAGCCGCCAAGCTAGCGGAAGGACGAGAGCGCCGAGGATTTCGACGACGACGTACCAGTGGGCGAAGGCGCGCATGCAGGTGGCGTAGCAATCTAGCACGAAGCGGGCGGTCACAGGCCCAACTCCGCCGCGAAGAGCGTCCCGTGTGGCGGTGCGACCTAGCCGCTATGGCGAGGCGAGCTGCGCGCCAGTCCAGTGGTGGAGGGAACTTCGCGCGCCGGTTTCTTGACCTCTCTCGAGCGGGAGCGCGCTTCCTAGCGCGCGCCCCGACGGGTCGAGCGCGGGACGGCGGGGGCGGGGGCCGCCTCGCCGGCGGGAGGAGCGATACCGGCGATCTCGGGGAGGCCGGCGTCCCTCAGGGGCTTGGCGATCCGATCGCGGAGCCACTTGGCGTCCCACCATTCCAGCGGCGTCACGGAGATACCGTGGACGAGTACCTCGTAGTGCAGGTGATCGCCGATGGCCAGCCCGGTCGTGCCAGACCGCCCGATCTCCTGACCCTTTTGCACGCTGTCGCCCGGGTTGACGCCGACCCTCGACAGGTGAGCATACAGCGTCTGCAGCCCGAGCCCGTGATCGATGACGACGGTATTGCCGTAGATGGTGAGCGGAGCGGCGAAGATCACCACGCCCTTGTTCGCGGCGGGCACGGGCATGTTCTTGGTGGCGGCGAGGTCGTAGCCGAAATGCACCTGGGTGTCGACGGCCTGGCCCTGGTAGAGATACGTGCGCGACTCGGCAAAGTTGGCGAAGACCTTCGTATTGCGCGGCTGGACGAAGACGCCTTCCCAGAAAGGCCTGTCCGCGGTCTTGGCGCCGATCCGGCGTTTCTCCTCCTCGGCCTGGCGGCGATGCTCGCGATTGACGACGAGGAATCCGTCGATGAGCGGCTGGGACGGTGACCGCTGGGGCAGGAGCTCGGGTACCTTGGCCTCGAGGAGTGCCCCCGTGATCTGAATGGTGTCCCGCGGGAACTTGCGGGGCTTCAGCTCGGCCGGAATGGCGCGCACCGCGGTGTTCCCGGCCTCGTCGACGGCGTTCACCGACATGGCCGCGTTCCCTGCAAAGTCCCACGGCAGGGCGATGAGCGCGACACGGGCGCCCTTGTCAGGGGGGCCGTAGGGGAAGCTCGGGAACGCGTGAGCGCCGATGCGAACCTCGGCCCGGGCGGCGTCCGGGAGACGGAACGCCACGAGCGCCGCGCCCCCGGGCGACACGTACTGCGTGGCCGCGAGGATCTCGATGCGCGGCGGCGTGAGATCCACCTTCACCGGGAATTGGGCGATGGAGCGATCGTCGAGGCGGATGGGTCGCCAGAAATCATCGCGGGCCCACACCTCGAGGGCCGCATCGCCCTCGCGCACGCCCAGCGCCGTCGGCTCGATGGTGACGGGCAACTCGACCCGCGGTATCGGCGGCCCATCGAACCGGGCGACGACTGTCGTCTTCCCGCTCTGCGAGACGCGCACCTCGGCGCGGGCGACGTTGCCGCGTGCGGCCTGGAGGGCGACGGTCACCGGCGTCTTGTGACCGAGCAGGGCCGGGAGGGCCGTGGCCACCCGGACGCCAGGCACCGACTGACGCCAACCGATATAGGCGATGATGCCCAGCGCGGCCAGGAGAGGGATCAGAACCAGGACAAAGGCGATCGTGAAACGGGACCGCGGCGGCACGAGCCGATGATAGCACGCAGGATCGCTTGGCATCGCCAGCGAAGTCGATCGCGATCCTTCACAGCGTCGTCCTGTCTGCGCGCTCGGTTGCTTGACGCGTCGTGACGTGTTCGCTAGAGTGGCCCGGTGTTCCCGACCTTGTGGCTGATTCCTGCCTTTCCGCTGGCCGGGGCCCTCCTCAATATTCTCTTCGGACGGGTGGTGGGCCGTCGCGCGCACTGGATCGCCGTCCCGGCGCTGGCCGGCGCATTCCTGGCATCGTGCGCCGTCTTCATGCGGGTGTGGGCCGGGCAGACGGGAACGGTCGCGCTGTTTCCCTGGATCGTGGCCGACGATTTCACTGCTGCCGTGTCCGCGCACGTCGACCAGCTCACCGCCATCATGCTGCTGGTGGTCACGGGAGTCGGCTTTCTCATTCACGTGTATTCCGTCGGGTACATGCACGACGATCCCGGCTACGCGCGCTTCTTCGCCTACATGAACCTCTTTGTGTTCTCGATGGCGATGCTCGTCCTGGCCGGTAACTTCCTCCTCTTGTACGTCTTCTGGGAGGCGGTGGGACTCTGCTCGTACCTGCTCATCGGGTTCTGGTACACGCGCAAGTCGGCGGCCCACGCCGGCATGAAGGCCTTCATCGTCAATCGGGTCGGCGACTTCGGCTTCGGGCTCGGCGTACTGTGGTTGTGGACCGCGGTGGGCACGCTCGACTACGCGGAGGTCTTCAAGGCCGCCGGGACGCTCTCGCCGGCGGTGGCCACGGGCATCGCCCTGCTTCTCTTCCTGGGGGCGTGCGGGAAATCGGCGCAGCTTCCCCTTCACGTGTGGCTGCCCGACGCCATGGAGGGCCCGACGCCGGTCTCCGCGCTCATCCACGCCGCCACCATGGTGACGGCCGGCGTCTACATGGTTTGCCGGAGCCACGCGCTGTTCGAGCGCTCGGGGGTGGCCCTCGAAGTGGTGGCCTGGGTGGGCGTGCTCACGGCGGTGTTCGCGGCCACCATCGGGCTGGTGCAGACGGACATCAAGCGCGTGCTCGCCTATTCCACGGTGAGTCAGCTCGGTTATATGTTCGCGGCGGCCGGGCTGGGAGCCTACGCGGCCGCCATCTTTCACCTGGTCACCCACGCCTTCTTCAAGGCGCTGCTGTTCCTGGGAGCGGGGAGCGTAATCCACGGCATGAGCGGGGAGCAGGACCTGCGCAAGATGGGCGGCCTGGCGCCCCGCATGGTGGTCACGACCATCACCATGCTCATCGGGACCGCGGGCCTGGCGGGACTGCCGCCCTTCGCCGGCTTCTTCTCCAAGGACGAGATCCTCTCCACGGCGTTCCACGAGCGGTTGCTCATCTGGCCACTGCTGCTCGCCGGAGCGTTCCTGACGGCGTTCTACAGCTTTCGCCTCTTCTTCCTGGCCTTCCTCAGCGCCCCCCGAATGTCGAAGGGGGTCGCCCACCACGTCCATGAGTCACCCGGGGTGATGACCTGGCCCCTCCTCGTCCTCGCCCTACTCACGGGGGGGGCCGGCCTGGCCGTTGGCGTCCCGGCCGAGGAGGGCTCGCCGTTCCAGAAGTTTCTGACGCCCGTGTTCAGCACTCATCCTGCGCACCACGGCGGCGCGATCTCGCTCGTACTCATCGTGTTGGCGGTCGTGGTGTCGCTGGGAGGGCTCGTCCTCGCCGCCGTCATGTACTGGTCGTCGCCGGGCCGCGTGGCGAGCGCCGGAGATCGCCCACATCCCCTCCGGGCGCTGTTGCTCAACGCGTACTACGTGGATGCCCTCTACGATCGGGTCTTCGTTCGTCCGTTCTTGGCCCTCTCGGAATTCCTGGCGCAGATCTTCGACGTGGAGATCATCGACGGCCTGGTGAACCGGGTGGGGCGGGCGACCGAGGCCGCGGCCGGACTCCTGCGCCGGGTCCAGACCGGCTACACCGTCACCTATGCCTTGACCATGCTAGTGGGCGCGGTCCTGCTGGTGGGCTTCTTGCTGGTGCGGCCATGACCATCGGCCTTCTCTCCGCCGTCACGTTCCTGCCCCTCCTCGGCGCCGTCGGCCTGGCCTGTGTCCCCCGCCGTGCAGAGCGGGAGATCCGGATGGGCGCGCTGATCGTTTCGCTGGTCACCTTCGCCCTATCGATGCCCCTCTACTTCGGCTTCGACGGAGAGCAGGTGGACTACCAGTTCGTCGAGGACGCGCGGTGGATGCCCGCACTGGGCATAGGCTATCACCTGGGCATCGACGGCATCAGCCTCCTGCTCGTGCTCCTCACGACATTCCTCATGCCGATTGCGCTGGCCTCGGCCTGGCACGCCGTCGAGGATCGCGTGAAGGAATTCGCGCTCACCATGCTCGTGCTGGAGACGGGCATGCTGGGTGTCTTCGTCAGCCTCGACCTCTTCCTCTTCTACGTGTTCTGGGAAGCCATGCTCGTCCCGATGTACCTCATCATCGGGGTGTGGGGCGGGACTCGTCGGGTGTACGCCGCGATCAAGTTCGTCCTCTACACGCTGGTGGGATCGCTGCTCATGCTGGTGGCCATCCTCGCCCTCTACTTCCAGCACGGCAGCGCCACTGGCGTGTACACCTTTGATCTGCCCGTCCTGGCGCGCTGGATCACGCCGCCCGGGGTCGGCCAGAATCTCATGTTCCTCGCCTTTGCCCTCGCCTTCGCCATCAAGGTGCCGCTCTTTCCCTTTCACACGTGGTTGCCCGATGCCCACGTGGAGGCGCCCACTCCGGGCAGCGTGGTCCTGGCCGGCGTCCTACTCAAAATGGGGACGTACGGCTTCCTGCGCTTCTGTCTGCCCCTGTTCTCCGACGCCAGCGTGACATTCGGACCGTTGGTGTTCGCCCTCGCCGTCATCGGCATCATCTACGGCGCCTGTGTCTGCACCGTCCAGCCCGACCTCAAAAAACTCGTCGCCTACTCCAGCGTGAGCCACCTGGGCTTCGTCATGGTGGGGATTTTCACGCTCACTCCGCAGGGCCTGGTGGGCAGCGTCATTCAGATGGTCAACCACGGCCTCTCCACCGGCGCCCTCTTCCTCATGGTTGGCATGATCTACGAGCGTCGCCACACTAGGCTCATCAGCGACTTCGGTGGGCTCTGGAAAGTCGTGCCGGCCTTTTCGGCCCTCTTCCTGCTCGTGTCCCTCTCCTCCCTGGGGCTGCCGGGCCTGAACGGGTTCGTGGGCGAGTTCCTCATCTTGCTTGGCACCTTCCAGGTCAACCGTCCCGTGGCCGTCCTGGCCGCCACCGGCATCATCCTAGCCGCCGTCTACATGCTATGGATGTACCAGCGGGTGATCTTCGGGGAGATCACCCACGAGGAAAATCAGCGCCTGCGCGACCTCACGCCCCGGGAGTGGGCCGTGCTCCTCCCCGTGGTGCTGTTCATCGTGTGGATCGGCGTCTACCCCATCGCCTTCACGGGGAAGACGGAGGCTTCGGTGCAGGCGCTCATCGCGGAAGTCGAGAGCAAGGTGGGCGTGAGCCGGGCGTTCTCCCCGGTCCGGCTGGCCACCGACAAGAGCCCAGGCCCCGCGGTGGCGCGCTAGGTGGACGGCGTTCCCGCCCCGCCCATCGCCCTCGGCGCCCTGGCGCCGGCCCTCGTGGTGTTCGGGGCGGCGCTTCTCGCCCTGGCGCTCGATCTGCTGCCGCCACGGACGTCCAAGGATCACGTGGGCAGCGTGGCTCTGGCCGGGGTGGTGGCGGCCTTGGTGGTGAGCGTGCTGCGCTGGGGAAGCGACGAGCGCGGCTTCTCCGACATGATCGTGCTCGACAACTACGCCCTGTTCTTCAACGTCGTCATCTGCTACGCCGCTGCCCTGGTGCTGTTGCTGTCTCTCGACTACCTGCGTCGCACCGGGGCCGAGAGCGGCGAGTACTACGGGCTCCTCCTATTCTCCACGTCGGGCATGATGCTGCTGGCCTCGGCCAACGACCTCATCATGGTCTTCCTGGCCATCGAGCTGATGTCGCTGTCGCTCTACGTCATGGCCGGGATCTTCAAGACCAGGTTGACCTCGAGCGAGGCGTCCATGAAGTACTTTCTGCTGGGCGCGTTCGCCTCGTCGTTCCTGCTCTACGGTATCGCCCTTATCTACGGCGCCACCGGCAGCACCAACTTCGAGCGCATCGCCGCGGCCGTGGTCGGCGTGCCTCTCTCGCCCATGTTCCTGGGGGGGGTCGGGCTGATGCTGGTGGGCTTCGGCTTCAAGATCTCGGCGGTACCGTTCCATATGTGGGCCCCCGACGTGTACGAGGGCGCTCCCACCAGCGTCTCCGCCCTCATCGCCACCGGCTCCAAGGCCGCCGCCTTCGCCGCCCTCATCCGCCTGCTCGGGGGTGCTCTGCGCATCGCGCAGCCGGATGCCAGCGCCATCCTCTGGATCCTGGCCGCAGTGACTATGACCGTCGGCAACGTGGTGGCGCTGGCTCAGTCCAACCTCAAGCGGATGCTCGCGTACTCCTCCGTCGCCCACGTCGGCTACATGCTGGTAGGGCTCGTCGCCGGCGGCGCCGTCGGGGCGAGCGCCGTGCTCTTTTATCTTCTGGCCTACGTGTTCACCACGGGCGGAGCCTTCGGCGCCATCCTTCTGTGCGAGCGCGGCCGCGAGGAAGCCGTCGACGTCGGGGACTACGCGGGGTTGGCTCGACGCCATCCGCTGCTGGCCGCCGCGCTGACGCTCTTCCTTCTCTCGCTGGTCGGCATTCCGCCCCTGGCCGGCTTCTTCGCAAAGTTCTACGTGTTCGGCTCCGCCGTGCGGTCCGGCTACTTGTGGCTGGCCGTCATCGCCGTGCTGAATTCGGCGGTGGCGGCGTACTACTACCTCCGCGTGATCGTCTACATGTACATGCGCGAGGCGGACGGTGAGGGCGCCGTCTACGCGCCGTCGTTCGCGGGCAGCCTCGCCCTCGTCATCGCCGTCGTCGGCATCGTGCTCCTCGGCGTGGTGCCCGCGCCCTTCGTGGATCTCGCCCAGGCGGCCGTCTCTCCGCTCTTCCGGTAAGAGGTTTCGCGCAGGGGGCGATCAGTGATGCTGGATCGTGGTCCAGGCTCCGTGGGCGCTCACGGCAAGGAAGGCGCCCGGCGGTTCGTCCTGCCGCATCGCGGATGGCTCTTCGACCTCGATGGCACCGTGTACGTGGGCGATGCCCTCATCCCGGGCGCGGCCACGACCATCGGGGCGCTGCGGGAGGCCGGACGCCGCGTGGCCTTCCTGTCCAACAACCCGCTGCAGTCGCCGGCGGAGTACGCCTGGAAGCTGATGCGGCTCGGCATTCCCGCCACCGGAGATGACGTCATCACGAGCTCGGTCGTGCTGGCTCGTCACCTGGCTCGCCTGGACCCCGGGGCTCCGGTCTTCGTCATCGGTGAGATCTCCTTGATCGCCGCGCTGAGGGCGGCCGGTCTCGAGCCGCGATCCGACGCACACGTGCGCTGGGTGGTCATCTCCTTCGATCGCACCTTCGATTACGACAAGCTCAACGTCGCGCTCCAGGCGGTGACCCGGCACGAGGCCCATCTCATCGCCACCAATCCCGACCGGACGTGTCCGGTCGACGGGGGCGAGATACCGGACTGCGCGGGGATGATCGCCGCGGTGGAAGCGGTGACTGATCGAAAGGTGGACATCGTGGTCGGGAAGCCGTCGCCCATCATGCTGGAGGAGGCGCTAGAGGTCGTGGCGCTGCCCGCTGGTCAGTGCGCCATCGTGGGGGATCGCCTCGACACCGACATCGCCATGGGCAAGCGACAGGGCATGGGAACCGTGCTCGTACTCACGGGCATCACGCGGTCCGGCGACCCGCGCATCGGAGAAGTGGCTCCGGACGTCGTGCTACCATCCATCCGAGACGTGGTGTCATGACGGGGCGCGAGGCGTTCGTCGACGGAGATTTCGACGTCGTCATCGTCGGAGGCGGCATGGCGGGCGCCGGCATCGCGCGGGACCTCGCCGGCCGCGCCGTCTCGGTCGCTCTGGTGGACAAGGGGGACTTCGCCTCCGGCACCACGTCCCGTTCCTCCAAGCTGATCCACGGTGGCCTGCGTTATCTCGAACTGTTCGACTTCAGCCTGGTGCGGGAATCGCTGCGCGAGCGCGAGACGTTGCAGCAGCTGGCTCCCCATCTGGTGCGCCCGTTGCCATTCCTGGTGCCGATCTATCGCCACTCGTCGCGCAGTTTGATCAAGGTCCGGATCGGCATGAAGCTCTACGATTGGCTCACGCCCGGGCGGGAGCGCGAGCGGTACCGCGTGCTCGGTGCCCGCGAAGCCCTCAGCCTTGAGCCGGCCATCCGAGCCGACGGGCTGCGCGGGGCCGGCTACTATTTCGACGATCTCCTCGTGTATCCCGAGCGCCTGTGCTTGGAAAACGCGCTCTCGGCCCGACGCCGCGGAGCCCGCGTGATCAACTATGCGGAGGTCGAGGAGGTGATGCGCGGGGCCGGCGGCGCCCCGGCCGGCGTCCGAGTGCGCGATCTGCTCACGGGGCGGGTGGTTGCGCTGCGCGCACGCGTCCTGGTCAACGCCACCGGGCCGTGGGCCGATCAGTTTCGCTCGTTGGCGGGGGTGTCGGAGCGGGGGCGGAGCATCGTCCGGAGGACCAAGGGGATTCACTGCCTGCTTCCGCGCCTCACCGCGCGCGCCGTCTATCACAGCACGGCGGACGATCGGATGATTTTCGTCATCCCGTGGCGGGACTTCTCGCTGGTGGGGACGACCGACACCGACTTCGATGGCGATCTGGACCGCGTGCACGCCACGCGCGATGAGGTCGTGTACCTGCTCGAGGAGGTTCGCCGCGCGCTGCCCGATCCACGGGTGCGGCCCGAAGAAGTGCTCTACACCTACGCGGGTGTGCGCCCGCTCAGCTTCGAGGAAGGCGCGCGCGCGTCCGACGTCTCCCGGGAGCACAAGATCGTCGACGAGGAAGGCGGGCGCTTCCTGTCCATCACCGGGACCAAGCTCACGTGTTTTCGGAGTCTCGCCGAGGAGGTCGGCGATCGCGTGGTGCGGACTCTGGGACGAGGAACGGCCAGCCAGACCGCACGACGCAGCTTGGACGGCGCCGACGAGGACGTAGGGATGGTGGAAGGGCGGGCGTGGCTCGACGTCTCGCCGGAGGCGGCCACGTCCGGTCTCAGCCGCGCGGCGCTGGAAACCCTGGTGGGCCTGTATGGGCGCGGATACAGCGGCGTGGTGACCCTGGCCGGGAAGCTGGCCGACGGAGCGGAGCCGCTCTGTCCGAGCAATCCCGACGTCGTGGCGCAGCTGCACCGGGCCGTGCAGGACGAGATGGCGGTGTCGCTGCAGGATGTCCTGCTGCGGCGCACCGGCATCGGCACCAGCGCCTGCCAGGGACTGGATTGCGCGGCGGCCATCGGACGGCGCATGAGGAGCCTTCTGAGCTGGTCGCCGCGCCGCCTCGACGCCGAGCTCGAGGCGTACCACGCACACGTCGCCCGCTCGCACCGGTTCAAGGCGTAACGGCCACGTCGTGCACGCGTCACCGGTGCGGGATGCGGCTGTGCTATAGTCGGCCGGACCGTCGAGAAGATAGACGGCCCCCCATCCCCTCGTTCACGGGCGTCGGGTCCAGGAGGACATCATGCACAGCGTCATCAAGCGCGCGGCCGGCGTGGTCGCCGTCACCGCGCTCGTCCTGCTCGCGGTACCTGCCGGCCCCCAGACCAAGACGGAGATCAACTTCTGGCACGCCATGGGGGGCCAGCTCGGCGAGACGGTGAGCGAGCTGGTGAAGCAATTCAACCAGAGCCAGGGCGACTACGAGGTCAAAGCCCTCAACAAGGGGACGTACCCCGAGGTGCTCACCTCGGCCATCGCCGCCTACCGGCAGAAGAATCCGCCGCACATCGTGCAGGTCTTCGAGGTGGGCACGCAGACGATGCTCCTGTCGGGCGCCGTCGTTCCGGTTCACGATCTGATGAAGCAACAGGAGGTCGCCGTCAACTGGGACGACTTCATCGGACCGGTCACCGGGTACTACTCGAAAGACGGCAAGCTCTACTCCATGCCGTTCAACTCGTCGAGCCCGATCCTCTATTACAACAAGGACGCCTTCAAGAAGGCTGGGCTCGGCGACAAGCCGCCGGCCACCTGGAAGGAGGTGGAGGCCGCCTCCAAGAAGATCGTGACCGCCGGCGCCGCCAAGTGCGGCTTCACCACGTCGTGGCCGTCCTGGACGATGCTGGAGAACACGTTCGCGTGGCACAACCAGCCGTTCGCCACCAACGACAACGGCTACAAAGGCCTCGACACCAAGCTGCTCATCAACGGCGACTTCGGCCTCATGCACATCGGAACCCTGGCCAAGTGGCAGAAGGAGAACATTTACTCGTACGGCGGGCGGGGGGGGTCCCCGGATCCGAAGTTCATCAACGGCGACTGTGCCATGCTCGTGCAGTCGTCGGCGGTCATCGGGGGCTTCAAGAAGTCCATCAAGTTTGACTGGGGGACCGGACAGCTCCCGAACTGGGGGGCCCCATACAAGAAGCAGAACACCATCGTGGGAGGGGCCACCCTCTGGGTGATGAAGGGCCAGAAGCCGGGCGACTACAAGGGGGTCGCGCGATTCATGAAATTCATCGCCGAGCCTCACCAGCAGATGTGGTGGGCGGTCACCACCGGCTATGTACCCATCACCAAGACGGCGGTGAAGAACCTGGAGGACGGATACTTCTTCAAGAAGAGTCCCGAGCAGTGGACGGCCATGAGCGAGTTGCTGAACGCCAAGCCCACGCCCAACAGCCTGGGGATCCGGCTCGGCAACTTCGTCCAGATCCGCGACGGCATCGAGGCGGAGCTGGAGAATATCTTCGCCGGCAAGAAGACGGCCAAGGAAGGGCTCGACGCCGCCGTGGCCAAGGGCAACGAGATCCTCAAGGAGTTCGCGGCCGCCAACAAGCAATAGCTCGCGGCCGCCGGGGATGAAGCGCACGGTCTTCAAGCACCGAGGGTTGCCGTACGTGCTGGTGCTCCCGCAGCTCCTGGTGACCCTGGTCTTCTTCATCTGGCCCGCCTTCGAGTCGCTGCGGCTCAGCCTGTACCGCACGTCGCCCTTCGGGGACCGAACCTTTTTCGTGGGGCTCGACAACTTCGCGAAGCTGCTCGCCGCACCGGAGTATTACCAGGCGATCGTGGCGTCCGTCGTCTTCGCCATCGGCGTGACCGCGCTCGGAATCGGGGGCGGTCTCTTGGTAGCGGCCCTGGCCACCCAGAACGTCCGCGGCCTGACCGCCTACCGGACAGCCGTGCTGTGGCCCTACGGCATCGCGCCTCCGGTGGCCGGGATCATCTTCCTCTTTATGTTCCATCCGTCGTACGGCGTGCTGCCCTACTGGCTGTCGTTCGTGACCTCCTACGACTTCAATTGGTTCCTCAAGGGCTGGGTGGCCATGCTGCTGGTGATTCTCGCCACGGCCTGGACGCACGTGGGGTACAACATCGCCTTCTTCCTGGCTGGGCTCCTGGCCATTCCCCGCTCGGTGCTGGAAGCGGCCAGCGTGGACGGCGCCGGTCCGGTGCGCCGCTTCCGGTCGATCGTGCTGCCCCTTCTCTCGCCCATCACGTTCTACCTGATGGTGGTGAACCTGATCTTTTCCTTCTTCGGCTCCTTCGGCGTCATCGATGCCGTGACGAAGGGGGGGCCGGGGGGCGCCACCGAGATCCTCGTCTACAAGGTCTACAAGGACGGTTTCATTGGTCTGAATCTCGGGTCCTCGGCGGCGCAGTCGGTCATCCTCATGCTCGTGGTGATCGCCCTCACCGCCCTGCAGTTCCGCTTCGTCGAGAAGAAGGTCACGTATTGAGCGCCGACGCCACCCTCGCCGCCGCCCGCACCGAGACCCTGCCGGCGACCCTGACCTGGAAGCGGCGCCGGCCATTCCCCTGGGGCCGCCTCATCGTCCACGTGCTCCTGCTGGCCTGCGTGGCCGTCATCGCCTTTCCGCTCTACTACGCCCTCATCATCTCCACGCAAACGATCGACGAAGTCGTCGCGCGGCCGCCCATCCTCACGCCGTCGGGAAACACGGTGGCCAACTATCAGGACGCGTGGCGGCGGTCGCACATGGGCCGTCTGCTCTGGAACAGCAGCGTGGTGGCCCTGGTCTCCTCGGTGGGCAAGATCGCCATCTCCATCCTGTCCGCCTTCGCCATCGTCTACTTCAATTTCCGCGGCAAGTCCGTCGTCTTCTGGATGATCCTGATCACCTTGATGCTGCCGGTGGAAGTGCGGATCATGTCGACGTACGAGGTGATCGGGAATCTCGGCTGGTTGAACACGTACTGGGGGCTCACCATCCCCCTCATGGCGTCCGCCACCGCCACCTTCCTGTTCCGCCAGTTCTACCAGACGGTGCCGAACGAACTGGCCGAGGCCGCCCAGATCGACGGGGCGGGCGCCCTGCGGTTCCTGTGGTCGTTTCTCCTGCCGCTCTCCTGGACGAACATCGCCGCCCTGTTCGTCGTGCTCTTCATCTACGGCTGGAACCAGTACCTGTGGCCGCTCATGATCACCAACACCGAGGCCATGCGGGTGGTCGTCATCGGCCTTCAAGATTTGATTCCGCGCACGGGCACGCACGTCCCGGAGTGGAACGTCATGATGGCGGCGGCCATCATGGCCCTGCTGCCCCCGGTCATCGTGATTCTCGTCATGCAGCGCTGGTTCGTGAAGGGCCTGATCGAGAGCGACAAATAGAATTCGTGAAGGGCCTGATCGAGAGCGACACATAGAAGAGATGCGTGGTGTCCACTACCGGAACTGGGGCTTGGGGGCGGCAGGCCGGGCGCGGGTCCTGGCCGCTCTGTGGAGCATCGCCACCATGACCTTGGCCTCCGCCCAGGAAGCGAAACCGCTGGTGGCAGCCCACCGGGGTGGCGCGCTCCTGTGGCCGGAAAATAGCCTCACCGCGTACCGCCAGGCCCTTGCCCTCGGCGCCGACTTCCTCGAGACCGACGTGCACCTCACCGCGGACGACGAGGTCGTCGTCCTGCATGACCCGACCCTCGACCGCACCACGACCGGGGGAGGGCGCGTGCGCGCCGTGCGACGGGCGGACCTCTCCACGCTGCGTCTGCGCAGTGGGGATGGTGCGGTCACCCAGGATGCCGTGCCCACGCTGGCGCAGCTGCTCGACCTGCTCGCCGCCAGTCGCGCACGGCTGCTCCTGGAGATCAAGGTCGACGCCGACCGTCAGCGCTACCCCGGCATCGAGGAGAAGGTGCTGGGTGTGGTGAACGCCCGTGGCCTGGCTGACCGCGTGGTGGTCATGGCCTTCGAGGCCGAGACCGTCAGGCGCGTTCGCGCCCTCGATCCCTCCATCCGGGTGGCCCTTCTCGTCGGAAGGGCGCGGGTGGAACGCGAAGGCGTACCGCCGCGCGAGGCCGTGCGCTGGACGCGAGAGCTCGGAGCGAGCCACCTCGGGATCGACCATCGCGTCCTCGACTCCGGCGTGATGGAGGCGGCGCGGGCGGCGGGCATCTCCGTGGGGGCCTGGACGGTCAACGACGAGGCGGATCTGCGGCGGGTCATCGCGATCGGGGTCAACCTCGTTGTTTCGGATCGGCCCGACCTCGCTTTGCGCCTCCTCGGCCGCTGAGGGGCGCCTCGGACAATCGGGGAATGTCGCGGCGTGGAGGGGGCGCACCCGGTGCGCTGACCTCTCGATGAGGAGAGCACCATGAGAAGAACGTCGTCCTGCATCGCCTGGCTGGTCGGGGTCCTGATCGCCATGGCCGCCCTCACGGGGCTCGCGAGCGCCCAGGCCCCCATCGAGGGCGAGCTGGCGCTCATCACGCCCGTTTCGAAGTTCATTCACGACGCCGCCCTCAAGGCGTTCGCGGATTACGCGAAGGAGAAGTGGAACGTCAGCGTGAAGGTGAGCGCCATCCCCGCTGGGACGCCGGTGGCGTACGGCCGCATCGTGGAGTGGAAGGGCAAGCCCGAAGCCGACATCTTTTGGGGCGGCGAATCGGCGCTGTTCGAAAAGCTGGCCGACCAGAAGCTGCTCCAGAAGGTGGAGATCGCGCGCGAGGCCTGGGACTCGATTCCGGCCGCCATTGGCAAGCCCAGGCCCATCCCGCTGAAGGACAAGGACGGCTACTGGGTGGGCACGGCGCTGGAGCCGTACGGGCTCGTCTACAATCCCAAGAAGATTCAGCGACTCGGGGTGGCCCCGCTCCAGGACTGGAACGATCTTCTCAATCCCAAGCTCCAGGGCGAGGTAGCGCAATGTGCGCCCACGCGCTCTTCGTCATCGAACGCGACCTACGAGGTCATGCTGTCCCTCCACGGCGAGGAGAAGGGCTGGGAATGGCTGAAGAAGCTGGCCGGCAATACGGGAATCTTCACCGCGCGCAGCCGTGACGTGCCCACGGTGGTGGCCAAGGGCGAGTTCGCGGCCGGATTCGCGGTGCCCTCGTACATGGCGTTCGAGGAGAAGCTGGCCGGCTTCGACATCAAGTTCGTGGCGCCCAAGTACGCGTTCGTAACCTCCGAGCCCATGACGATCCTGGCCGGCGCCCGCAACCCCAAGGCGGCCCGCGCCTTCATCGAGTTCCTGCTGAGCGAGCGGGGCCAGGGGGTGTTCATGGATCGGGGCCTGTTTCCCATCACGCCGAAGTACAAGGTCCAGGGGCCACCGGGCTCGACGGCGGAGATGGCCGTCGAGTTCACCGGAGGTGTGCGCTCGTACTTCGACGCCGAGGTCCTCAATGTCTACGACGAATCGCTAGCCGCCAAGCGCTCGGAGGCACTCAAGACGAAGTTCCGCTCGGACATCGAGGCCGTCTGGAAGAAACCCTGAGCGAACCGAACTGCGCGGACCGTGACCGGCAGGGGATGTCGGCCGGAGGACCGGGTTCGAGCGGCGGCTATGCCGCCGCCATCGGAGAAGAACTCCGGGCACTCCCGGTGGGGGGATGGGGCCGGGGATGTGGCAGTTCGAGCGGCGGCTATGCCGCCGCCATCGGAGAAGAACTCCGGGCACTCCCGGTGGGGGGTGTCGGGGGGAGCGGCGTCGCTCCCCCCGACGTTGATTGACGATTAGGCTCCAGACGGTCACGAAGCGGTTCGGCGGGGTGACCGCCGTCGACCGCGTGTCTCTCGAGGTGGCCGACGGCGAGCTGTTCACCCTCCTCGGGCCCTCGGGCTGTGGGAAGACGACGCTCCTCCGAATGATGGCCGGCTTCTCCATCCCCGACGCCGGGGAGATCTGGTTCGGAGACCGGCGGGTCGACGGGTTGCCGCCGTCGGAGCGGAACATCGGCATGGTGTTCCAGAACTACGCCCTCTGGCCCCACATGACCGTGCGCGGCAATGTCACCTATGGGCTCCGGGTGCGACGGCTTCCGTCCGCAGAGATCGAGGCGCGCCTGCGGGCCGGGCTCGGCAAGGTGAACCTGGCGGGCTTGGAGGATCGCTACCCCGGACAGCTCTCGGGTGGTCAGCAACAACGGGTCGCGCTAGCCCGGGCGCTCGTCCTCAACCCGCACATTCTGCTCCTCGACGAACCGCTCTCGAACCTCGATGCGAAGATCCGCGTCCAGGTGCGCACGGAGATCCGCAAGCTCCAGCGGGAGCTGGGCATCACGACCGTCTACGTCACCCACGACCAGGAGGAGGCCCTCTCGCTCTCCGACCGCGTGGCCGTCATGCGCGATGGCCACGTGCTCCAGACGGCGGCCCCGAAGGCGCTGTACGAGCGGCCGGCCAGCCGTTTCGTGGCTGACTTCGTGGGGACCAACAACTTCCTGGTCGGGGTGGCGCGCGCGGGCTCCGGCGAGTGGCTGGCCGTGGACACGGCGCTGGGGGTGGTGCGCGCGCGCCCCGCCGCCGGCGTCTGCCCCGGCGACCGCTGCCTGCTCGCCGTGCGCCCCGAGAACATCGGGCTGGGCCGGGCCGACGAGAACACGCTCGGTGGGCGCGTGGTGCTCGCCTCCTATCTCGGCAACACGCTTCGCTATGACATCGCGGTGGCCGGCGGCACCGTGCTCAAGGTCGACGTGCGCGATCCCTGGCACCACGAACTGCTGCCCGTCGGCCGCGAGGTTTCCGTCAGCTTCCCAGCCTCGGCGACCCTGACCTTGCCCGATGAGTGAGGGAGCCGCCGCGGCCGCGGGGGCGCGTCGCCTCGGCATCCACGCCCTGCCGGCGCTCGGCGTCGCCGTCATCTGGGTCTTCCTCATCGTGTTCCTCGTCTATCCGCTGGTCCGCATCTTTTACGACGCCGTCACCGACGAGGTGGGCCGGCTCACCCTGGCCAACCTCGTCGAATTCGCGGGGGACGCCTTCTACCGGCGGTCGCTCTGGAACTCGCTCGTCCTGGGCGTGGGCACGGTCATCAGCAGCTCCCTTCTGGGTTTCGCCATCGCGTTTGTGCTGGTGCGCTTCGAATTCCGGGGCCGCGCGCTCTTCAGCTACCTCACCCTCATTCCGATCATCTCGCCGCCGCTGGTCGGCGTGCTGGGCTTCACCTTCATCTTGGGCCGCGCGGGCACGGTGAATGTGCTGCTCATGGACGCCTTCGATCTCGCCAAGCCGTTCAATTTCGTCTACGGCCTGCACGGCGTCCTCCTCGTCGAGACCCTCCATCTCTTCCCGATGATCACCCTCAATGTGGTGGACGCTCTGGGGAAGATCGACCCGTCGCTGGAGGAGGCGGCCGAGAGCGTGGGTGCGCGCGGCTGGCGCAAGCTCCGCACCATCACCTTGCCCCTGACGACTCCGGGTTATGTGGCCGGCGCCTTGCTGGTCTTCATCTGGACGTTCTCGGACTTCGCCTCTCCGCTCGTTCTCGGCGTCCACGATCTCCTGGCCGCCCAGGCCTATCTCAACATCGTGCAGTTCGTGGACCGGCGCCTCTTTCGCATGGGCATCGTCATCTCGGCCATCATGGTGATGCTCGCCGTGGCCTTCCTGGTGGCGGCGCGACAGTACGTGGCCATCAAGGATTACTCGTCCCTGTCTTACTCGCGGATCGCTCGGCGCCGGCTGGCCCCGCTGGCTCAGGTTCTCGTGGTGGCCTTCCTGGGGGCGGTGACCTTGCTGGCCTTCATCCCCTACCTCGGCGTCGCCCTGGCCTCGGTGGGCAAGGGATGGGCCCTCACGCCCTTTCCCGAGCGCTATACGCTGCAGCACTTCGAGCGGGTCATCGTGGAGACGCCGAAGTATGTCCTGAACAGCTTTCTCTACGCCGGTCTGGCAGTGGTGCTGTGCATCGCGGTGGGCGTGCCCATCGCGTGGATCCTCGCGCGGACCCGGCTGCCCGGCCGCGACACCCTCGATGCCCTCAACACCCTGATCCTGGCCATACCCGGCACGGCCGTCGGTATTGCCTACATCCGCGCCTTTCACGTCGAGCTGCCGGTCCTCGGCCGAGCTCTCACCGGTCTGTGGATCATCCTGCCTCTCGTCCTCGCTGTTCGGCGCTTGCCCTATACCGTGCGAGGGTCGTACGCGTCGCTGCTCCTGGTGCACCGCTCGATGGAAGAGGCGGCCGCGGGGGTCGGTGCCTCGGCCCTGCGGTCCTTCCGCGATGTCACGCTCCCATTGATCTGGCGTGGGGTGCTCGTGGGAAGCCTCTTTTCGTTCATGACGTCGCTCCAGGAGGCTTCGGCCGTGCTGTTCCTGTCGCTCGGCGGGTGGGAGACGATCACGGTGGGGATCTTCTCGTTCTACATCGCGGGCAGCGCCAGCGAGGCGGCGGCCTTGGGGGTCATCCTGATCGGGGTGGCCGCCCTGAGTCTGGTTGTGATCAACCGCGTGGCCGGTGCCCGAATGGGAGGCATGTTCGGATAGGTCCTGCCCCCTGCGCGGAGTCTGAGGTCTAAGGCCCCAAAGTGTCGTCTTTTCAGTGTGTTGAGCTTCTATTGTGGCGGTCGTGGGGTTGTGCTAGTGTCTTCGTTCACATGGCGCCAACCAGGGAGCCGTCGTCCTGGGGATCGCTCGGTGAACTCACCTCGATTGGGATGACCATGGTGTTGGCGACGGTCATCGGACTGGTCGCCGGCCACTACGCCGATCGGTGGCTGGGGACGAGCCCGTGGCTGATGCTGCTCGGCCTTGCGCTCGGGATCGCCGCCGGCTTCGTGAGCCTATTTCGCACCGCTAGGGCAGCCGAACGAAGGATGAATGACCCATGAACCCGAAGGAGCTGACCGCCCGCGTGACCTGGGAGAGCGGCGCCGTCGTAGTCCTTCTCGCTCTGGGGGCGGGCCTGGTCGGGGGGGTGTCCGCGGCGGTTGGAATTGGCGCCGGCGGCGCGCTGGCCATCTCCCACTTTCGCTGGCTTGCGGGGCGCGTCGTGGCCGTTCTGAATGGCGCGCCGTCGCCCGGTGGGTGGATCCTCGGTCTGTGGCTCCGCCTGGTTGCTTTGGCGTCGATCACCGCGGGTCTCTTGCTGAGTGGATGGGCCCATCCCGTCGGTGTGGTGGTCGGGCTCACCGTCCTGCCGTGTGATCTGGTCGTGCGCGGCCTCGTTCAGGCCAGCGCGCCGAGTTGACGAATGGGAGCGATCGAGCATCCCCCGATCTTCAGCCTGCCCGGGGTGCCCGACTACGTGACCTACTCGTGGCTGGTGATGATTCTCCTCGTCGCCGTGAGCTGGGTGGCCACCCGGCGGGCCGCTCTGGTTCCGTCGGGCGTGCAGAACATCATGGAGGTCGTGCTCGAGCAATTCAACGGGATGATCGACGACGTCATCGGTCACGACGGACGCCGCTATCTGCCCCTCATCGCTACCCTCGGGCTCTTCATCCTCGTCGGCAACTTGATGAGCCTGATCCCCGGCCTGGAGCGCCCCACCGCCAACCTGAACACCACCGCGGCCTGCGCCCTCGTGGTGTTCTTTGCCTACCACTACATCGGCATCAAGAGCCAGGGCCTGAAGAGCTACGCTCGTCACTTCATGGGACCTGTGGTGTGGCTGGCGCCGCTGATGGTACCCATCGAGATCATCAGCCATCTGGCCCGTCCGCTGTCTCTCTCCCTGCGTCTGTTCGGTAACATGACCGGCGGCCACATCCTGCTGGCCATCATCTTCTTTCTCATGGGCCTGGATGGGCTCATCGGCTGGGCGCTCTCGGGGTCAGCGGGCGGGGTCGTGGTTGGCGGCCTCGGGGGGCTCATCATGATCGCGTTCACGGTCGGCTTTCTCTATCCGCTGAAGCTCCTGGTCTCGTTGCTCCAGGCCTTTATCTTCGTGATGCTGACAATGCTCTACATCGCCGGTGCGCTGGAACACGCTGAGGAGCACGAAGGGCATGTCGATCACCACACGGAGGCGTATCTCTAGCACCGCACACGTACAGAGGAGGGCGGTCGTGCGACGTTCATTGATTCTGGCAGGGTTGGCAGTCCTCGGGATGCCCGGGGTTGCGGCAGCAGCGGACGCCGCGGGTGGCGGCTGGGTGGGACCGTTCGCCGTCCTCGCCGCCGGCTTCGCCTTGGGCTTGGCCGCTGGGCTGTGCGGGCTGGGGCAGGGCAAAGCCATCGCGTCGTCGGTCGACGCCATGGCGCGGCAGCCAGGCGCCGCCGCGCGGATTCAGACGGCGATGATCATCGGTCTGGCGCTGATCGAGTCACTGACGATCTACGTCCTGGTCGTGGCGATGATCCTCTTGTTCGTGCAGCCCGTTAAGTAGCGACCCTGGCCCGCCGGCCGCCTCCACGAGGGGCCGGCGGGCGTCAACCGTCGCATGGCGCCGCGGTCCGGTTACCGATACACGAAGATTCCCGAGATGACGATCCGGCGTCTGTCCATCTACACGCGGTGCCTTCAGCAGCTCGAGGAGGACGGGGTGAAGACCGTCTCCTCACAGGATCTCGCCGAGCGCTTCAACCTCAATTCCGCGCAGGTGCGGAAGGACCTCGCCTACTTCGGGGAGTTCGGCGTCCGGGGCATCGGCTACTACGTCGCCGGTCTCAAGGCCGAACTCTCGCGCATCCTCGGGCTCGACCGCGACTGGCCGCTGGCCCTGGTGGGGTTCGGCAATCTGGGCTCCGCGTTGTTCCACTATCGGGGATTCACTCGCCAGGGATTTCGCATCGCCGTGATCTTCGATGACAATCCCGCCAAGATCGGGCGTAGCGTGGATGGGGTTCCCATCCTGAGCACGCACGACATGGCGCGGGAGCTGAAGGCGCGCGGTGTCCAGATCGGCATGGTGGCGGTGCCAGCGGACGGAGCCCAGGCGGTGACGGACCAGCTCGTCGCGGCCGGCGTTCGGGCGGTGCTCAACTTCGCTCCGGCCCGCCTGCGCGTGGCGCGTGACGTTCGGCTGAAGAACGTCGATCTGTCCATCGAGCTCGAGAGCCTCAGCTTCTATCTGGCCAAGGACACCCGCTAGCGGGGAGCATGTCGGAGAATCGAGGAGCGCTGTCGTCGGCGGGCGCTCCGAGCGTTGGGCAACGACGAGGCAGACTACAGACGCATGTTGGCTGACTGGCCTCCGTTTCAGGAACTGGCCAAGATCTTCGCCGAGGGGCGCGGGCGGCTTCACGTGGCCGGCCTCACGGGGGCCGCCCGCTCGCTGGTCGTGGCCGAGCTGCTGCTCGCGCACCTCCGGCCGGCCCTGGTGCTCGCGGCCGGTCTCGCCGAGGCTCGTCGCTTCGCCCAGGATCTGAGGTTCTTCGGCGCCCCCGTGGTGGAGTTCCCCGACGCGGAACAGCGACTGTTCCGCGTCGGCCGCCACCGCGAGGCGGACGCCGAGCGGGCCCTCGCCTGCCGACGTCTGCTCACCGGCGAGCCTGTCGCCGTCATCGCCACCCGAGCGGGCCTGGATGTTCCTCTGCCGGCTCGGGAGGAATTCGTGGATCGCCTCCTGCGGCTCGGCGTGG
Organism: Candidatus Methylomirabilota bacterium; assembly: GCA_046726415.1. Taxonomy (GTDB): domain Bacteria; phylum Methylomirabilota; class Methylomirabilia; order Rokubacteriales; family CSP1-6; genus CAVWFS01. The sequence continues at coordinate 27,837 of JBKPAK010000025.1, forward strand.
GAGATCGACTCGACCGGGAGCTGCTTCTCGAGGCTCTTGAGCGCGCCGGGTACGAGCGCGTCGACACCGTGGTGGAGGTGGGCCAGTGGAGCGTCCGGGGCGGAATCGTGGACATCTTCAGTCCAGCGCATCCGGCCCCCGCCCGCCTGGAGTTCTTTGCGGATGACATCGAGTCGATCCGCCTCTTCGATCCGACCTCTCAGCGATCGGTGCACGCCCTCGACGAGCTACTGGTGGTGCCGCTCCAGGAGACGGCCGAGGCCGATGAGTCGGGCCCGGCCCGTCTGCTCGACTACCTGCCCCCGACGGCCGCGGTGATCGTGGATGCGCCGAAGCTCCTCGAGGAGGAAACCGTGGCGACCGAGGGCGGCGCCGGGGGCGTGCCGCTCGTGCGAAGGCTGGGCGGTCGCCCGATCGTCGAGCTGACGCTGGTGGCCGGAGCGGTGCCCGCGGAGAGCGCGGCGAGCGAGATCGTTCTCGACACCCAGAGCGCGCCGTCCTTCGGTGGCCAGTTCCGCCGCCTCGCCGCGGCGATGGAGCGCTGGCGGGCCGAGGGATTTCGCCTGCTGTTGGTGGCGGCGGATGCGCACCAGGCCGAGAATCTCCAGACGATCCTCGGCGAGCAGCACCTCGATGCCACGGTGGCCAGCGCGCAGTCCGGCTGGGCGGCCCATGCCATCCCGGGCGGGGAAGACCACCCCTGGCCGACGGTGCTGGTGGGCGAGTGCTCGCTGGGGTTCGTCATCCCCCAGCTCGGTGTGGCCGTGCTCACCGAGCACGAGATCTTTGGCGCCCGCCGGCGCTCCCTCGCCCGGCCCAAGTATCAGCGGGGATCGCCCATCACGGCGTTTACCGACCTCGAGGTCAGCGATCTCGTCGTCCACGAAGACCACGGGATCGGGCGCTACCTCGGGCTCCGGACGATGACCATCGGCGATCGCGAAGGGGACTTCCTCCTCCTCGAATACGCAGAGGGTAATCAGCTCTACCTCCCGGTCGAACGACTGGACCTCATCTCGAAGTATCTGGGCGGTGACGCCGAGGCGGCCCGCCTCGACCGTCTGGGCGGCGCGCAGTGGCAGCGGGTCAAGGAATCCGTCCGCGCGGCCCTTCGCGAGATGGCCGAAGAGCTGCTGAAGCTCTACGCTGCCCGGGCGGTGGCCGAGGGCAAAGCCTTCTCGGTCGACACACCGTGGCAGCACGAGTTCGAGGCGGCCTTCCGCTTCGAGGAAACGGCTGATCAGCTGCGGGCGATCGAGGACGTCAAGCAGGACATGGAGCGGGAGCGGCCCATGGATCGCCTGGTCGCCGGCGATGTGGGCTTCGGCAAGACCGAGGTAGCTCTGCGCGCCGCCTTCAAAGCCGTGGCGGACGGCTGCCAGGTGGCCGTCCTGGTGCCGACCACGGTGCTGGCTCAGCAGCACTGGAACACCTTCAGCGAGCGCTTCGCCCCCTTCCCGGCCCGCGTGGAGTTGCTCTCTCGCTTTCGCTCGCCCAAGGAGCAGAAGGCGGTCGTGGAAGGCTTGCGTCAGGGCACAGTCGACGTGGTGGTGGGGACGCACCGGCTCCTCTCCAAGGACATCGCCTTCAAGAATCTCGGCCTCCTCGTCGTCGACGAGGAGCATCGCTTCGGGGTGGCGCACAAGGAGCGAATGAAGCAGCTGCGCGCGTCGGTGGACGTCCTGGCCCTAACCGCCACGCCCATCCCGCGCACGCTCTACATGTCGCTGTCCGGGGTCCGGGACATGTCGGTCATCGACACGGCCCCCCTCGAGCGGCTGCCGGTGGAGACGTTCGTCCGGCGCTTCAGCAAGCCCGTGATCAAGGAGGCCATCGACCGCGAGCTGGCTCGGGGCGGCCAGGTGTTCTTCGTGCACAACCGCGTGCAGTCGCTGCCCTCCATGGTCCGCCTCATCCAGGAGCTGGTGCCTGATGCTCGCATCGTGATGGCCCACGGTCAGATGCGGGAGCGCGAGCTGGAGGCGACGATGGTGAAATTCGTCACCGGCCAGGCCGACATCCTGGTGTCCACGGCCATCGTGGAGTCGGGCCTCGACATCCCCGCCTCCAACACCATCATCCTCAATCGCGCGGACCGCTTCGGCCTCGCCCAGCTCTATCAGCTGCGGGGCCGGGTGGGCCGCGAGCGGCAGCAAGCCTATGCCTATCTGCTCGTCGCCGCCGATGGGCGGGTGGACGAGCAGGCCCAGCGGCGGCTGCGCGTGCTCCAGGAGCTGACGGAGCTGGGCTCCGGCTTCAAGCTCGCCCTGCGGGATCTCGAGATCCGGGGGGCGGGCAATCTTCTCGGTCCCCAGCAGCACGGCCACATCGCCGCCGTGGGCTACGATCTTTACTCGAAGCTTCTCGGCGAGGCCGTGCGAGAATTGCGAGGTGAGCCGACGGCGGCCGCCGTCGAGCCGGTGATCAGCGTCGATGCCGAAGGGCTCCTCCCGGAAGAGTATGTGCCGGAAGTCAACCAGCGCCTGGCGCTCTACAAACGCCTGGCCGCCGCCGACAGCGCCGAGGCCGTTGCCGAGTTGCGGGCCGAGC
>JBKPAK010000026.1:0-23410 GCA_046726415.1 Candidatus Methylomirabilota bacterium
CCGCTCCGAGGCGGCCGACCGCCTGGGCCATGCTTCGGCGGAGGTCGGCGTGCTCTTCCTCGCCATCACGATCGTGTCCGGATCCATCTGGGGCAAACCCACCTGGGGCACCTGGTGGACATGGGACGCTCGCCTGACCACCGTGACGATCCTCTTCGTGATCGGACTGGGGTATCTCCTCCTGCGCGGGATGATCGAGGACAGCGAGCGCGCGGCGCGCTACGCGGCCGTGCTCGGCATCGTGGCGGCCCTGAACGTCCCCCTCGTGCACTTCTCCGTCTATTGGTGGCGGACTCTCCATCAGCCGCCCTCGCTCCTCAAGCCGGGACCGGTCGCGATGTCGTCCAGCATTCTCCTCGCGCTTCTCGTGAACATGGCGGCGTTCGGCGTTCTGTACACCTACTTCGTGGCCAAACGGGTAACCCTGCTGCGCCGCCAGGCAGAGGCCCTCGCCTGATGCCCGACAACTGGGGATACGTCGTCGCCGCCTACGTTCTCACCGCGGCAATGCTGGCCGGATACTGGCGCCACTTGGTGCGGCGCGCCGCGGCTCTCGCCGCGCCGCGGCCGCCGCGGCGACGGCATCCGGGCGAGAAGATCTGGCCGGCGCCGGGCTCGCCACCGGCACGTCCATGAGGCGGCACCGCAAGTTCCTGGTGGGCGGCGCGATCATCGCACTCGCCCTCGGCTACCTCATCTATGCAGGCGTGACCCAATCCGCCGTTTACTTCGTCACCCCGGCCGAGCTGCGCGCGGGCCCGGTGGCCGGCAAAGCGTATCGGCTGGGGGGCATGGTGGCCCCCGGGACCCTCGCGTGGGAGCCGCGGACGCTGGCTCTGAACTTCTCCCTCTCGGACGGCAAAGCCACCGTGCCGGTCCGCCACCGCGGCACGCCACCCGACCTGTTCGGGGAGGGCCGCGGTGCCGTCGTGGAGGGACGGTGGAACAAAGAGGGCTACTTCGAGGCGACCTTGATTCTGGCCAAGCACTCCGAGGAGTACAAGGCGCCGCATGACCAGTCGGAAGCCGGCTACAAGGAGCTGCTCAAGACGTTGAAGGGAGCCCAGCCATGACGGTGGAGATCGGCGCCGGCACCATCGTCGTGGCCCTGCTCCTGGCGCTGTACGGAAGCGGGGCCGCCGCGGCCGGAGCCCTCACCGGCAGGACGAATTTGGTGGTCTCGGCCCAGCACGCGGCGCTCGGCGTATTCCTGCTGGTCACGGGCGCCCTCGCGCTCCTGATCCACGCCTTCCTGCGCTTCGATTTCTCCATCCGATATGTCGCCACGAACACCAACCTCGGCACGCCCTTCTACTACCGCATCACCGCGGTGTGGGGCGCGCTGGAGGGGTCGATCGTCCTGTGGGCGTGGATGCTCGCACTCTACACGTTGATTGTGATGATGCGCCATCGGCACAACGCCCGGGAGCTCTACCCCTGGGTTCTCACCGTCATGCTGGCCGTGCTCGCGTTCTTCTTGCTGGTGATGACGGGCCCCGCGCCGGTCTTCCAGCGGCTGAGCCCGGTGCCGCCCGACGGGCGGGGCCTGAATCCGCTCCTCGAGGACACCGGGATGATCACCCACCCGGTCTGCCTCTACCTCGGCTTCACGGGGTTCACCGTGCCCTTCGCCTTCGCCGTCGCGGCCCTGGCCACTGGCCGCGTGGGCGACATGTGGATCACGCTGACGCGACGGTGGACGCTGATCGCCTGGTACTTCCTCTCGCTCGGTTTGCTGATCGGCGGCTGGTGGAGCTACCACGTCCTGGGCTGGGGCGGTTACTGGGCCTGGGATCCCGTGGAGAACGCGGCCTTCATGCCCTGGCTGACGGGCACGGCCTTCTTGCACTCGGTGATGATCCAGGAGCGCCGCCGGATGCTGAAGCTCTGGAACATCTCCCTTGTCGTGCTGACGTTCAGCCTCACCCTTTTCGGGACGTTCCTCACCCGCTCCGGCATCATCGCGTCGGTCCACGCCTTCACCCAGGGTGCGATCGGGGCCTTCTTTCTGGCCTTCCTGGCCCTCGTCGTGTTGACGTCGTTTGCCCTGATCGCGTGGCGCTGGGATGACCTCCGGGCCCAGGGCGTGCTGGACTCGGTGGTCTCGCGCGAGTCGGCCTTCCTGCTCAACAACGTGTTCCTCGTGGCGGCGGCCTTCACCGTATTCTTCGGCACGGTCTTTCCTCTGCTCTCGGAGGCGCTGCGGGGCGAGAAGGTCAGCGTGGGTGCGCCCTTCTTCAACCTGGTCAACGTACCGCTGTTTCTCGCCCTCATTTTCCTGATGGGCGTGGGTCCTCTCATCGCGTGGCGCCGGGCGTCGCTGCACAATCTCAAGCGCAGCTTCCTGGCCCCCGTGCTGGTGGGAATGGGGGCGGCTGGCTTCTTTCGCCTGTTGGGCACCGCATCCGCGCTCACCGTGCTGACCCTCGCCCTGACGGCGTTCACCGCTGCTGCCGTGGGAGTGGACTTTGTCCGGGCCGTCCGGGCCCGCCTCCGCATGGGCGAGCGAGTTCTCCCCGCCGCCGGAGGGCTGCTCGTCCGTCACAATCGGCGCTACGGCGGCTTCGTCATTCACGTCGGGATCCTGATCGTCGCGCTTGGGGTGATGGGCTCGCACGCCTGGTCGGTGCAGACGGAGACCACGCTCAAGCGAGGCGAGGCCGCCGAGCTGGCCGGCTACAAGGTTCGCTTCGATGGACTCGCCGCGCGGGAGGAGTCCAACCACTTCAAGGTGGTGGGGACCTTTACCGTCTCCGACGGCAAGCCCGACTTCGCCGTGCTTCGCCCCGCCAAGAAGTTCTACCCGCAGGAGCAGAGCCCCATCGCCGGCGTCGACTATCGACTCGGCTTGAAGGAGGACGTGTACCTCGTCCTGGGTGACTTTGCGCGCGATGGTTCCCACGCCACGATCAAGCTCCAGATCAACCGCTTGGTGAGCTGGATCTGGATCGGCGGCCTCATCCTCACGCTCGGCACCGCTCTGGCCCTGGTTCCCGACCGCCGGAGACCGGCGTGAGGTCCGAGCGCCGGCCACTGGCATGAAGCGCGCCTGGCGCTGGCTCATCCCTCTCTCCTCGATCCCCGTGTTGGCCCTGCTCGCCTATGGCTTCAAGCTGAGTCCCCGTGACATCCCCTCGCCCCTGGTGGGGCGGCCGGCCGCCGCGTTCACGCTCACCGCCTTCGATGGGCAGACGGTGTCGCTGGAGGCGCTGCGCGGACGCGTCGTCCTCGTCAACTTCTGGGCCTCGTGGTGTTACCCCGCCTGTTACGACGAAGCGCCCGCGCTCGAACGAGTCTGGCGCGTGTACCGCGATCGCGGGGTGACCTTCGTCGGCGTCGACATCCAGGACAAGCGGGAACCGGCAACGAAATTCATTCGCGACTTCGGGCTCACCTTCCCCAATGCACCCGACCCGACCGGCAAGGTGTCGGTGGACTACGGCGTCTACGGCGTCCCCGAGACATTTTTCATCGATCGCCACGGGAGGATCCGCGCCAAGCACGTGGGGGCGCTGACCGACCAGGCCATTCGCGAGAAGCTCGAGCGCTTGCTCGCCGAGCCATCCTGACGTGCGCGTGGTGCGGCTGCTCGTCATCGTGGGCCTGACCGTAGCGGCCCTCTACGCCTCGGGAGTAATCACCGTCAACATCGACGTCAACGTGCCTCGCCTGGGCGGCCAGCGGGCGACCGCCACACCCTTCTGGCAGGAGAAGAGGGCGGAGCCGCTGCCCGAGGGCCTGGCGTTCTGGGTCCACCTGGCGCGCGCGGTCAGGCCCGCCGTCGTCAACGTGAGCACCGCCCAGCGGACGCAGCGTCTTCCCGGCGGCGAGGAGTTCTTCCGCCGCTTCTTCGAGCGCGATCAGACGCGACCGCGCATGGCACTTGGCTCGGGCTTCATCGTCTCCTCCGACGGCTACGCGGTCACCAACGCTCACGTCATCGGGAACGCCGCCGAGGTCCTGGTGCGCCTCGCCGACCAGAGCGAGCACCCCGCGCAGCTGATCGGCACCGACCCGAAGACCGATATCGCCCTCCTCAAGATCGAGGCGAGCGGCTTGACGGTGATTCCCTTCGGGGACTCCGACCGTCTGGAAGTGGGCGAGCCCGTCATGGCCATCGGCAATCCCTTCGGCCTCGATCAGACGGTCACCACGGGCATCGTGAGCGCCAAGGAGCGGTTCATTGGAAGCGGACCCTACGACGACTTCATCCAGACCGACGCCTCGGTGAATCCCGGCAACTCCGGCGGCCCACTCGTCGACGCCCGGGGCGCCCTGGTGGGCATCAACACGGCGATCTTCTCGGAGAGCGGCGGATCGATCGGGATCGGCTTCGCCATCCCCGTGAACCTCGCCAAGCAAGTGCTCCCGCAGCTGCGCGCCAAGGGACGGGTGACGCGGGGCTACCTCGGCGTCTCGGTGGGGCCGGTGAGTCCGGACGTCGCCAAGACCCTGGGCCTCGGAGTGCGGCGCGGGGCGTTGGTGGCCGAAGTGGTGCCGCGCTCCCCGGCCGCGCTGGCGGGGATCCAGCGCGGCGACGTCATCGTGGGGTTCCAGGACGCGGAGATCCAGAGCCCGCACGAGTTGACCCGCCGGGTGGCCGGCGCGGCTCCGGGCTCGCGTATCACCTTGTCCATCGTCACGCCGAGTGGGCCGCGCTCGCTCACCATTGCGCTGGTCGAGCTCAAGGACCGGCCGTGACCCGACGCGTGCTCCTGGTTGTCCTGTTTGCCGCCAGTGTGGGGATCGGGGGGCGTGCCTGGGGGCCGGTGGCGGCCCAGCACCCGGCCGTGCACGTGGACGAACGCGCGGTCTACGAAGTCGCCGCTGAGCTTCGCTGCGTGGTGTGCCAGAACCTGTCGGTGGCCGATTCGCCCTCGGAAATGGCCACCCAGATGCGCGCCATCGTGCGCGAACGCCTGGCCGCGGGTGACACACCGGAACAGGTCCTCCAGTACTTCGTCGAAAAGTACGGCGAGTGGATCCTGCTGTCTCCGCGCCGGCGGGGTTTCACGCTCCTCGTCTGGCTGGCTCCGCTGGTGGCGGTGGTGATAGGGCTGGGCCTCGTCATCGTGCTCCTGCGTCGCTGGACCCGCGCCGCCGCCCGTCGCGCTCCGGCGACCCCACGCGCGGTGGACGCCGCCATGAGCGAGCGGATACGACGAGAGATGGAGGTCGAGCCCTGAGCGGAATCGTCGTGGCTGCCCTCGTCATCGGGGCACCTCTCTTTCTGTTCGCGCTCTGGCCGCTCCTGGCGCGCGGCGGCGGCACCCTCCTGCCCTTGCCCGCGGACGCCCGCGAACCGCTTCTCGAGCGCAAGCGGACGATCCTCCACGCCCTGCGCGAGCTGGCCTTCGAGCACGGCTCCGGCCACATCGCCGCTGACGACTACGCAGAGCTGCGCGCACGCCACGAAGCCGAGGCGGCCGAGATCCTCACGGAGTTGGACCGCCTGGGACCGGCTCCTGCCTCCGCGATGCCGGCGCCGGAAGCAACGGCGACGGCGCCGCGCGGTTGGCGTCATCCGGCGGCCGTGGCCGTGGGTGCCGTGGCACTTCTGGTCTTCGGGATCGCGCTTGGCGCCGGAGTCGTGCGCTACACGACGCCCGAGCCTGGACCCGCCACCCCGGCTGCGGGCTCGCGCCCGCTGGCGCCTCCCCTCGGAGCGGGTGAGACGGCGCCGGCAGCCGTGCCCGGCCGCGCCTCGGAGAAGCTCAGCCCGGAGGTACTGCAAGGCATGCTTCAGGCCGCGCGCGGAAGTCTGTTCGAGGGACGCTATGCCGAGGCGATTGCCGCCTACCAGGCGGTGCTCAAGCGCGACCCGAAGAACGTCGACGCGATGACGCATCTGGGCTTGATCGTCGCCCTCGGGGGCCATGCCGACCAGGCGCTCGAGACGCTCGACCGCGCCCTCGCCCTTGATCCGAACTATCCGCCCGCCCTGCTCTACAAGGGCCAGATCCTTCTCGAGTCCAAGCGCGATCCCAAGGCCGCCATCGCGTCGTGGGAGAAGTTCGTGGCCGTCGTTCCTCCCGGCGAGGAGCGCGATCGCGTGGCCACGCTGATCGCGGAGGCCAAGACGCGCCCCGCTGCGCGCTGAAGCTGACCAACTAGTCCGCGAGGTACACCCAGATCTTCGCGGCAGCTGGCAGCCCGAGGGCGATGGTGCGGCCGTCTCCCGAGGCGGTGATCGTCCCCGCCCACGGGGCCACTTCCGTGATCTGCAGACGGCGGCCGGGACGCACCTCGTTCCTCCAGAGGTACTCGAGAAGGTTCTTGTCGGCCTCGGCCTCCTCCGTGATCCGCTCGACGACGACGGTCTTCCCCTCCTTGGCCTGATTGAGCGGGAACACCTCGACGCGGGAGGGCTCGGACATCCCGGGAATGGGGTTGCCATGTGGGCATGTACTCGGCATGCCGAGTAGCTCGGCCAGGCGGTCCTCGACGCGGGGGGAGAGCGCGTGCTCCAGACGGTGCGCTTCCTCGTGGGCGTCCGTCCAGTTCATCCCGAGGGTGTCGGTCAGCCAGCGCTCGAGCAGCCGGTGCCGACGCGCCATGGCCTCTGCCACGTCGCGTCCCTTCGCGGTGAGGAACAGTTCTTTGCCCGCCCCCACGCGCACGTACCCTCCGCGCGTGAGGCGCTGCATCGACTCGGTCACCGCGGGCGCGGAGATGGCGAGGTGTTTGGCCAGGCGGGCGGCGATGACCGGCTTGCCGCTTCCCGCGAGATCGTAGATGGCGGCGAGGTAGTCCTGCACCGAGGCGGTGGCGTTCATGGAGGCCGCCCGACTTCGGGATTTTAGGCTTGACACCTTCTTCATATTAAGTATACCTAATCATTGAGGCGCGATCTCGCTCCAGTATAGTCCAGTCGTTCCCGCGCGGGCAACGAGAACGGCTGCACGCGGCTACTCCAGCACTAGGGACCACTGACCATGCGCATCACGCACGTGAAGGGACCGGTGACTATGCGCACGACACACCGAGCGCTCGGCATCGCTGTGGCGGCCGTGGCCTGGGCGGCCATCGGGCTGCTTGGGAAGACTGCTCCGGCGGCGGCTCCCGAGGTCGTCGTTTACTCCGCGCGGCACTACGGTCAGGAGCCAGCTTTCCAGGCGTTCACCCGGAAGACGGGAATCGAGATCAAGATCCTCAACGGCAATACCGGCGAAATGTTCGAACGCCTCAAGGCAGAGGCCGATAAGACGCCCGCCGACATCCTCATCACGGTGGATGCCGGGAATCTCTGGAACACGGCTCGGGCCGGCCTGCTCTCCAAAGTGGACTCTCCGGAGCTGACCGCTAACATCCCCGCCCACCTCCGCGACCCGGACAGTCGCTGGTTCGGGCTCACCGTGCGAGCGCGGACCATCGTGTACAACACCAGCAAGGTCAAGCCGTCCGAGTTGTCGACCTATGAGGCGCTGGGCGACCCGAGGTGGAAGGGACGGCTCTGCCTCCGGCCGTCGGGGTACATCTACAATCAGTCCATGATCGCCACCATGATCAAGCGGCATGGCGAACCGCGCACCGAGGACATCGTGAGAGGCTGGGCGGCCAACCAGCCGATCCTCATCAACGGCGATACCAAGATCCTCGAAGCCATCGCGGCCGGCCAGTGCGACGTCGGCGTCACCAACCACTATTACCTGGCGCGCATCGTGGCCAAGGATCCCGCGTTCCCGGTGGCGCCCTTCTGGGCCAACCAGACCACCACCGGAACCCACGTGAACGTGTCGGGAGCCGGGGTCACCGCGCATGCCAAGAACCACGCGAACGCCATCAAGTTCCTCGAGTTCCTCTCGAGCCCGGAAGCGCAGCAGATGTTCGCCGACGTTTCCATGGAGTACCCGGCGAACCCGCAGGCTTCGGTGAACCCGATCGTGGCCAAGTGGGGCAAGTTCAAGCAGGAGGACATCAACGTCGCGTCCGCCGGAGAATTCCAGGCCGCGGCCACCAGGCTCGCGGACCGGGCAGGCTACAAATAGCTTCTCCCTGGACGGTCGTCGCAATCGGCATCGTCGCCGTCCTGACCGTGCCGATCGCGGCGGTGCTCGCGTCGCTGGCCCAGCCCGCCGTCGACGTCTGGGCTCATCTCCTCCGCACCCAGCTCACCGAGCTGCTTGTCAACACGGTCCTCCTGCTGATCGGAGTGGGCCTGGGCAGCCTCGTCCTGGGGACCACGTTGGCCTGGCTGATCGTCCACTATCGATTCCCCGGGCGCGCCTTTTTCGAGTGGGCCCTCGTCCTGCCGCTCGCCGTGCCTGCCTACGTGATCGGGTTCGCGTTTCTCGGCCTCTTCGACTTTGCCGGTCCGGTCCAGACATTGCTCCGGGACCGGTTGGGCTTCGGGGTTGGCCTCAACCCCCGAAGCTATGGCGGCGTGGTGACGGTGATGACGCTCGTCTTCTACCCCTACGTCTACTTGCTCGCCCGCTCCGCCTTCGTCGAACAAGGTGCCGTCACCCTGGAGACGGCGCGGAGTCTCGGATGCGGACGCCTCCGCGCCTTTCGCGAGGTCACGCTGCCCATGGCGCGCCCCGCGCTGGGGGCGGGGACGGCGCTGGCGATGATGGAAGCGCTGGCCGACTTCGGGACGGTCTCGACCTTCGGCTACCGGACGCTGACTGAGGCCATCTACCGGGTGTGGTACGGGATGTTCGATCGTCTAGCGGCCACCCAACTCGCCAGCGTGCTCCTGCTCTTCGCGCTCGCCCTCATCCTGTTGGAGCGGATGCTTCGCGGTCGGGCGCGCTACACCCAGAGCCGACGGCGCGGACATGGGGTGGTCTCAGTGGCCCTGCGCGGTGGCCGCCGCGCGGCGGCCACCGCGCAGTGCGCGACGGTACTCGTCGTCGCCTTCCTCTTGCCGGTGGCTCAGCTCATGGCCTGGGCCGGGCCGCTTCTTCTGACCTGGCCGCCCGTCCCCCACTTCAACGCCATCCTCGGCCGCACGCTCAGCCTGGCCGCGTTGGCCTCACTCCTGGTGGCGGTGCTCGCGGTGATGCTCGGCTACGCCGCGCGCCTGCAGCCGACGGCCGGGGTCCGGCTGGCCACACAGTTCGCGTCCATGGGTTACGCGCTTCCCGGCTCGGTCATCGCCGTCGGTATCCTCGTCCCCATGGCGTGGTTCGATCACGCGCTCGTCGTCGGCGCCGAGCGCGCGCTGGGACTGCCGCTCGGCCTGCTCCTCACGGGATCGGTGGCCGGATTGCTCTTCGCCTACGCGGTGCGCTTCCTGGCCGTGGGATTCCAGACCGTCGACGCGAGCTTGGCCCACGTGCCGCGAAGTCTCGACGATGCGGCGCGGTCACTGGGCGAGCGCACCGCCGGCATGCTGCGGCGAGTCCACATGCCCCTGCTGCGCCGCGGCCTGCTGACGGCCTTCATTCTCGTCTTCGTGGAGACGATGAAGGAGATGCCGGCCACGCTCCTGCTGAGGCCGTTCGGCGTGGACACCCTGGCCACCCAGATCTGGGAGTGGACGTCAGAGTCGCTCTGGGCCGAGGCGGCCGTGCCGGCCCTCGCCCTCGTGATCGCCGGCCTCGGCCCCGTCTTCCTCGCTCTGCGGTTCAGCGCGGCCCCATCGCGCTGAGCGCGACGGCCGCCCGCGACTGTACTATCCTTCCTCTCATGAATCGGGCGGACGCGCAGCAGCGGCTTGCCGAGCTGCGCGAGCAGATCCATCGCCACGACTACCTCTACTACGTCGAGGCGCGGCCGGAGGTCTCCGACGCCGAGTACGACGCACTCATGCGCGAGCTGACCGCGCTGGAGGGCGAGTTCCCGGAGCTGGTGACGCCGGACAGCCCGACCCAGCGGGTGGCGGGAGCGCCGGTCGACCTTTTCCGACCGGTGAAGCATCGCGGGCCCATGCTCTCGCTGGACAACGCCACCACGCCCGACCAGATCCGGGAGTTCGCGGCGCGCCTGGGCCGGCTCCTCCCCGGCGCCCACGTGCGCTACACGTGCGAGCCGAAGATCGACGGCCTCAGCATCGCCCTCGTGTACGAGCGGGGTCGCTTCGTGCGCGGCGCCACTCGAGGTGACGGGCGGGTGGGCGAGGACGTGACGGCCAACCTGCGAACCATCCGCTCCATCCCCGTCGCCTTGCGTGGTCCGCTCGCCGAGGCGCCGGAGCTCGAGGTCCGGGGCGAGATCTACATGCCGCGTGACGAATTCGAGAAATTGAACCGGAGCCTGGGGGAGGCCGGCGGCAGCGTCTTCGCCAATCCGCGGAACGCGGCGGCGGGCGCCGTGCGCCAGAAGGACCCCCGCATCACCGCGCAGCGCCCGCTGGACATCTTCGTCTATCACCTGAGCCAGGCCGCCCAGCTCAGGTTTGCCTCGCACTGGGACAGCCTCCAGGCGCTTCGCGAGGCCGGATTCAAGATCAATCCGCGCACGGAACGGGCCGACACCCTCGACGCCGTCACCGACTACTGCGCGCGACTCGAGAACGATCGCGACCGTCTCGGCTTCGACGCCGACGGCTCCGTGGTCAAGGTCGACTCCCTCGAGCAGCAGCGCCGCCTCGGCTCCACCACCCACCACCCGCGATGGGCCATCGCTTTCAAGTTCGCCGCCCGCCAGGCCACCACCACCGTCGAGGGCATCGAGGTGGGGGTGGGCAAGACGGGTATCCTCACCCCTGTCGCGAAGCTCACGCCGGTGGAGCTGGCTGGCGTCACGATCCGCAACGTGAGCCTGCACAACGAGGACGAGATCCGCCGCAAGGACGTCCGCGTGGGCGACACGGTGCTGATCGAGCGCGCGGGAGATGTCATTCCCTACGTGGTCCAGGTCGTCGCAAGCAAGCGGCCAGCCGATAGCTCGCCGTTCGACTTCCCCGCCACCTGTCCGGCCTGCGGCCACGCGGCGCTTCGGCCCGGGGGCGAGGCCTACTGGCGCTGCATGAACAGCGCGTGTCCCGCCCAGCTCAAGGAGCGACTTCGCCACTTCGCGTCTCGGCGAGCAATGGACATCGAGGGACTGGGCGAGGCGGCCGTGGACCAATTGGTGGACACCGGCTTCGTGAAGGACTTCGCCGATCTCTACCACCTCACCGTCGATCAGGTGACCGACCTCGAGCGCTTCGCCGACAAATCCGCGGACAATCTGGTGAAGGCCATTGCGGCCTCGCGTACGCGCGGCCTGGCCCGGCTGCTGAACGCGCTCGGCATTCGCCTCATCGGCGAGCGCGTCGCGCAGCTCCTCGCCGCGCACTTCCACTCGCTCGAACGCCTCGCCACCGCCTCCGCCGAGGAGCTCGGCCAAGTGCACGGAATCGGCGGCGAGATCGCCCGCTCGGTGGCCACCTTCTTCGCGGATCCGACCAACCGCCACCTCATCGACCGTCTGGCCGTCGCCGGCGTGGTCACCCGCGAGGAAGGTGCGCTCGATGGACCAAGACCGCTGGCGGGCAAGATCTTCGTCCTCACGGGCACCCTATCCACCCTGTCGCGCGACCAGGCTCGGGACGTGATCGCGCGCCTGGGCGGCCGGGTCACGGGATCCGTCTCGAAGAAGACTGACTACGTGGTGGTCGGCGACGAGCCGGGCAGCAAAGCAGATGACGCGCGTCGCCTCGGCGTGACCATCCTCGACGAAGCCGCCTTTCTGGCCATGACGCGGCCATGACATGGCCGCGAGCGCCTCTGAGATCGAGGAGCGCTGCGGTGCACCCGCGGCGCCCCGAGCGGTGGAGGGCTTGGAGGGCCTGGGCGGGGCCCCCCATCCTGGCGGGGCTCTTCGGCGCCGGCTGCTTTGGCATCACGACCGACTCGCCGGCCCCGCTCGACGTCGCGGCGCCCGGCACGTGGGCCACGCGAGCGACCATGCCCTCAGAGCGCCAGGAAGTCGCGGTGGCCGTGCTCGACGGCCGGATGTACGTCATCGGCGGATTCGGGGAAGGCACCTCCCCCGTGGCCACCGTCGAGGCCTATGACCCGGCCACCGATCGCTGGGAAGCTCGCGCATCGCTTCCCGAAGCTACGCATCATCCGGCCGCCGCGGTCGTCGGCGGGCGTCTGTTCGTGGTCGGCGGCTATACGGGCGGGCGGATGTCGTGGACACCGACCGCCGGGCTCTACGAGTACGATGGAGCCGGCAATGCGTGGATTGCGCGCGCGCCGATGCCGACGCCACGCGGCGCGCTTGCCGCCGTCGCCCTCGGCGGGCGCCTCCACGCGATCGGCGGTGGAGCCGACGGCGTGCTGAGTGCCCAGGAGATCTACGATCCCGCGCGCGATGCATGGACGACGGCCCGTCCCATGAGCGTGGCCCGCGACCATCTGACCGGCGCCGCCGTCCAGGGACAGGTGTGGGCGATCGGCGGACGGCGCTCGTTCTTCGGCGACCAGTACGACGCGGTCGAGATCTACGACGCCGGCGCGGACGTCTGGCGGCTCGGCGTGCCGCTGCCCCAGGGGCGCGGAGGACTCACGGCCGCGGTGGCCGGCGACCGCCTGTTCGTCTTCGGCGGCGAGTCACCGCTCCGCATCTTCAGCGCCGTCGACATGTTCGACCGGGCTAGCGGAAAATGGATCGGCAAAGCGCCCATGCCCACGCCGCGGCACGGGATCGGCGCCGCCGTCATCGACGGCCACGTCTACATCGCCGGCGGCGGCACACGCCCGGGGTACGCGACGACCAACGTCAACGAGCGCTACACGCCGTGAGGACGACCGCGGCCAGCCGTGCCTCAGCGCCCGCCGCAGAACCGGACGCCGGCCATACCAGGCAAGGAGGACACCGTGATCGACGCCCTGCGCAAGATTTCCAGCCCCAGCGTGGCCAACGCCATCGAGACCTTCAAGGTGCGCCCGCGCCACCAGGGACAGATGTCGTCGGAGATCAAGACACTGTTTCCCGAGATGGGTCCGCTGGTCGGCTATGCCGTCCCCGCCATCATCCGGGCCGAACCCCAGCCGATAGAGGGCCATCGCGCCAGCACCTACGGGTGGTGGGACTATGTGCTCTCCATCCCCGAGCCCCGGGTGGTGGTCGTCCACGACCTCGATGAGCCGCGCGGCCAAGGCGCCCAGTGGGGCGAGGTGCAGGCCAACATTCACAAGGCCCTCGGCTGTGCCGGCGTCATCACCGACGGCTCCGTCCGGGACCTGGACGAGGTGCGTGGCCTCGGCTTCCAGTTCGCCGCGGCCCACGTGTCGGTCTCGCATGCCTACGTCCACATGGTGGACTTCGGGCTCCCCGTGAAGGTCGGCGGCCTCTGGGTGAAGCCCGGAGACCTCTTGCACGCCGACCATCACGGGGTGGTGTCGATTCCCTCCGACATCGCCAAGGGGATCCCGGAGGCGGTGGCCCGCATCGAGGCCGACGAGCGAAGGATCATCGGCGTCTGCCAGGCCCCCGACTTCTCCCCAGATAAGCTCAAGGCGCTCTACGCGCAGATCCGTCCCGGCACCTACTAGAGCATGGCGGAGAATCGAGGAACGCCCCGGGCGATGATCCGCCCTCCGCGAGACGCCACCCTAGGGGGTGGAGTACCGCGAGGTGCGCTTCGACACCGGCGGCTCGGATGACCAGGAGGCCTTCATGACCCCCAAGGAAGAACTGTTGAACCAGGCCGCGCGCGAATTCAACGCCTTCCAGCAGGCCATCCATGGCTTGAACGAGGATCAGCTCACCGAGGTGTGGCTGGGCACGTGGAGCGTGCGGGAGATCGTGGCCCACATCGCGAGCTGGCATCGCGAGATGGGTCCCGCGCTTCAGCGGTTGGCCCGCGGCGAGAAACCCATCGCCGACGGCGTCTCCTACGAGGACGTCGACACCTGGAACGCTCGGTTCGTCGCCGCCAAAAAAGACTGGCCGCTCGAGGAGATTCTGCTCGAACTCGACCGCAGTCACGAGTATTTCATGCATGTGGCGGACACCGTGCCCGAGGAGCGGGTCCAGCCCGGCAAAACGGCCCATCGCATCATCGATGCGAATAGCGCCCACCACTATCAGGAGCACGGTGACCAGATTCGCGCCTGGCGCGCGGCCCGGGATCTGTGAGGGAGTCCTGACGCGATCGAGGGGGACGGGCTCCGCCTCCGTCACTCGAGCAATGCCACGGTGACCACGCGCTCGCCCGCCGCCACTGTCGACAAGGTCGTGGTCCGGACGAACAGCCCATCGGCGGGAGCGAAAATCGTCTCGACGATGTCACCATACACGTTCTCGATACGAGCGAGGCGGTCGCCGGTCCGCACCACCGCACCCAGCGTCGCCTCGGTATAGAGCAGGCCGCCCCGGGTGGAGCGCAGGCCGAGGAACTCGCGCAGCCTGATCGTGGTGGCCGGCGCTTCCACCTCCCCGGGAATCATCCTCAGGTAGCGAAGCGCATTCAGCACGCAGCGGGCGCCGGTGGCCACCGCGTCGGCTTCGAGACGTCCACCCTCGCCGATCTCGAACGTGAAGCACGGGACGCCGGCCCGGGTGGCCTCCACGCCCAGAATGCCGTCGCGCACGTACATCCCCGCGGTGGTCTTCATGATATAGCCGGAACCGAACGCCACGGCCAGGGCTTCGGCGCGCCGCGCGGGGTCGCCGAGCGCCGGCGGGGGCAAGATCGAGATGGGGACGTAGCGGCCGCCGCGAGTGGGGGTGTGGATGTCGATCGCCCACTGGCAAGCGCCGATGAGGCCGAAGAGCGTGTGCGCGATCACCTCGGCCAGGGGACCCGACGCGCTGCCCGGGAAGCAGGACCAAGGATCGATCGGCATCTGATCCAGCGGTGACTTCAGGTAGTGGCTGACGGGGATGCGGTGGTCCGCGTGCAGGGCCAGGGGATTTTGGACCAGGACGCAGACGAGGCTTCCGGCCATCTCGGCGGGGTCGACCTGTTGGAGGGCGCGGCCCAGCAGGGCGACGCCTCCGACTTCATCGCCGTGGATGCCCGCACCGAGGTAGAGGCGCGGCCCCGGCCGCGCGCCGTTGACGAGGAGCACGGGAAGCGTCGCGGTCAAACCATCGGCCAGCTCGATGAGGGGCAGAGAGTGGCGCACGGCCGCGCCCGGCGGCACCGTGACTCCAGCCAGGCGTTGCGCGAAGCGCTCCGTGGCTCCCGTCATGATCGCGGGCGATCTTCCCCCCTGGGAGGGTCGGCGGGCAAGTCGTAGCCCGCGAGGCACCGATCGACCATCGCGCGGGCGGCGGCGAAGTCGAAGGAGCGGAAGGCCCGGATCGACGTCGTCTGGGCGCGACCGCCGGCATAGAACAGCTCGTACTGCTGATGGCGGCCGGCGAACTCGGAGCCCACGAGGTCCCAGGCCAGCTTGTAGAGCTTGACGCGCTCGACCGACTTGAGCCCGGGCGAGCGGACGAAGCGGTCGAGGTCGGCGGCGATTTCCGGATTGAGATAATCGCGATACGACGACGGCACCTGCAGGAGCCCACCACCCGACAGCTCGCGCAGGTACGTCACCATCGTCTGGTAGTACGTGGCCTGGAGCCAGTTGTTCGCGTAGAGGTATGTCGGGTGGGGATAGACGAAGCCGCGCGGGTCGAGCTGGCACTCGCTCTCCGCCGCTACCACCAGGCCGGCGGCCATGCCGCAGTAGCTGGCCAGCTCGCCCAGCGCACTCTGGGTCTCGCGCAAGGAGTCCACCCCCATCGACTCGGCGATGCGCAGGCCCAACCCGGCCAGGAACTCCGCCTTGGCGGCGAAGCGGACCTGGGCCTGGAAGTTCCCGAGCAGATGCGCGGGCGTCTCGTAGAACTGCGCTCGGGTGAGCGCGACGTTGCGGTAGACGAACACGCGCTCCCAGGGGACGAACACGCGGTCGAAGATGACGAGGGCGTCCGTCTCGTCGAAGCGGGCGGAGAGTGGATAGTCGTACACGCTCGGCGCCGTCTCCGCGTACGGGCGCCGCACGATCATGCGCAGTCCCGGCGTGGCGGCCGGGACGGCAAACGACAGGGCGTAGTTCTCGTCGCCCGGTTGCAGGGGGTTGATGCAGCTCACGAACACCTCGTTGGAGATGGCGGCCCCGGTGCCGAGCATCTGGGCTCCCGTCACCACGATGCCGTCCGACCGCTCCGCGACCACGCCCGCGTAGAGGGTCGGATCGTCCTGGCGGTGCGCCGGCTTCGCCCGGTCGACGATGGGCGGGATGATGACATAGCTCGCGTACAGATCGCGGTCCCGGAGGTAGGCGTGGTAGCGCACCACGTTCTCGCCGAAGCGCGCCCCCGCCTGGGCGAAGAGGTCGGGGCGAAGGGCGAAGCCGGTGATGAACCCCGGCACGTGGTCGGGCGAGCGGCCCATGAGTCCGAAGGTCGCCTCGGCCCATAGACGATGGGCGCGCCGTCGCGCCGCGAGGTCCGCCCGAGTTCGCGGCAGGAGAAAGGACGCATTCACCGGCGCTCCCGTGGCCGGTGACGGAAACGTCATGACGTCGCGGTGCTCGGGGGCCGCGGCCAGGTCGTACAGGTTGGCGATGCTGCGCACGGCGGCGCGGAATGCCAGATGTTCGGTCACGTCCAGCGCGCGCTCTCCGTTGACGAAGACCGTGCGCCCATCCCGGAGGCTCTCGACGTACTGCGCTCCCGTGCGAAACATGACCTCGCCATTCTCCACGAGACAGTGGCCCGCGCCAAGACCACGCGCACTCGCTGCCACTCGCGTGGCCCGACGGCCCGGCGGTTTCGCCTCGGGTTGGTGGGAGACCGTTCGAGAAGGTGGCTCGCTATCGGCTTGTCCCCACGCTGTCTCTGGGTGGTCGAGGCCCAGGAGGAATCTGCGACGAGAGTTGGTCTGGAGCCGCGCTTCGGCGGCCTCAGCCGCCGAGGTACGCGCGGCGAATGTCGGCATTGTTCAGGAGGTCCCGCGCGCGGCCCTGCAGAGCAATGCGTCCATTCTCCATGACGTAGCCGCGGTCCGCCATCCGGAGGGCGAGCGCCGCGTTCTGTTCGACCATCAGCACGGTCACACCCTGCCGGCGAATCTCCTCGATGACGTGAAACACCGCGGCCACCATGGCCGGAGCGAGTCCCAACGATGGCTCATCGAGGAGCAGGAGCCTCGGATTCGACATGAGCGCGCGGCCGATGGCCAGCATTTGCTGCTCGCCGCCCGACAGGGTGCCACCGAGCTGGTTGGCGCGCTCCTGCAGGCGCGGGAAGTGATGGAAGACGCGCTCGAGGTCGGCGGCGTCCGCGCCCCGCCGGCCCCGGACATACGCCCCCATCTCGAGGTTCTCTCGCACCGTCATGTCGGGGAAGATCCGGCGTCCCTCCGGGCATTGGGCGATCCCGCAGCGAAGCACCGCGTGGGCGGCGCGGCCGTCCAGCCGCTGGCCCCGGAAGGTGATGGCGCCGGATGCGGGCCGCAGCAGGCCCGAGATGGTGCGAACCGCGGTGCTCTTGCCCGCACCGTTGGCGCCGAGCAGACATACCAGCTCGCCCTCGGCGACGCGCAGATCGACTCCGTGCAGGACCTCCACGGCGCCGTAGCCCACGACCACCCCCTCAAGCGTGAGCGTAGAGCTCTCCCGACCCCAAGTAGGCGCGGATGACCTCGGGGTTCTGACGGATCTGGGCGGGCGATCCCTCCGCGATCCGCTGACCGTGATTGAGGACGACGATGCGGTCGCACAGCCCCATGACCAGGGTCATGTCGTGCTCGACCAGGAGCACGCTGATGCCACGTACGCGGATCTGCTCGATGAGCCGCATCAGGCGCTCGGTCTCCACCGCGTTGAGGCCGGCGGCGGGCTCGTCGAGCAGCAGTACGGACGGAGCCGGCGCCAGCGCGATGGCCAGGCCGAGGAGTCGCTGTTCGCCGCACGAGAGGGTGCGGGCGGCCACCTCGGTTTTGTGGGCGAGGCCGACAAAGGTGAGGATCGCGGACGCGCGGTCTCGCAGTTGGCGCTCCTCGTAACGGTGGCCGGGGGTGCGCAGCACCAGGGCCAGCAGTCCCGTGTGCGCGAGGCGATGACACGCCGTCAGCACATTGTCGATGGCCGAGGCTTCGGGGAAGATGCTCGTGCGCTGGAACATGCGGATGAGGCCCAGTTCGGCGATTCGATGCGGAGCGAGACCGCGGATGTCGCGTCCCGCGAAGGTGACCCGGCCCGCGTCCGGAGGCTGGAACCCGGTCATCACGTTGAACGCGGTGGACTTGCCCGCGCCGTTGGGACCAATCAGAGCGAGGATCTCTCCGCGCGCGAGCTCGAGACCGACGTCCTGTACGGCCGCCAGCCCTCCGAATCGCACGGTGACGTCGCGCATGGCGAGGGCGGGCCCTGCGCGATCATCCAGCCGGGCGCTGTCGGCCGGGAGCGTCGCCCCGACGGGCCGCGGCGACATCGCGGCCGGTACCCTCGCGGGCAGAGCGCGCCGGAGATAGAACACGATGCCGCGCGGCATGAACAGGACGACGAGAAGCAGGATGATGCCGTAGAGCAGCATTCGGTAGAAGACCGCCATGCGCAGCAGCTCAGGCACGAAGGTGAAGACGAGGGCGCCCACGGCGGGGCCCAGGATCGTCCCTTGCCCGCCTCCCACCACCATCACGGTCATCGTCACGGTGTTGTGGAAGCCGAACAGCTCCGGGGACAGGAAGGTGACGTAGTGCGCGTAGAAGCTGCCCGCCGCGCCCGCCAGCACGCACGCCACCACGAGCGCGAGGATGGTGTGGCGGTAGGCTCCGATCCCCGACGACTCGGCCAGGCTCTCGTTGCTGCGGATCGCTGACAGCGCGCGGCCCACGCGCGACGAAAGCAGCCGCGCGGTCAGGAGTAGCGTGCCCCCGCCCATCGCGATCATGAGGTAGTAGTAGTCGCGCTTGCTGATCAGGGTGAAGCGCTCCGGACCCACGGCGAAGGGGGGCACGCCCGGCAATCCCATCGGCCCCTGGGTCAGATCGGTCCAGTTGGTGGCCACCAGGCGAATCACTTCGGCGAAGCCCGTAGTCACTAACACGAAGTACGCGCCGCGAAGCCGCAGAGTGAGGCGCCCCAGCAGGTACCCGACCAGCCCGCTGATGGCGCTGGCCGCGGCCAGCGCCATCAGCGGAGAAAGCGTGAAGTGTAGGGCCAGCAACCCCGAAGCGTAGGCGCCGATCCCGAAGAAGGCGGTGTGTCCGAGATTGAGCTGTCCCGCGGCGAGCACCAGGTTCATGCCCGCCGCCAGCATGAAAAAGATCCCGGCCATGATAAGAAGATGGAGGTAATAGTCGTTGACCCCGACGAGGGGCAAGAGGACGGCAGCTCCCACCGCGACCGCGCCGAGGACGCGAGCGGTCACCGCGGGATGCTCTTCTTCCCGAAGAGCCCCTGGGGACGCCACAGCAGAAGCAGGATGATCATGATGAAGCCGATGGCGTCCTTGTAGCCGGACGAGATATAGCCCGCCCCCAGACTCTCCGCGACTCCGAGCAGCAACCCCCCGGCGATCGCCCCGAGGAAGTCACCGAGACCACCCATGATCACGACGGCGAAGGACTTCAGCGCGGCGAGGTCGCCCATGGCTGGGTAAACCCAGAAGATTGCGCCGAGGAGCGCCCCCGACGCCCCCGCCAGGGCTGCGCCGAAAGCAAAGGTGGCCATGTAGATCCGATCGACGTTGACACCCGTCAGTCGGGCCATCTCGGTGTCCTGGAACGTCGCCCGCATGGCCCGGCCCAGTCGTGTCTTCCGGATAAAGAGATGCGAGCCCGCGATGAGCGCGACCGCCATGACCCCCGCGAAGATGCGGATGGCCACGACGTGCACGGGGCCGAGAGTGAGGGGCGCGGGCGAGAACGGCGGGCGGATCGACTTCGGCGACGGATCCCAGATCAAGATCGCGAGATTTTGAATGATCACCGAGAGCGCTACCGTGGCCAACATGGGTATCTCGAGCGGCTGGTCGCGCAGCCGACGCAGCACGAGCCGCTCCACCATCGCCCCCACCACCCCCACCCCGATCACCGCCAGCAGACCGGCGACAAAGAAGTTGAGGCCGCTCAGAGTGAACAGCGTGAACAGGAAGAAGGCGCCGAGCATGTAGAACTCGCCGTGCGCGAAGTTGACCACGCGCATGATGCCGAAGATGAGAGTGAGTCCGATCCCCATCAGGGCGTATCCGCCCCCGAGGATCAGGCCGTTGACGATGTGCTGGACCAGCTCGGCGATCATTTGAGATGGGGGGCCTCGAGCGGGCCCCCCAAGCCCCCCACGCGCTCGGGACGGCCCGGCGCAGCCGGGCCGCCCCTCGATCCCGCGCCGGCTTGGGGTCGCCCCACACCGCC
This sequence comes from Candidatus Methylomirabilota bacterium, assembly GCA_046726415.1. Taxonomy (GTDB): domain Bacteria; phylum Methylomirabilota; class Methylomirabilia; order Rokubacteriales; family CSP1-6; genus CAVWFS01. The sequence goes on from JBKPAK010000026.1 coordinate 20,240, forward strand.
CCCTACACCCTCAGCACGATCCCGCCCAGCCGGGCCGCCCCTCGATCCCGCGCCGGCTGTGGTCACTTTGCGGCGGCCATCTCCCAGAGCTTCGTGCTCGGCGTCACCGCCACCACGGCGTACTTGCCGTCCTTGACCTGGGTCAGGATGATGTTGCAGTAGCTCTGGCCGTTCTGATCGAACTTGACGAGCCCGTACAGTCCCTTCATCTCGAGGCCGCGCAGGGCGGCTTGGACCTTGGCGGGCGTGGGCTCCTTGGCGATCTCCAGCGCCTTGGCCACTACGTTGACGCCGTCGAAGCCGCGCATGCCTTCGACCACGCCGATCCAGGGCAGGTTGCGCTTCTTCCACTCGTCGACGAACGCTTTGCTGGCCTCGGGGTCGCCCGCCATGGCGAAGTCGTAGGGATTGTAGAACGTGATGAACATCGCCCCCTCGGCTGCCTTGGCGCCGGCCAGCTGCACGATGGAATCCGGCCACGCCGAGCCGCCGGTGACTACGACCTTCGCGTTGAGGCCGAGTTCCTTCATCTGCTGCAGCATCTTGGCGGTCTTGGGCGCGTCGTCGGTGATGACCACGCTGTCCACGCCGGCTGCTTTGAACTTCGTGAGCTGGGCGTAGAAGTCGGTGTCGGCCTGACCGACGTACTCCACCAGCTCCACGGTGGCTCCGGCCCGCTTGAGCACATCGCCGAAAGCCGTCACCGCGCCCCGTCCCCAGTCGGTGTTGACCGCGATGTAGCCAACTTTCTTCATGCCGAGCTTGGGCAGCACGGCTTCGAACCCCTTCGCCTCCAGCTCGCTGGTTGGGCTGATTCGGCTCACCACCTTCTGGCCGGGCGTTTTCGGATCGGTGATCTTGATGGAGCTGGAGGTCTCCACCACGAGGGGCACGCCGTGCTGCGCGGCCAGCGGCATCATGGCCAGGGTCATGGAGCTACCCCAGGCCCCGATGATCACCGGCACCTTGTCGCGCACGATGAGCTTCTCGGCTGCGTTGCGCGTCTCGGCAGGGTCGGACTTGTTGTCCTCGATGATCAGTTCGAGTGGGCGGCCGAGCACCCCACCTTTGGCATTGATGCGATCCACCGCGATCTTCGCGCCGTTGGTGATGTAGGAACCGGCCGCCGCGATGGGGCCGGATAGCGGCTGGATGAGACCGACCTTAATGGGCTCCTTCGTCTGTGCCTGCGTCGTCCAAAGGCCGGCCGCGACGACGCCGACGGCCACGGCCACGCACGCCACGCGCTTCACGCTCTTCATGGGTTGGCGCCTCCTTGGGGGTTGGGACGTTTCGCCTCGCCTCTCAAGCAAGAGGCCTGCCTCAGGGTAACGGACGAAATTCCGTGTGGTTCCCACGCATCCATGGGCCTTCAGGGCCTAGGGAGCGAGCACACCCGTCACGCGGGGCCCGCCCGGCGGGCACCGGTCGCTGCGAGAGGGCCAAGAGCACCGTTCGGGCGACCGCCGGGAAAGCCCACCGCGCCGCGCGTGCTTCAGCCGCGGGCGCGGCGGTCGTCGCGGCGCAGCTTGTATTCGATGGAGTCGACGAGGGCCTGCCAGGAGGCCTCGATGATATTGTCGGCCACGCCGACCGTGCCCCAGGTTTCCTCGCCGTCACCCGAGGTGATGAGCACGCGCGTCTTGGCGCCCGTGCCCTTCGACTCGTCCAGGATGCGAACCTTGTAGTCCAGGAGTCGCAGCGCTTTCAGGTTCGGATAGAACTCCTCGAGGGCCTTGCGCAGCGCGTGATCGAGGGCGTCGACGGGCCCATTGCCCGAGGCCGCGGTATGCTCGAGCGCGCCCTTGACGCGCACGCGCACGGTCGCCTCGGCCACTGGTTCCTGACCGCCGTTCTGCTCCTCCACGATCACGCGGTAGGCCTCCAGGTCGAAATACGGCTGATGACGGCCGAGCGCCCGCTCCATCAGGATCTCGAAGGACGCCTCGGCACCCTCGAACTGGAAGCCCTGGTCTTCTAGCGCCTTGAGCTGATCGAGGATGCGACGCGAGTCGGGCGTCTCGCGGTCGAGGTCGATGCCGTATTCACGTGCCTTCCAGAGGATGTTGGACTTGCCACTCAGCTCCGACACGAGCACGCGGCGACGATTGCCGACCGCCTCCGGATCGAGGTGCTCGTACGTCTCGGGATGCTTGAGCACGGCGGAGACGTGCATGCCGCCCTTATGGGCAAACGCCGAGTCTCCCACGTAGGGTTGGGCATCCCACGGCTTGCGGTTGGCCAGCTCGGAGGCGAAGCGCGACACCGAACGCAATTCGCGCAGATTGTTTTGGGGGATGCAGGCGAGCCCCATCTTGAGGACGAGGCTGGGGATGATCGATACCAGATTGGCATTCCCACACCGCTCACCGTAACCGTTGACCGTTCCCTGCACTTGCCCAACGCCCTCGCGCACGGCGGCGAGGGAGTTGGCCACTGCACACTCGGCATCGTTGTGGACGTGAATACCGAGCGGGGCGCGAACGTGCCGCTGCACCGCGCGGATGATCTCCACGAGATCAAAGGGGAGCGTGCCCCCATTGGTGTCGCACAAGATGAGCCAGTGGGCTCCGGCGTCTTGGGCGGCCTTGAGGGTGGCCAGGGCGTAGTCGCGGTTGGCGCGGAAGCCGTCGAAGAAGTGCTCGGCGTCGAAGATGACCTCCTCGGTGCGCTGACGCAGGAAGGCGATGGTGTCGGCGATCATCGCCAGATTTTCAGGCAGCGTAGTGCCGAGCGCTTCGGTCACGTGGAAGTCCCAGGACTTGCCCACGATGGTCGCGACCGGCGCTTCCGCCTCGAGGAGAGCCTGCATGTTGGCGTCGTTCTCAGCCACGGCGCCCGCGCGGCGGGTCATGCTGAAGGCGGCCAGCTTCGCGTGCTTGAAGCTAACGTCCTGCATGCGGCGGAAGAAGCGCAGGTCCTTTGGATTCGACCCCGGCCAACCACCTTCGATGTAGTGGACGCCGAGCGCATCCAGTCGCGTGGCCAGCCGGACCTTGTCCTCCATCGAAAACGAGACGCCCTCACCTTGAGTCCCGTCTCGAAGGGTCGTGTCATAAATCTTGATCAAACGGGGCATTTCCTGCCTCCTCGCGCGCGTCCCCGTATGATGCGAGAGCGACGCTGGCCCTGTCAATGAGTCTGGAGGGGGCGAGACGCCCCCTCCAGACC
>JBKPAK010000027.1:0-13597 GCA_046726415.1 Candidatus Methylomirabilota bacterium
TCGCGAACCGCGACCTGCGCGCCAAGCTCGACGGCCGCCTCAGCGATCACGCGAAACCGCACAGTGCTCAGGTCAGTCGCCTCCTCCACCGCCTCCACGTCTACGGGCTGGTCGCGAAGATCCCCCGCTCGCGTCGCTGGCCCGTCACTGGGTTTGGCCATCGGGTCATGAGCGCCTCGGTCCGTCTCCGCCCGTTGCACTTCCCCGCGTTCTACGCCGAGACGGCGTGAAAAGCCGCGAGACCTTCATCGCAAAAACAGAGAACCAACGACGGAAGAATCTTCATCGCAAAAAGCAAAGAACCACCGCAGGAAGAATCTACGCTTTTTCCAGGACCTCGCCGGGAAAAAGTGGCTCGCCTAGCGGCGAGCAGCCCGGCTCCACCGGGAGCGATCGAATAAGATTCTGGGCATGAAACAGCATGACGATTCTCGGACTACTACCAGGACTTGCTGGAGGGGCGATATGACTGTCCGGATCGGATTGTGCTCAACGGCTACTTTCGGCTCGGCCAGCAGGGGGGCGCCTTTCGGCACTGGTGGCGCTGCCTAACTGGCGGCGACGATACCCTCGACCAAGAGCACGTGCTACGGATGGCCGGCCGATTCAGTCGGCGGGTGCATGCCTACGCCAGACGCCATCACATCCGGCTCATTCACTGTGAAGCCGGCGTGCGCAAACACGATCTGGCGGAACAGCATCGGCCCTCTGATCCCACCTTCACGGGGCTCTTCTTGATCTTGGTCGCCAAAGCGCCGGCGCTCGTCTGGGAAGTGATCAAGACCCCGCGCGGGGCGCCCTACCTGCAGCGCAAGACGCCCTGGCCGTACGTCAACCACTACCATTTTCACCTCATCGACCGAGACTGGGGCCACCTCACCATCAAGATGAGTGAGCATCCGCCCTTTGGCGTGCAGGTGATGCTCAACGGGCACGAATGGGTCGCACGGCGCGCGCGCCGGAAAACCATCGCGACGGGGAAAGAGGGTAACTGCTTTGTGGGTGGGTCGGACTTCCCAGCTTTGGATCGGCTCGCGGATGCCTTGTGTGATGCTCACGCAATAGGGCGACTGACCAAAGTCTGTGACCGGTGGGTGTACTCGAGTTGCTTGTGCTTTGCTCTCGACCGAGACGAGCAACAGCGCTCCGGGTTCCGCTACCAGTATTCCTGTTATCAACTCGAGTACAGCCGGAACTTCCTGTTTGCGCGTGGCGCGATGCTCGACGAGGTGTACCAAGGGCTCATCGACCGGACGCGCCGCGTCTTAGACGTGGGCACCCTGAAAACGATCTTTGGGCGGAAACACCGCCCCCATTGGTTTCGCAGGGCCAGGAAGGCGGCGCCCCGGATCGAGCGGGTGCTGGAGGAGTCGACCTATGTCGTGACGGTATTCAAGCTCCATTTCGATCGTCTGACCTTGAAGCTCTACGACAAAGGCCCGCGGGTGCTGCGGATCGAAGCCATCGCCCACAGCGTCAAAGCCCTACGGTGCGGCAAGCGCTTGGAGAAACTCTCGATCGTGCTGGCCCGGCTCCAGCGCATGGTGATCGACTTTCTCCACGTGGTGTATGCCGCCCACCTCAGTTCGCTCGATGCGGGCGCGCTGGACGCCCTACCTCAACCCATCCGCCGCGGCGCGCAGCGGCTGGCAGGCGTGGACATCCAGAAGCCGAGAATGAGGGCGGTCATGGAAGCGGTGCTCGCCTTGGCGCCCAAACCAGACGGATTTACTGCCCAGGAACTCGTTGACAAGACGCGGGCCCTCCTGGGTCTCGGCGAGAGCTACACGCCCCGGCACGCCGCGTATGATCTGCGCAAGCTCCGGGGCGAGGAGTTAATCGAACGGGTGGGAACGCGCCGACGCTATCAACCCAAGACGCCCGGAATTCGCACGCTTACGGCCTTGCTGATCCTTCGCGAGAAGGTCCTCAAGCCCGTGCTGGCTGGCGCCGGGAAGCCCAAACCGGGGCGGCCGCCGAAACGGGTCCACCCACTCGACGCCCACTACGAGATCCTCCAGCGCGAACTGCGGCGCACCTTCGAGACGCTCGGCGTGGCCGCCTGAGACCTTGGGACAGCATGTTGGCCGTACGCGCGCGCTAAGGGGCTAAGGGGCTATGCTCCGCCCCGGCCGGTCCGTCAAGCGGACCCGGGCGGCGGGGGCTCCGAGAGAAGGATCGAGGAGGGGCTGAAAGCGGACATTGTCCGGGCGGCGAGACGGCTTTAGTGTTTGTCTGGTCTCATGCGCACCCGAGAATCCTGGGAGCCGCCGCCGTTCACGATGCAACGTTGAAGCCGCGAGACGAGTCCGTGCGGGAGTCACTGCCGTTCCATCCGATTTACCCACGCGCTCGGTGGCCCGTCGCCGGCGCCACGATCATCGCGCTCAGCTACGCAGTTCCCGTCCTTGCGTACGTCGGCGCCATGGTCGACGGATACCAGCGGACCTTCGGAGGCAAGGATGCAAGCCCGCTGCGGCTCGACACGGGGGAGCTCGTGCACGGCGTGATCCTGTCATTGGGCTTGCTTGCCCTGATCGCGCTGTCGCCGCGAGTCTTCAAGTTCGGAGCCGCGCTGCGGCAGCGGAACGCGATCGACCTGGTCGAGGGCGACGGCCGGCCGCCGGTCCTGTATCTGCGTTCGTTCGGCGATGACGCGGCGCCCGATTACACGGGATCGGCGTTACCGGTGGGCGCCAGGCAGACCGTCGAGATGCGGTTGGCCCACGCGCTCGAGAGTGTCGGCGTGGTGATCTCGATCGGCCGCCCGGGCGAACGCCTCCCCGAGCTCGGGGCGAATCGCTTCTATGTTTCGGATGCCGAGTGGCAGCGTGCCGTGCGTCACTTCCTCGCCGGATCGGCGGCCGTCGTCATCGTCGTCGGTCGCTCGACCGGTCTCACGTGGGAGATCAGGACGGCGCTCGACGAGGTTCCTCACCGGCGGCTGCTGTTCGTCTTCCCCTACCTGTTACCGGGCGAGAAGCGAACGTGGAAGCAGGAGTCATGGCAATGGCTGCGATCGACGCGGAAGGGTTCCGGCGATGCGCTGGGAGCGCGGCTCCTGAGCGAGCTCCGAGCCGAGCGACAGGCGCGCTACGACGCCTTTCGGGCGAATTTCGGTCACGCGTTCTCTACCCCGCTGCCGTCGGAGCTTGGCTCGAGCATAGTCCTGGACTACCTCGACCATGGGTCGCCGCGGCTCATTCCGACTCGACAACCCCTCTTCGTCCGCCGCAAGCGCGACCGGCAAGGCGTCACGCTCGACTACGCCCGCACGCTGCGCCCGTTCGTCGAAAAGCTGCAGAACCGCATGATCTCGCCGGATCGCCTCGAACGGATCCTGACCTCGCCACGCGGGCTCCGCCTCGTGACCGTGCTCTCCGGACTGTTCGCGGTGGCCGGATTCTGCTCGCCGTTGTTCCTCGGGTTCAGCCCGCTTTCGCTCGTGCTCTTCTTCCTCATGAGCGTTCCGGCCTCGTTGGCCTACTGGGGCGCCTGGACGCTGCTTCGCGAGACCCCGGAGCATGCACGTGCTCACGCGGCTCGATTCGAACCGGCGGCCGACTCTTTGGTCGTGAACGCCCACGTCACCTATGCACTGTCGGCACTCGCTCTCCTGTTCGCCGTGCCGGGCGTCGTGGCGCTCGCCATGGCCTATCGGCAGCGCGGGAAGGTGCAGGGAACGCTTCTCGAGCCGCACGTCCAATGGCAGATACGTACCCTGTGGGCCGCCCTCGGCTGGTTGGTCACGGCCATCGTGCTCGCCGCCACGGTCTTCCTGGCTCCCCTGGCACTGATCCTGGCGTTCGTCACGTACCTGTGGGTCACTTACCGCATCGTTCGCGGCTGGCGGGCGCTCGCCCGCCGCCAGCCCGTCGTCCCGTCTCGCTCGTTTCTCGAGTGAGCGGCTCAAGTTCTCGTTCCCATCTCTGGGTGACATCGTCGCAGACCTGGAACCCGAACCGCTGATAGAACCCGGCGATGCCGGTGCCATCGGTCAATGTCACCGACACGTAGCGGGACCGTTGCAGGTGCACCAGCCCCCCGCGCATACACTGCGTGGCGATACCGTGACGGCCGTAGGCCGGGTGCGTGATGACGTCTGTGCCTACGGCTCCAGCGGGCTCCGGCGTGCCGGGCTGGGGCTGACGCAGGGGGACAGGAGACCTGCGGTGGGGGAGCGGCGGCGGAGGGCGTTGATGTCGACTTCTATGAAAGCGGCTGGCCGTGTCAAGTCGCCAGCGTTTTTTCCCGTGTGTGTGTGTCGTCGTCTGGCTGTGGCATGCAGTCCTGGACCGTGACGAGGCACGCTCGAGTCTCGCGAGGTTCATCAGCCTTCTATTCGCGCTCGTCAGAAGGCGAGGCCTGAGGCCGCGCCGGCGCATGAGGGGATTCGAAGGGTGGGAGCGCCATCTATCCAGCGGCTCTGCGACGGCAGCCAAGTCGACACTCGCGCTCACCCACCCGTCGAACCTGCGAGAGACCGAGGCGGTCACGGTCATGGACATCGTGGGGGTGGTCACCGCGTGATGGGTCGGTCGGGTTCGATTCTCGGATCGTGCGTTCTTCAGTTAACCGAGAAATCCTTGTCCTGGACTTCTGGTCATCTCTCATAGGCGGCCCGTGCGTGGAGTGCCCCGTCCGCCCCGAGGACACCGACGGCGTGGCGGGACTGAAACACGCTGCCGTCACGCAGGAGCGCATAGAGGATGCCCGCCAGGCGGCGGGCGAGGGCGACGACGGCGACGTGCTTGCCGCGGCGGGCGGCGATGCGCAGGGCCCAGGTCCGCAGCGCCTCGGCCTCGGGTGGCCGGCGGCGGAGAATCGAGACCGCGGCTTGGATGAGCAGCCAGCGCGCGCGGCCGGGGCCCGCTTTGGTGATGGGCCCCCGGCGCTGATGCTCGCCGGAGCTGAACTCGCCCGGCACCAAGCCGAGGTAGGCTTCGACCTGATGGGCGCGGCGGAAGCGCCGGGCATCGTCGAGAGTGGCCACGAAGGCGGCGGCGGTGACGGGCCCGATGCTCGGGACGGTGCGGAGGCGCCGGACGCGCGCATCCTGGGCGGCGAGGTGTTCGATCACGTCATCGGAATACGCGAGTTGCCGGTTGAGGGGCAGCATGACGGCGAGCAGCGGGCCGATGAGCGAGCGGACGGGGCCCGGCAGGGCCATGGCGTCGACGCGGTGGAGGAAGGCCTGCGCACTGCCCGAGGGCACGCGATAGCCGTGCTGGCGGAGCAGGGCGCGGATGAGCGAGATGTACCGGGTGCGGGTGCGGACGAGGGCGTCACGGACCCCCAGCCGGCCGCGCACGTGGCGCGGGGCATCGGAGAGCCGATGGGCCGGGCGGTAGGCCCCGAGCACGCAGGCGTCCATCAGCGCGCGGGCATCACGCCGATCCGTCTTGACCTTCCGCGTTCGCGTCGCGTACATCGGGGCGAAGTTCGGATCCGCGACGATGACCTCATGTCCCAACCCCTCGAGGCAGCGGGCCACCCATTCACTGTCCGTCGAGGCCTCGATCAGGATCCGCGCGCGGGGCCGTCCGCCGAGCACGGCCGCGAAGCGCTCCGGTTCCGTCCGGATCCGCTGCTCGACCAGTTCACCCGCCTCCGCCAGAAGACAAATCTGGCTTTCCTTCTTGCGCACGTCGATGCCAATATGGTCCACGGCTGGTCTCTCCTCTCTGCGGCCTTGACCGCGTGTATCCCTTGTGGGGCAGCTTAGGCCACCACGTCGAGCGGGAGGCCAGCCGCTTTCATCACATCTATTCTCGCCGACCCGACCCCCGCCGACTGACCGCACACCGCTGCCTGGCACCCCGGCCCCGTCAACGGCAGGTCGTGCACCCAGATCGTGCGGCCGCTCGTCGCGTCGATGGCCGCCACCTGGCTCGCCGAGGTGCTGACGTACAGCACGCCGCTGATCATGATCGGCGTCGCCTGGTTCGCCCACGTCCGGATGTCCGGCTGCCGGGCAATCAGCGCGCGGTCGGGGGACGGCCACCGCCACGCGATCCGAAGCCGGCTCACGTTGTCGCGGTGGATCTGGTCGAGGGACGAGTAGCGCCGGTTGGCGTTCGTGCCGCCGTACGTCGGCCACTCCCGCGCGGGGGAACCGCTCGCTCGGCCGGCCCGACCGGGCTGCAGCCCGCCGCGCCGATCGCGATGAGCGCCGCGAGCGGCAGGGCGGCGGACCACGTGGACCGGAGGTTCATCGCCCGGATGGCATCACGCCGCGACGATGCGGATCGGGCAGACCTCCCGGCTGCGCCTTGGACGAGAGCGACGAGGCCGCCCGCGTGGAGCGGCCTCGTCGCACGTTGCTGCGCCGTCAGGTATGTGCGCTATTGCGGAGAGACGCAGTGGAAGTTCGCCGCCTGCGTGGTGCTGCCCGCCGGGTTGATCTGCCGCGCCACCTGCGGGTACGCGCACAGCGGTCGCTCGATGTCGACCACACCGCCGGTGCGGTGCACGGCGGTGATGGCGCCCGGGGCGATGCCGTGTTCCACCCACTGCTCGAGGGGGGTGAGCATGTCGAACTCGTTCGGCCCCGGGCCGCCGCTGCAGTGCAACATGCCGGGGGCCAGATACAGCCGCATGAACGAGTCGGTGCGATCCTGGCCGAGGGCCGCCGCCACCTCCTCGAAGTAGTCGATCGATCCGAGCGCGGTGATGGCGTGATCGCTCCAGCCGTTGTAGACGATCAGCTTGCCCCCGCGGCGCTCGAAGCGGTCGAGGTTCGGATCCGTGGCATTCAGGATGCCGCCGATGAAGTCGAGCGTGGGCGGCCCGGTCTCGAAGTCGAAGTCGTGGATGTCGAAGCTGCCGTCGTCCTGGTTCGGGTAGGCGAGGTACTTGAAGAAATCGCCGCTGAAGGCGTAGTGCAGGTTCGGATAGGCGCCGGACTGGTTGGCGGCGCCGACGATCCAGGTGTTCCAGCCGCCCGGCTGGCTCTCCCCACCGACCGGGAATCCGGGGAAGATCTGTCCGTGCGAATTCGACGGGCCGGCATAGACCGCCTTCACGGCATCGAGCTGTGCCGTCGTCAGGCACCGCGCGTTGGCCTCGTCGCCGGAAGCGCATCGGGCCAGGTGGGTGTCGGGGTTGAAGGTGCACACCCGCGGGTCGTCGATGATGCCGTCGGCGATGCCATCGACGGCGTCGCAGTTGGCGAGGACCTGCTGCTCGATGTACGGCAGCTTCGCGAGCGGCAGCACGGAGGCGGTGAGGTTGCCACGCCCCGGATAGAACCCGACCTCGTTCCACGCGAAGCCGATCATGAACCACGACCAGTTGTAGGCCGGGGCGCCGGCGATGATGCCGTCGAAGTCCTTGGGGTAGCGTTGCGCCTCCATCAAGGCCTGGCCGCCGCCCCGCGAGCAGCCCTGGAAGTACGAATACCGGGGCTTCTTGCCGTAGAAGTCCTGCACGAGCTCCTTGCCGGCGACGGCCGTCTCGTGCACGGCGCGGTAACCGAAGTCGATCACCTTCGTCGGATTGTCCTGGGCCCAGCTCGCATCGATCGCGCTGCCCTGATGGCCCGTGTCCGTGCGCGCCGTGGCGTAGCCGCGGCCGAGCGGGACGGAGAGGTTGCCCTGGAACGAGCCGGCGAAGCCGCCGTTGCCGCCCATGTAGAACTTGCCGTTCCAGCTCTCCGGCAGCCTCACCTCGATGTTGACGTGGTTGAAGCCCTCCCGCTTGTCGCCCGTGGTCACGTGGCCCAGCACCAGGCAGTGCGCGGGCAGCGTCGTCGACGCCGGCGTCCACGTCGCCGACATGAGCGTGGCCTTCCCGACCCGGTCTTTCCTCTGCGTGTCATTGGCGATCTCCGCGGCAAGCGTCGCGCACTCCTCCTGGGCCACTCTGTCCTTCGCGAGCGCGTCGACGGGCGCGGCCGCGCAGAACGCTGCCAAGGTCACCCCGAGTACCAACCTGCTCAGCGAATCGAACGGCTTCATGGGTGCGTCCTCCTCGCGGGGGGAGCGCCACGCGCGCCGAGCGTGCGACTGCCGAGGTGCGCGGGCACGCTTCCGACCGGGCCTGCGCTCGAACGCCGCCGCGGGCCATGCACCCGCGGCGCGGCCATGCCGCATCCCAGGTAGGCCCCCATTGGTCACCCGGGGCCGAGCGCCGCACGGCGCCGGGCTCTCGCCCGGCCCCCGGGGCCGATCGTGGCTCTCGCTCAGGGCCGAGTCAAGGACACACCTGTGCCGGTCAGAAACCTCAGCAGCGCCAAGTGGGCGGACGTCGGGAGCGCGAAACGGGGCTCGGCCGGCCAGGGAGCAAGACCGGGGGGCCACGACGGGAACGACGTTGCCCCAGAAGGCCGGGTCTTGGACCTGCGAGATCAGCGGGGCAGTGGCCCCGAGCCAGCCGTCGTTGGCTCGGGGCGTCTGGTGTCAGGCGGCGCGCTGGTACCGGTGATGGAGTCCGCCGAGATGCGGAATCGCCACGATCCGACCGAGAAAAGGGGGCTCGCTATCCCGTGGGTGTGGGCTGTTCTGGTCCAGCGCTTGATGTGGGCGCGAGGCGTTGTAGTAGACGCGGTAGGCCCGCAGGAGCCGGTGGAGGTGCCGCTCGTTCAGGACGAGGAAGTGGTTGAGGCACTCTCTTCGGATTGAGCCGATGACCCGCTCGGCGAAGGGATTTTGCCAGGGCGCGCGTGGGGCGATGAGCACCTCACGAATCCCCATCCGCTCGACTCGCCGTGCGAACTCAGCGCCATAGATTCGATCGCGATCACGGAGCAAGTAGGTAGGAGCCGCATCGTCTGGGAATGCCTCGACGATCTGCCGCGCAGTCCAGGCTGCCGTTGGATGGTCCGTGACGTTGATATGGATGAGTTCACGGCGGTGATGGCGCAGGACGACGAACACGAAGAGCAGACGGAAGGTGAGGGTGGGCACGAGGAAGAAGTCGATAGCCACGATGTCCTGGGCGCGAGTGGCGAGAAAGGTGCGCCACGTAGGTGACGGCCGCGGCGAGGTCCGGTGCATGTACTTGGCGACGGTCAGTTCGGCGACGTGGTAGCCGAGGAGCGCGAGTTCAGCTTGGATGCGCCGTCGGCCCCAGGTGGGATTCTCCCGAGCCATGCGTCGGATCAGGTCGCGAATCTCGGCGCCGAGCCTTCGGCGGCCGACCGGGTCGTCCGGGACTTCCACCGCCAGTAGAGCTGGAAGCCCTGGCGATGCCAGGCAAGGACCGTGGCGGGTTGGACAATGAGGAGGCTGGATCGCCAGCCCGCCCAGCACCGAGCCAGCCAAACCCAGAAGATCCGATCCCAGCGCGACAGGCGGGGTCGGCGAACGGAGCGTTGGAGGACGGCAAGTTGATGGCGCAGAGCCACGTTCTCGAGGGCGATGGCCGTCGACCCGAGGAGCAACGCACGGAGGAGCGTCGAGAGAGCGAATAGTGGGATCATGGTGGCCCCCGGCCCAGAGGTCGCGTCGGTGTCTCGACTCTACGCGGTAGAGAGGGGGGTGTGGCGTAAGTTCAAGCGAGGTGGGCCGAACGGAGTTTTTGACCAGGACAGCGGTGTGGGTCTTGCCCACGTTGACCGCCGCGATCCGTAGCAGCGCGGTGGCGCGATTCGAGGATCGGCGAGTCTTCGAGCTGAGCAGCCGGCCGCCGGAAATCTTGTTCCCCGGAGCCAAGGTCAGCCAGGATGTGAAGTGCTTCGCCGTCGGCCACTTCCTCATGTCGTCGCCGCACTCGGCGACGAGCCGCAGCACGGTGTAGGTGTACCGCACCCGGTTTCCTGGACACCAGGGTGTGAGTGATGAGACGCATTGGAATCGCGATTGGAGGGGGTATCGAGATAGCGGCCCCCACTGAGATCGTCGAGCCTGAGCCAAATGCGGCCCTCGATTTTCAGTCCGTGACCGGCAACCAGCCTCATGCCGCCCTCCGCTGCGCGTCGGCCCGTGCCTGCGCCGGGGTCCGATACCCAAGGCGCTCGATGATCCACTCGGCGTTGTACCGCGCCATGAACTCTCCGATGATCCGCGGGGCCTCCGTCAGGCTCGGGAACCGGTGGAGGTAGATACACTGCTCTTTCAGTGTGCGAATGAACCGCTCCATGACCCCGTTGCATTCGGGCTCCCCCACATACGAGGGGCTGATCGTGATGCCCAGCCACTTCACCTCGTTGATCCACGCATCGGCGATGTACTGGGGCCCCCAGTCACAGCGCACGGCGAGGCCCCGGGCCACGTCCTTGCCGAAAGCCCCGAAGGCGTGCCGCACCCCCTGCCGAAGCGGCTCGAGGGCCGCCCAGCGATCGCCGAGCTTCGCCACGTGCCAGCCGACGAGCTCATCGAGATGATGGTCGATCGCTCCGAAAAACCAGCACCACCCGTCTGCCTCCGTGTAGAACCGGGTCGCATCCGTCCCCCACATCTCGGCCGGCCGCGTAGTGGTGATCGTCCCGTCGTGCGCCGGATTCCCATTCGGCGCCCCGAGCTGGCGGGGAGCCAAGAGGTGGTGGGCCCGCATCAGCCGGAGCACGTCTTTCCTCCGACGGCGAGTCCCCGATGGGCCAGGCGCGCCCGCACCTTGCGATAGCCCTCCCCGTGAAACGGGGTCGCGGCCAACACCGCGCGAATGCCCTCGACGATCGCCGCGTCGCTCGTGCCGGTCTTCGGCCCTCGCTTGCCCGGCCCGGGCGCAGCGGCGGGCCGCGGCGTCGCGGCCGCATAGACGCTGGAGCGGGGGACCCGGAAGACCGTGCAGATCATCGTGAGCGGAGACGACCATCGCCGTCCCCGCGGGTGCGAAGCCACCCTTCTGGCGCCGCGCGCTCGCCTGGTACGTCGACCAGATGAAGCACCTGCTGCCGCCGACGATCTTCTTCTTCATCGGCTTCAATTTGATCCTCTGGACGAAGCAGATGATCCTGCAGGAGCACAACATCGAGTTCAGCGGCTTCCTCGTGGCCACCATGGCCGCCCTGCTCGTCGCCAAGGCCGTGCTGGTCATGGACCACATGCCGTTCATGCGGCGCTTCGACGGCGCGCCGCTCTTGCAGCCGATCCTCTTCAAGGCGGCGATCTACTGGGCCTGCGTGTTCCTGGTACGGATCGGCGAGGGGCTGCTGCACTTCCTCCACGAGGGGGGCGCGCTGGTCGACTTCCCGCAGCACCTGGTCGACCGTTTTTCGTGGCCACGCTTCCTCACCATCCAGGTCTGGTTGATGGTGCTATTCCTCATCTATGTCACCATTAACGAGCTCAACGGGCTGTTTGGCGACGGCGAGCTGTACCACCTCTTCTTCCGCTGGCGCTCCCGCAGGCGAAGCTGACGCGCCGCCAGCGCATTCGGTTGCTGACCCGGCTTAGTCGCCTGACCGAGGCGAACGCCCTCGAGGCGTTCAGTGACCCCCGCACTGCGGCGCACGCCGAAATGGTCGAGATCGTCCGCGCGCTCGCGGCGCCGCCGGCTGCGGTGACTGGTCGCTGACCAGCGCGCACGTCGCGGGGCAGCCCGACCTGGCGCCCCGCTCGGAGACGTGTGGGTGGAACCACGGCTCCGAAGAAACGCTGAGCCGCCGGTCCGAGGCCGTCGCGCGAACGGCTACAGGAACCGGCGGCGACCGGTGTTGCCAGCGATCGGCTCCGGGGGCGTCGAGGCGACTGGCTCCATGGACACCTCCTCGCGACAGTGAATACAGACCAACGGACTTCATGCCAGCCTCGAACGATTGTCAACCGAATTCTCCGGTCGACGCGGTGCCCGAAACTGCACGGCGGCGTACTCTCGCAGGGCCGGTCGCGTCACGGGCTCCTCCCTCGACTCAGAGTGGGTAACCGTGGCTTCCGATCTACGACCTCGGTCTCGGTAACCGAAATTTTGATGTGATGCGCGCCCTTGACCGGTGATCCGGCGGACGCTAAGCTCGCTGCACTTCATCGAGACGCGAGGGATCGCCATGCGCACGACCGCGAGGACGATGGCTGCGTTCCTGGGGTTCGTCGTCACCTGGGGCGTCGCCGGGCCGGCCGTCGCCGGGACCATCAAGGGCACCATCCGATTGGCGGGCGGCGCCGTCGAGGTCAAGAAGCTCAAGGTGACGGTGGATCACGGGGTGTGCGGGACGGTCAAGGATGCCGAAGACCTCGTCGTCTCCGCCGACATGGGCATCCGCAACGCCGTGGTCTCCCTGCTGACCCCTTGTGCCGGTCAGAAACCTCATCGGCCAGCCGTTGAGAATGCCTGACACTTGGCGCGAACGTCTGGAACCACATCCACGTCGTATTGAGTGTGATCAGGATTGTCGCGTTGATGGCCGCCGAGGACTGGAGTGCAGATTACCCATGCCAGTCAGGGTGGATCGCACGAGCGGGCGACGGCTGGCCCGCCGGCCGACCACGATCAGGCGACGCGAGTGTAGCGGTGATGGAGTCCGCCTGCCTGAGGGATGGCGATGATCCGGCCACGTGGCGAGGGTTCGACGACTCGTGGCTGGGGACTGTGTCAAGCGATTGGTGTGGCCGCGTGGTGTTGTAGTAGGCGAGATACGCGCGCAAGACGCGGCAGAGATGGGCCCCGCTCAGAATGATGACGTGGTCGAGGCATTCGCGACGGATTGAGCCGATCACCCGTTCCGCGAAGGGGTTCTGCCAGGGCGCTCTGGGGGCCGTGATCACCTGGCGGATCCCCATGTGGTCGACGCGCCGAGTGAAGGCCTCGCCGTAGATCGAGTCTCGATCCCGAAGTAGGAATTTCGGGCCGGTCTCCTCCGGGAACGCTTCGATCACCTGCCGGGCCGTCCAGGCTGCGGACGGGTGATCCGTCACGTTGACGTGGAGAAGTTCGCGGCGGTGATGCCGCAAGACGACGAAAACGAACAGCAGGTGGAAGGTGATCGTGGGGACAACGAAGAAGTCGATGGCGACGATGTCTCGGGCATGCGCGGCGAGAAAGGCGCGCCACGTGGGCGACGGCCGAGGCGACGTCCGGCGCATGTACTTGGCGACCGTCAGCTCGGCGACCTCGTAGCCGAGAAGGGCCAGCTCCGCCCGAATGCGCCGGCGGCCCCACGTCGGATTCTCCCGCGCCATGCGTCGGATCAGGTCGCGAAGCTCCGCGTCGAGTCTCGGGCGGCCGACCGGGTTGGGCCTGGACTTCCAGCGCCAGTAGAGCCGGAAGCCTTTGCGGTGCCAGGCCAGTACTGTGGCCGGTTGCACGATGACGAGACTGGACCGCCAGCTCGCCCACAGGCCTGACAGCCAGACCCAGAAGATCCGGTCCCCCTGAGACAGACGTGGTCGGCCGGCCGACCGCTGAAGGACGAGGAGTTGATGGCGGAGCGCCATGTTCTCAAGGGCGATCGCCGCTGACCCAAAGAACACGGCGTGAAGGAAGGTTCCTAAACCCGTCACGAGAACCATCGCGGCCCCCCCCCGGCATCCGGCATGGCGTCTTGGTCGAGACCTACCGGATCAGCGGTGGAGACGGTAAAGAAAGTTCAGGTAGGACGAGCAGATGGGGTTATTGACCGGGACAGGGTGACATCGGTCGTCATGGGCTGATCGTACCGTGCCTCAACCCGGCCCGTGTACCGGGTGACGCTCCGCCGAGTATTCGGACCATACGGGGT